>CAIYTT010000191.1 GCA_903929195.1 uncultured Bacteroidota bacterium
AATTTTTTTCATATAAATAAATATTAATATATTTTTGAAATAATATTGTGTAATTTGTAAAATTTTAGTAACGAGGCACTAAACTAATAAATTTTTTTGATAAAACAGCATACTTAATATTTTGATAAACTAAACTTAACACACCAATTCTTGTATAAATACAAAATATAGCTATTTAGTTAATAATCATAGAGAAAATAGTAACATCATTAAAATTTATAAAATTTCACTAATTTAAAACAAGCTAAATCAAAACATATAATTCTGCAAACATTTTATGCTTGCAGAATTATATGCAATCTACTTATATTCCTTTTATCTCAATAGGGTTAAATTACCAACTTTATTTACTTTTTTACCACTTTGTGTTATTGCTTCCAACTCATAAACATACACATCATACATTTGGGGTACACCATTAAAAGTACCATCCCAACCATTATCTATATTATTGGTTTCAAATATTTTTTGTCCCCAACGATTAAATATTCTAAGATAATTTAAGTTAGCAATACCTCTCTTATCTATTTTAAATACATTATTTATCCCTGTTCCCGGTGTAAATGCATTTGGAACGGATAAAATCGTTTCATCAGATACATATATGGTAATTGAATCAGATGCTTTACATCCATTTGTTGTAGTTCCATATACTATGTATTTCATATCCATACCTGCATTTGCAATAGGGTCTGATATAAACGGATTGCTTAAACCATAAGATGGGAACCACGTAAAATTTGTGCAATTTGTTTGTGGATTTATCTGATATGTTTCGCCCGGGTAAATGGTTACTGCCGTATCTTGTATATACAACATGGCAGCAGGCTCTACAATAACATTAAAATGCAAAGTATCTTTACAACCAAAAGCACTGGTGGCAACTACATAATAACTTTGAGTTGTTATTGGCATTATGGTTGGACTGATACCCAAACTATCACTTATATACATGCCCGGATACCAGTGGTAAGATACACCCCCGGTAGGTGATAATATGGCAGTATCTCCCGGACAGAATATATATAATGTCTTATCTAAATTAGCAAATTTACCCGGATAAACAGTAACTAATGCAGAATCTTGCGAACTACAATTTGCAGATGTTGAAACGGTAATATAGATATGCCTTGTAACCGTATCTGTAAATACTACATTCTGTGCAGTACTGTCATTAAAACTTGTACCCGGTTTCCAACTATACGTATAGCCGGTGTACCAATTGGGTGTTACAGATGCCTCAATATGTAAAGTATCATATTCGCAAACAAACCTATTACCGCCTATATATACATAAGGATTCGGCTCCACAATTAACCGAAGCGTATCACTCATAGTTGGACATTTGGAATAAGTAGCTGTTACAACATAAACAGCAGATGTGTCGGGCGTTATTAATGGATTAATAATATTAGGTGTTGCTATACCTGCCGTAGGTATCCAGTGATACGTATATAGCGGAAACGGTGTTGCTATTACTTGTACCGAATTTCCTCTGCATATCGCAGTATCGGTTGGCGATATTACAAACGAATTAGGTATAACAAATATATTAATAATATCATTCACAGAACAAGCCGGTGCATTAGGACGCACATTTACAGTCCATGTTTGATAACCCATTGTAGTAGGAGTAACCACCGCATTGGGTATCGTATCATTATTTACATCAGTTGCCGGTGTCCATAAGAAATGATAGGTACCTGAGCCAGGAAATGCTAAATTAAAGGTATCACTCGTTCCCATACAAATAGTATCGGTAATTGTTACAGGGTGTGCAAGTGTATCAACCTCCACATTAAAACCATGCACCATATCCGGACAATGAGCATAAGTAGCTGTAAGTGTGTAACTTGTAGTAATTGTTGGTGTAAAGGTGGCATCGGGTATGGTGGTTACAGATACACCTGTGGAAGGAGTCCACAACCAATTGAATTCTGCACTGCCACCTGTAACATTGGCAGTAAAACTTTGCCCTAAACAAATTACAGTATCACTATTGTGCAATGTAAAATCATTTGGTAATACATGCACATGTATAGTATCGGTACTGCCACAACCTAATAACAAAGCATACGGATTTACATTTACAGTGTACGTATAATCGCCCGGCAACAATGGGTCAACTATAGGATTAAATATAGTACTACTATTTAAATAAGTAATAGGAGACCATAAATATTGGTATGCAATTGTATCGGCAGGGTGATACACCCCTAACTGAACCGGCAAACCGGTACATGTTTTTACATAAGGGGAATCGGTACTAAGTATAGGTGGTTTATAAACATTTATAGTAAAAAACTTAGAAGCTGAAAAACAACCTGTTGTGGCTGTAGCAGTTACAAAATAGGTAGTAGTAACAGATGGCGTAATGATAGGCTCCATAATATTAGGATTAGACACACCGGTAGTTGGCGTCCAAACATAAGATAAAGTAGATAAACCTAATATACGTGTTTGCACAGACTGCCCGATACAGATAGTAGTATCCGGATTTTCTAAAGTATCCACAACAGGTCTGTGTGTAAAAGTTAAAGAATATCTCTGCGTATCGCAACCACCGGCTAAATTTACCCCGGTTAATGAGTAAGTAATTGTACCAACAATACTATCTACATGTATCACATTAGAAGTACCTGTTGTAGTAACCAAAAAAGAATCGGGCGACCAATACCAATCATAAAAACCGGAACTGATAACACCTACTGCTGCAGTATCTAAAGAATAATTACATATATTAATAGTATCACCGGATGGAAAAGAAGAAGAGTTAACAGTGAATGCTAAAGTTGTAGCATCCAAAGCACTATCAATAAACCTAGCATTTAATATATAGGCATAAGTTAATCTTGTGCTATCTCCTGCTGAGATACTGCCTACATTAAATACTAAACCAATACCTACATCTTCTACTGATGTAGAACCCATTGCATATAAATATCCTGTTCCCGTTTCATTATAAATTTGGTCTAACGGATACAATGGTGCTAAGCCTCCAGAATGGAAAATACAACATTTGGCTCTACAATCTTTAGTTCCTAAACCTAAATAGGCACTAGTATCTGAGTTACCTCTGGCAGAAACTAAAACACGATTGCTGGCATCAGGCAATTGATAAGTAATTTGATTTCGAGTTATATAATCTCCAGAAAATCTTGTTTCATCGTTATCAGGGTCAACAGTTCTAATATAATAAATATTATTTAATGGTGTTACTCCGGTATTTGTCAATACAACAGTTACAGTAAAAAACAAATTATCGGTATCTAATTTTGTTGTTTGTCTTATTTTTAAAGCACCATCCATGCCGCTCCATACCCCTTTCATAACACCTGCCACATCGCTACAAGATATATTTGTACCTGTAAGTGCACCTGTATAACCGGTAGTAACGCCCCCCATATAAGCCGGAATATATGCATCAGACTCAGCCCCTGCAATCTCAATAGCCCAACCTTCTTGGGGGTCTCCGGGCAAATAAAAATCACCCCAATAAGGCGGTGTACCTACTGTCCAACCGTCCATTGCAGCATCTGCAACGAAGCCCAAAAAATTTCCACTTGTATTAGTCGTTGCTGAACCCGGGTCATAAAAGCTAAATGTAGTACCACCTAAATAGGGATGGTAACCGGCAGGTGCCGGAATAGTGCTACCATAACCACCATTGGGGGCAATACCTACTTCTACATATTTACCTTTCAGAAATACGCAATCTCCTACCATCTGTGCATTTACCCTAATGCCAAATAATAATAACATTGATAACCCGATGATTATGTAACCGTATTTCTTCATTTTTATTGAAATTTAATAATAAATTAATTTACTCCTCTATAAAAGCATTAAAATTACGAATAATTTTCCTATTATGCAATAGCAGACATACGCAGTTAACAAATAAGTTGGGCAAACTTTAAATATTTTTTTTGCAAATACAACTATTGTATCATTAATAAAATTACTAAAAAAAAATCTTAACAAAATCAAATCATTTTTCATGCATTATTTGTTCAAACACTGATTATTAAAAACATAATTTTGTACATTAAAATAAATCTAAGAATACCGGTATGAAATTTAATAAAAAACGGATAAGTACTAAAGGATTACTTTTGGGAATAAGCTTATGCCTTGTAGCTTTTTTCTTTATTGCAGCAAAAACCTCTGACCCCTACTTTGAAATTTCTAAAAATTTAGATATATACACTAATATTATTAAAGAACTTAACACCTATTACGTTGACCCAATAGAACCGGGAAAATTGGTAAAATCGGGGGTGGACGCAATGCTGGATGACCTTGACCCCTATACAAACTACATTACGGAATCGGACATTGAAGAATATGAATTTATGACAACCGGCAAATATGGTGGTATAGGTGCTAACATGCATCGTAAAGGTGATGAAATTTATGTAGGTGATGTTTATGAAAACAGCCCTGCACAAAAAGCAGGCTTACACCCGGGCGATTTAGTAGAATCTATTGACAATCAGCCTGTAAAAGGAAAAAGTATTGATGATTTAAGTTTATTACTAAAAGGTTCTCCCGGCACACAAATAACAATTAAGATAAAAGATGCCTTTACACATACCACAATTCATAAAATAATTACAAGAGGCGAAATTGAAATATCCAGTGTACCGTTTTTTAGTTTAATGGGTAAAGATAACGATATAGCTTATGTACGCCTTACGCAATTTACACAAGGGTGTGCCAGACAAGTAAAAGACGCTTATGATAGTTTGCAAAAAGCACAACCCAAATTAAAAGGTTTAATATTAGACCTCCGTAATAATCCCGGTGGTTTGCTTGACGAAGCAGTTGCTATCTGTAATATTTTTGTAGGTAAAGGGCAATTAGTAGTAAGCACCAAAGGTAAAATAGCAGAGCAAGATAAAGATTACCGTACCACAGGTAATGCATGGAACAAAGATTTACCATTGGTTGTTATTGTGAACCATTCATCAGCATCGGCTTCAGAAATTGTATCCGGTACAATGCAAGATTTAGATAGAGCTGTAATAATAGGTGAGCGTTCTTATGGTAAGGGTTTAGTGCAAATAACAAGGCCTTTAGGCTTTAATGCCCGATTAAAACTTACTATTGCACGCTATTATACGCCAAGTGGAAGGTGCATACAGGCATTAGATTATACACATCGTAACCCTGATGGTAGCGTAGGCTTTATACCCGATTCATTAAAAAAAGCTTATAAAACAAAAAACGGCAGAACGGTGCTTAGTGGTGGTGGTGTAGCTCCGGATGTGCAAATAAAAAATACACCTATGAGTGCTTTAGCCATAACACTATATACTAAAAATTACCTATTTGATTATGCAACCGAATATGCCCGCCAACACGAAACAATAGCTCCGGCAGGTAATTTTTTAGTTTCGGATGCAGAGTTTAATCAGTTTTCTAAATGGCTTGAAAACAAAGATTATGCCTATAAAACAGAAACAGAGATAAGCTTGGATTCTTTAAAGAAAACAGCTTTAAAAGAAAATTACTACGAAGAATCGAAGCAAGAATTTGAAGCCTTGAAAGCAAAACTTTCTCACGACAAAAAACAAGATTTATTAAAACATAAAGAACAAGTAAAACACATGCTGGGTAATGAAATAGCATCAAGATATTATTACACTCGTGGACGCATAGCACAAAGCTTACAGTATGATGATGAACTTGAAAAAGGCATATCCATCATTAATAAACCCGATGAATATGAGAACATACTTTCAAACAAATAATATACATATAAAGACTAATAATCAATCCATTTTACCATAGCATCTGCTATCTTACGGTCGTTACTTAATCTGGGAACTTTATTTTGTCCGCCCAAACGCCCAATGGAACGCATAAAGTCTATAAAAGAATTTTTCTTCATAACTCTTATTTTTAAAGGTTGTAAAATTGCTCCTTTTATAAGATCATCATAATATATATTTTTACTTCTTAAAATGGTATCTACTTGCAAAGCAAATGCAGCCAAGTCTGCCGGTGGTGTTTCAAATTCAACAAGCCATTCATGGTATGGTAATTCGCCGGTAACATTTATTACGGGGGCAATCGTAAACTCTGTAATGTGTAAGTTTAGTGCATTTGCCGTTTTTATAATAGCTTCATCCACTTCTTCGCTAATTACATGCTCGCCAAATGCAGATATAAAATGCTTTGTGCGTCCGGTAACAACAATTCTATACGGATTTAAGCTAACAAATCTTACCGTATCGCCAATATTATATGCCCATAAACCTGCATTTGTGGTAATAATGAGTGCATAATTTACATCTGTCTTTACTTCATTTAAAGATAGTCTCTGTGCATTTGCAGTACCTATCTCATTGGCAGCAACAAACTCATAAAAGATACCGGCATTTGTATTTAGTAATAAACCCTCTTCACCTACCCTATCCTGAAAAGCAAAAAAACCTTCTGATGCCGGAAATGTTTCTATCATGTCAACACTGCCACCTATAGACTGTAATAGTTTAGCTTTATACGGTTCAAAATTGACGCCACCATGCACAATAACTTGCAAATTGGGGAAAATATCTTTTATTTTTTTTCCATTACTTCTTTCACTTAGCCAATCAAAATACATCTGCATCCATGGGGGTATGCCACTTATTAAAGACATGTCTGCATTTATAGTTTCATTTACAATCTTAGATAATTTCAACTCCCAATCTTCAATACAATTTGTTTCATAAGTTGGCATTTGATTTGTTCTTAAATAATGAGGTATAAAATGATTCACAATACCACTTAGTCTGCCGGTAGGTATGCCTCCAACTCTTTCTAATTCCGGACTACCTGATAAAAATATCATCTTACCGTCTGCAAATTTTGTATTACCAGTTACAGCCATATAATTTAATAAAGCATTTCTTGCACCATTAATATGGCTTGGCATAGATACTTTTGAAATAGGAATATACTTTACACCGCTTGTTGTACCTGATGTTTTAGCAAAATACAGTGGTTTTCCAGTCCATAATATATCTAATTCACCCTTTTTTATTCTATCAATATACGGTATAAATGCTTCGTAATCCCTTACAGGCACTAATCTTTTGTAATCTGAATAATTATTTATATCTTTAAAGTTGTGTTCTATACCAAAAATAGTTTTATTTGCTTGTTGTAATAGCTGTTTAAAAATATTTTGTTGGTCAACTAAAGCATTTAAACTATTTTTTTGCACCTGCGCATATACAATAGAAGCAAACGGTTTTGCCAAAAAAGATTTTAGATTCATTATTATTAATTATGCAATGCCAAAGTTAAAATATATATTTGAGACGTTATTTTTTATATTTAAAAGACTAAAAGTAACCATTTAAAAAAATAAAAACCTAAAACCTAAAAATTAATTTTAAAATAACAACAAAAAAAATTACCTTTGCAAAAATATATTAAAATCATTATGTTTGCAATCGTAAAAATAGCCGGTCAACAATTCAAAGTTAAGAAAAATGATGAATTGTTTGTGCATCGCCTTCAAGGTGAAACAGGCGATAAAGTTGAATTTTCTGAGATTCTAATGGTAAGTAATGAAGGTCTTATTACTATAGGCAATAATACGCATAAAGTTGAAGCAGAAATTATGGACCATTTAAAAGGTGATAAAGTTATCATCTTCAAGAAAAACCGCCGTAAAGGTTACCAGAAGAAAAATGGTCATAGGCAGTGTTTTACAAAGATTAAAATAAATGAAATTGCTTAATTAATTAAAAAATAGAGTATAATTTACAATGGCACATAAAAAAGGTGAAGGTAGTGTACGGAATAACCGTGATTCACAAAGTAAAAGATTAGGCGTAAAAATATTTGGCGGACAACCTGCAATTTCCGGTAATATTATTATTCGTCAGCGTGGTACTCAATTCCATCCGGGTAAAAATGTTGGTTTAGGTAAAGACTTTACAATATATGCCCTAACTGATGGTTTAGTTGAATTCCGCAAAACAAGAAATAAAACTTTAGTTTCCATTAGCGAATTAACTGCTGTTGCTGAAGCTTAATATTTTCTACTATACATTACATTAGAAAAAAGAAACTGTCTATAATGGCAGTTTCTTTTTTCTAATGTAATGTATAGTCGTATTAATCGAAAAGGGAAAAATGGAGGGAATCCTTAATCGTCCAGATATTTTTTTAATACTTCATTGTCCTTATCTCCACTTCCGAAAGTCCGGTTAATTCAATAATATCAATTAATTCCATTCCTCGTTTCAGGCACTTAATTGCCATTTCAATCTTTGTTTGTCTTGCCCTTTCTTCTGCAAATTTTTCTTTGTTTTCCTCTCCAATTTTAATACCTTCCTCTCTACCTTCTAACATACCTTCTATTTTTGATGCTTTATGATTCGTAACAACCATACTTGCTTCATACCGTTTTTGTTCCAAATAACCACGATACTCCTTTCGCTCTTTATCACTCAATTTTAATACTGCTAAAGTATCTTTTGCTTGATGTAAACCTTTGGCATTAAAACTATCTTTTATCTCCTCTTTTTTAAAGAAATAAATCCATTCATCTAATGTATCTATAACTACTTCATCAAACTGATTTACTTTTACTATATAATACTCAGGATATAATTTTGATATTTCGTCTGTCTTAAATAAGATTTGTTGTTTATCTGTCAATTGTAGTATATCATGCTTATGCAAACCTTCGTATTTTGTTGTTCCGTGATATACATAGTCAGCACCTTGACCTAAATCAAAAAATACAATATTCACACATATTATTTTTTTAACCTCCGAGTAAGGTTCTCCTACATATATGTTTTCAACAAGCACTTTTGATGCACCGTATAATATGCGTTGCAGATAATCGGCTTCCATATTATTTTGTACCTCAATAATTATTAGTTCGCCATTAGCTTTGCGTACCAATAAATCCACTTTATTATATTTGTCATTCTTTGTATCCTGGTTGGTTTCACTTTCTAAAATCTCATCAATTTTAATATCTTCTTTAAGCAACTCGCTTAAAAAACCCTCCAAAATACCAAAGTTTGCTTTTAGTCGCAATAGTCTTTTTATCGCCCAATCAAATCGAATCAGTTGTTACATATACTTAGTAAATCATACCCCTTTCGTTTTTAGAGACATTTATATAATAAAAATAGCGAAATTACATTAATTATATGGTTATTGTGTATTTCGAGAATACACTAATATGCATATTTTTAACATAAAAAAAATAAAAAATAAAAAATAAAAAAACAATAATGGAAAAGACAGACCAATAATAGTATAAGCCCTTTATGCACAAAAACATAACAAAGCAAACCTAAAGCTTCACAAATTTTTCTACTTTAGTGCCATTAACACCTTTCAAATATAAATAATAGATACCTGTTGCTAAATTTTCTATGTTTACATTCATTAAATTTTGTGATATTGTCTCTGTCTGGATTATTGCACCAACGCAATTAGTAATTGTAAAGGAAGTAAATTCATTTATATTATCTAATTTCAAAATTAATTCATTTTTTGCCGGATTAGGAGATAAAAATACACTATAATCATGTTGTGCTTTAGATATACCAAGAGTTCCACAACCTACTGTATTTCTTACACTGTTTGTTAGCACAACCGGATTTTCATCAAAATAGATACCGGCTTTGTTATAAAATTGTGTACCATCTGCCAAGCCACCTTTTGTGCTTATTTTAAAATTTATCATACCGTAACATTGGTTATGATGACTACTATCAAGCAAGTTTATATTAGGAAATTCAAATTTTACAATATTATACCCACCGGCAACAAATTGGCTAATAAACATAACAGCAGATGTAGCAACAATTCTTAAAGTATGAGGATTCAAATTATTTGATAATGTATCTAAAATAAAAATATTGTGAGCGGTATCATTTCCCGTATTTTCAAAACCGATGGAATAATGTAATTCGGTTGTTGCACTTTCAGAACTGGAAGGAATACAATTATTTGGAATCACTGTCATATCATTAGGGTCGTAAGATGATTTAACGGTATCAATTATTTCACAATAATTATTTATAGTGTCTATATCTCCACTGTAAGGTGTTACATGAAATTTTGAAATAACAGTATCTCCAATTGTTAACCAAGTTCCAGGAACAGCAAGTGTTACATGAATATGTGGAGGGGCGGTAATTGAAGATATTGCACTAAAATTCCAAGTTGCTACATTTCCTACAACAGTTGTTGGGCTTGGGTCAGAACTTTCATAATTATATTTATTACTGAAATTGAATGTAAGAGTACCTGCAACAGGTGGGCAAAAAGCATTGCTAATAACCATATCTGTTGTTTGCATGTGCCTACCAGATATAGAAAAAACATTTTCAGCTAAATCAAATACCGAAGAACCAGAAGTGCACATTAAAGCAAAATACTTTGTACTATTAGTACCTTCAAATAAAGTATCTGATATTGCTAATGTTGTTGGGCATGTTACATATAATCCGCTTGGTACAGTAAGAATTTTAAAAGTATATATATCCCCTATACTACCATAAGCCGCAAAGTAAAAGCCACTTGTAGCAGATATAGTATCAATTGCTACACCATTTGAGTCAACCTCTGCTGTAATGGGCAAATTCAAAAAGGGTTCTGAAGAATCTTTAATACAATTTCCATTTGCGTCATAAAAAAAGTCAATTGCTAAAACTTGACAAGGTATAAAATCGTAGTTATAGGTAATAGAATCAACAGCTAAAATACCATTGTATAATATTTGTTTTATTAAATAAGTGCCGGATGTGTTTATTGGTTGAAAAAACATAACAGACCCAAAACCCGAACCTAATGATGAGATAGGGGAATCAATTTTGAGGTCTCCTTCGATCTTTGTTACAATATGTTGCCCGGAATGAAATAAATTTGTTGTAACTTCAAATTGTAGTCCACCACAATCTTTAGAAATATAAACAGCAAAACTGTCAGAAAGGAATGTAGGCGAAATAAGTATTTTTCTTATTCTATTATTATCTCTATCAGCGACATAAACATTTCCTATTGCATCAAAAGCTATATCAGCGGCAGTCGCAAATTTTGCATTTGTAGCCAATCCTCCATCACCGCTAAAACCACTAGTTCCTGTTCCTGCAAACGTACTAATATTACCTAATGTATTTACTTTTCTAACATTGTTACCTACATAATCAGCAATATAAATATCACCAAATGCATCAATATCTAATCCACCTAAGGAAACAATACCTGCAGCTGTTGCTGGGCCTCCATCTCCGGAATAAGTTCCACTGCCACTGCCTGCAACTGTTGAGATAATACCCACCGTATTTACCTTTCTTACTCTATGATTATTATTATCAGCAATATACAAATTACCAATTCTATCAAATGCTACACCTAAAGGTGTATTTATTTCAGCAGATGTTGCTACAGAACCATCACCACTAAAACCAGCAATGCCATTACCTGCAACTGTGGAAATAATACCTGTTGCATTCACCTTTCTAATTCGGTTATTACCTGCGTCAGCGATAAAAACGTTACCTGTAAAATCGCAGGCTATGGCATCTGGCCAGTTTAAAAAAGCAGCTGTTGCAGGACCTCCATCACCGCCAAAAGTAGCAGTACCATTACCTGCAATAGTAGAAATAATACCTGCCGGATTAACTTTTCTAATTCTGCAATTATAATTATCTACAATATAAACATTACCTAATGCGTCTACCGCTGTACCAATAGGTAAATGTAACTTTGCAGCTGTAGCAGGTCCGCCATCACCACTAAAGCCAGCTATACCACAACCTGCAAATGTTGATATTATGCCATCGGGATTAACTTTTCTAATTACATTATTACTATAATCTGCAATGTACATATTTCCTATTGCGTCAAAGGATATATCGCATGGCATTGCCATTTTAGCACTATTAGCAGCACTATCGTCTCCACTATATCCTGAAATACCATTACCGGCAATTGTACTAATAATATTACTCTGTGCTATTGCTGCAAAACAATAAAAAAACATTAAAAAACTTAGAACACATGTAGCGATACTTTTTTTAATTCTTAGTAAACTATAAAAATTTATATTCTTCATAAAATAATATTTATTTTTTTAAACATTTTTTAAAAGTAAATAGCACAATTAATCATCAAATTTAATGATTTTAAATAAATTTAACTAAAAAACTTTAAACTTAACCTACAATTAAATTAGGCGTAATTTGTGAATAGAAATATTCCATATTCTTTACTTCTCCCCCTTTAATCCCATCTACAAAAACATAGAATCACTTCAAAAAATGTTCCTTCAAATTACCTGTTTGCATACTTGTATTTTCAGTACATAAGCGTAACTTTGTGAATTATTTTCACATAGTTTTATTAAAAGCATTTTTATGAATCCTTTATTCTTACTGATTGCTGAGCAAAACACACCTATTAATTACTTGCCCATAGTGCTACAATTAATAATAGCGGGTGGTGTTGTTTTATTAATGCTGGTAGGTAGTTATTTATTAGGTCCTAAAAGAAATACTAAGGATAAACTTATAAATTTCGAAAGCGGTATTCCTTCTATTGGTAATGCTCGCCAGCCTATGGCTATTAAATATTTTTTGGTCGCAATTTTATTTGTGCTTTTTGATGTTGAGGTTATCTTCTTTTATCCTTATGCTATTAATTTTAAATTCTTAGGGCAGCAAGGCTTTGTAGAAGTACTTCTTTTTGTTGCTTTCTTTTTATGTGGATTCATATATATAGTAAAAAAGGGTGCATTAGAATGGGAAGATTAATTACAATGTAATAAATGGAATGGTATATTATTCTTTATATCAATTGTTGCCCAATAAATAAAAACAAAATAGTTGATATAAATAATAATGAGTGCGAGATATTAAAAGTGATAGAAAATACATATTGGTTCTGCAAATTTTAGACATAAAAGTTATAATTTGAAAGTATCCAATTTTGTATAGCATTTACAAGAAATATTGTTATATCTAAAAATAATGCAAATTTGTTTGTCCCTGCTTATTGAAGTCGGGCTTTTAATTATTAATAATTAATTTATAATTTTATATGCGTCCGGTACAATATAATACGAAGGTGAAGCTGGCAGAAATACCCGAAGGCTATTCCGGTGAAGGGTTTCATGCCACTACTTTTGATAAAATAATAGGCATGGGTCGTGCCAATTCTTTATGGCCATTACCTTTTGCAACCTCCTGTTGCGGTATAGAATTTATGGCTACTATGGGTTCTCATTACGACCTTGGTCGCTTTGGGGCAGAACGTATGGCATTTACCCCTCGCCAATGCGATGTATTATTAGTTGCCGGCACAATAGCTAAGAAAATGGCACCAATTTTACGTCAGGTTTACTTGCAAATGGCCGAGCCTCGTTGGGTGATTGCAATTGGTGCATGTGCATCGAGCGGTGGTATTTTTGATTCCTATTCTGTATTGCAAGGTATAGACCAAGTAATACCTGTAGATATTTATGTGCCCGGCTGCCCACCAAGACCCGAAGGCATTATTGACGGTATATTAAAACTGCAAGATTTGGTTACCAGCGAAAGCCTACGCAGACGCACTAACCCTGTATATAAAGAATTAATGGAAAGTTACGGTATAGATTAATATATAGTGCCACCTCGCAAATGAAGTGGCATTTATTTTTCACTACTATTAAAATTGCCCATATATAATTTGGGATTTGCAATATGGCACT
The DNA here is from genome assembly GCA_903929195.1 of uncultured Bacteroidota bacterium. Classification (GTDB taxonomy): domain Bacteria; phylum Bacteroidota; class Bacteroidia; order Chitinophagales; family Chitinophagaceae; genus CAIYTT01. The sequence goes on from CAIYTT010000191.1 coordinate 13,724, forward strand.
AAGCAATGAATTAATACAAGAACAGTTAACCAATAAATTTGGCGAACAACTTACCAACTGGGAGCAACAATTCGGATTGCTCACCTTTACAGCACCGGCAGAAAATAATATAGAAATTATGCACTATTTGTATGACAATGAAACCTTGCGTTTTCGTTTTCTTACAGACCTTACCGCTGTACACTACCCTGAAAAAACCGGAGAGGAACTTTGTGTTGTGTATCTATTGCATAACTTAATAGACAATATACGTTTAAGATATAAAGTGTATATGCCTATATCACAACCGGATGTACAGAGTGTAACCTCTATATTCTCATCAGCAAATTGGTTAGAGCGTGAAGCTTACGACTTCTTCGGTGTCAATTTTATTGGTCATCCAAACCTCAGCCGCATCATGAATGTTGATGACATGGATTACTTCCCTATGCGTAAAGAGTACCCAATGGAAGACCCTACAAGAAGAGATAAAGACGATGAGATGTTTGGGAGAGGAGGTAGTTTTTAATATACAAGTAAATACTACTAACTGTAAATAAAGCATATTGTATATAAATAATATACTAAAATACTATTTTTTATGACAGAATTACAACAACACAAACACCATATTAAGCTATCGGAAGAGTCGTTGCAGAAACAAACGACAACGATAAATTTAGGCCCTACCCACCCGGCCACACACGGTGTTTTCCAAAATATAATGGAAATTGACGGAGAACGTGTAATTGAGACCGTACCAACTGTCGGTTTCATACATCGTGCATTTGAAAAAATTGCAGAACGTCGCCCTTTTTATCAAATTACTACCCTTACAGACAGATTAAACTATTGCTCATCGCCCATCAATAACATGGGTTGGCACATGACAATGGAGAAACTATTGAAAATAAAAGTACCTAAAAGAGTAGAATATCTTAGGGTAATAATAATGGAACTATCGCGTATTGCAGACCATTTGGTTTGTAATTCTGTAATAGCAGTAGATACGGGTGCATTAACGCCTTTTACCTATGTGTTTCAAACAAGAGAACATATTTACGAAATATTTGAGGAAATATGCGGTTCGCGCCTTACTACCAATATTGGCAGAGTAGGTGGTTTTGAACGCAATTTTACCGAAGCATCGTTTACAAAACTAAATGCTTTTATTAAAGATTTTCCACGTGTTATGAATGAGTTTGAAAACTTACTTAATCGTAACCGAATTTTTATGGATAGGTGTATTGGTGCGGGACCTATAAGTGCAGAGCGAGCATTGAATTATGGTTTTACCGGTCCTAATTTAAGAGCTACAGGTGTAGATTATGATGTAAGAATAGCCCAACCTTATTCAAGCTACGAGGATTTTGAATTCTCTATTCCTGTAGGTACTATTGGTGATGTTTATGACCGTTTTATGGTTCGTAATGGAGAAATGTGGCAGAGTTTAAGCATAATTAAACAGGCATTAGAAAAAATACAAGCAATAGAAAAAGAATTTCCTGAGCAAAAAAATATCTTTTATGCCCAAGAAGCAGACCATTTCCATTTGCCACCCAAGCAAGATGTATATACAAAAATGGAAGCCTTAATATACCATTTTAAAATTATTATGGGTGAAATTGATGCTCCGGTAGGCGAAGTATATCATTCTGTAGAAGGAGGAAATGGCGAATTAGGATATTATTTAATCAGCGATGGTGGTCGTACACCTTATCGTTTGCATTTCCGCCGTCCATGTTTCATCTATTATCAAGCATACCCCGAAATGGTTCGTAATGGCTTATTAAGCGATGCTATTATTACGCTTAGTAGCTTAAATGTGATTGCGGGCGAGCTGGATGCGTAAATGAATTAATTATATTCAATATGGTTAAGAAAAGGGAAATGGCTTTAGTAATTAAAAAAATGACTTTTGCGGAAGCTGAGGAAGATAATATATTGCAATGGCAGAATGTACCTTTTGAAGAAAAGTTGAAAATACAAGAACAATTAAGAAGGAACTATTATAGTTTTCATAATATACCTTTCCCTGACAGAATGGAGCGGGTGATACATATAACTTATAGAAAGTAAATAATGAAGGTAACCCTTAAAAATATTGGAACTATTGAACAGGCGTATTTCGACCTTGATAAGGACTTGACTGTGTTTATAGAATTTAAATATTTTGAATTGGGTATGGTACAACATATCAATTAAAAGATTTCATTAGTTAAAAATAAAATAAGAAGTGTAATTTTTTTAAAACACATAGAATGAACATACAATTTTCAGAACAAAAATTAAGCGAAGTAAATGAATTGATTTCGCACTATCCGGATGGGAAACAAAAGAGTGCCTTAATACCATTGTTGCATATTGCACAGCAAGAGTTTGGCGGTTGGCTTGATGTACCGGTTATGGACTATGTAGCTGAAATTTTACATATACTACCAATTGAAGTATATGAGGTAGCTACATTCTATAGCATGTTTAATACAAAGCCGGTAGGCACTTATGTATTTGAAGTATGTAGAACAGGGCCTTGTATGCTTAATGGCAGCGACCAAATAATAGAATACATAAAAGAAAAGCTTAGCATTAAAGAGGGAGAAACGACTGCTGACGGGCTATTTACTTTAAAACCTGCAGAGTGTTTAGGAGCATGTGGCTATGCACCTATGATGCAATTAGGCAAGCATTATAGAGAGCATTTAACAAAAGAAAAAGTAGATAAAATTATTGATGAGTGCAGAAAAAATACAGCCGCATTAAATAATTAATTATGGAACTTCAAAAATATCATTTTCCGATTTTGATAGAACAAGATGAGAACACTATTTATATTGTGTCCTGCCCTGTTTTTCAAGGCTGACCTACTTATGGTAAAACCGTAGATGAAGCAATGAAAATATTTATGAAGTTACTGAACTGTATTTGGAAGACGAAAAACCTACTTATTTATACAATTAACATGAAAAAGTATTTATTTCTATTATTCTTTATGTTACTAAATGTATCTGTTTTTGCTCATAAAGCAGATACATCAAGATTAAATATTGCCATTAAAGATTTTGATAAAGCTTTGGTTGCCAAAGATTCAGTAGCTTTAAAACGATTATTAAATGTAGAACTTGATTATGGGCACTCAAATGGATGGATGCAAACAAAAACTAGCCTAATTAATGATTTATATAATGGGAAAATTACTTATAACAAAATAAATATCACCTCACAAAAAATTACACTTTTCCGTAAAATAGCAACTGTACGTATTAGTGCCGATTTTGAAGCATACTTGGAAAATAAAACAACCCAATTTAAACTTAATGTGTTGCAAGTTTGGGTTTGGAAACATAAACAATGGCAATTATTAGCAAGACAAAGTGTTAGAATATAAAAAATAAAATTTATAAAAATGGCTTACAATCTTGCTTTAGAATTCATATTATCGGGCAAACCTAATAGAATAATGGAATTACTTACCGACCCTATTCTAATTCGCAAATGGAGTGGTAGCAATGGTTTTGTTGAAAACAAAATAGATGGAAAAGTAAGTTTGTTTGATGATTGGGTTACCGGCAAAGTTCTTAAAACAAGTAAAAACGAGTTAAGCTATACCTGGAAAACTACAGATTGGGACGATGAAACAGAGCCATCAGTAGTTCACTTTTTATTACAGGAAGATGAAGCCGGCACTAAAGTAATCCTAACCCATACGAATCTACCAACTGAAGATGAAATGAAAAGTCATAAATCCGGCTGGACAGATTATTTCTTTGACCCGATGGAAGATTTCATTTTAATAATTGATAAGAGCTGATAGTACGAATACTATTAGTTAATTTCTATTGAATTCATAATTTTGATTACTTTTCTTAATTCGATATATTTTTATATCTTGTTGGCTAAACATTCTAAATATAAAAAATGGAGTTTTCTGCACAGCAAATAGCTGATTTATTAAAAGGCACAATTGAGGGTAATCCACAAATTAAAATATCAAAACTATCTAAAATAGAAGAGGGTGTTCCCGGTTCTATCTCTTTTCTTGCAAATCCGTTATATACGCAATATTTATACACAACAAATGCTTCTTTAGTAATTATAGACAAAAACTACGAACTAATAGGACCAGTAACTACCACACTTATTAGGGTGGATAACCCGGGTGGTGCTTTTGCTTTATTGTTAGAGATGTATAACCAAGTAAAACTTAATAAAACAGGTATTTCAAAACAAGCTTACATTGCAGAAAATGCAATAGTAGGTACTAATATATATGCCGGAGAATTTTCTGTAATTAGCGAGGGTGCAAAAATTGGCAATAATGTAAAAATTTATCCACAAGTTTTTATAGGCGAAAACGTAAGTATCGGTGATAATACGACCCTTTTTGCCGGTGTTAAAATATATTCTGATTCTATAATTGGTAAGAACTGCATTATACACTCCGGTACAGTTATTGGTAGCGATGGCTTTAGGTTTGCACCCGAAAATGAAGGAAATAAAAAAATACCTCAAATAGGTAATGTAGTAATTGAAGACGATGTAGAAATAGGTGCTAATTGTGCTATAGACCGTGCTACTTTAGGTTCTACCATTCTTAGAAAAGGCGTTAAATTTGATAACCTGATTCATATTGCACATAATGTAGAGGTTGGTGAAAATAGTTATTTAGCTGCTTGTAATGTAATTGCAGGTTCTACAAAAATAGGAAAAAACTGTATGTTTAGCGGGCAAGTAGGTATAGTAGGCCATTTACATATTGCCGACAATACTATTATAAGTGCCCAATCAGGTATTTCTAAAAGTATAACAAAAAAAGGAGAAATATATATGGGTTCACCTGCTTTTGAAGCCGGCAAATATAGGAAGGCATATATACACTTTCGTAATTTAGATGCATTGGCACAACGTATTGATAAACTGGAAAAAGCAGCCAAACAAGTACAATAATTATTTGAAATAAGTGGTAAATAAACTATTTTATTTACCACTTATTTCAAATAAATTCTTGAGTTCTTTATTGCTAAGATTGCCAATCCAGTTTTCTCCGGTAGCCACTGTCATTTCGGCTAAGGCTTTTTTAGACTGTATCATATCATTTATCCGTTCTTCAAATGTATTTTTTGTAATAAAGCGGTGTACCATTACATTGCTTTTTTGCCCTATACGGTATGCTCGGTCTGTTGCCTGTGCCTCAACCGCAGGATTCCACCATAAATCGTAATGTAAAACATGGTTTGCGGCTGTTAGGTTCAACCCAGTACCTGCTGCTTTAAGAGAAAGTATAAAAATTTTATCTGCATGGTTTGTCTGAAAAGAATGTACCATTTCGTTGCGTTGTTTTATATTACAACCGCCATGATAAAAGAGTGGTCTTTCTCTGTAACGCTCTGTAATAAAATGTTGTAACAAGTTCCCCATTTCTGTAAACTGTGTAAAAATTAATACTTTTTTATTGCTTTCTACAATACTGTCAAGCTTATCAAACAGCATATCTAATTTACCACTTAGGGAAGCATCTAAAACATTGTTTTTTAAAAACTGGGTTGGATGATTGCATATTTGCTTTAATGCAAGTATCATCTGGAGTACAAGTCCTTGCCTTACAAATAGTTCTTTATTATCCGTTCCCTCAATTGCTTCAATCGCCTTCATAGCCTCCGCTAATGTTTTTTCATAAAGACTTGCTTGTTCTTTTACAAGTATTGTAAAACAATCCATCTCTATTTTGTCAGGCAGGTCGTTGATAATAGATTTATCAGATTTTAGCCTACGCATTAAAAAAGGAGCCGTAACTTTTTTTAAATTATTTGCAACATCAATGTCATTATAGGTTTCAATAGGCAACCCAAATGTTTCATTAAATTCTTTATAGGTTCCAAGAAATCCCCTATTGCTAAAATCAAATATACTCCAAAGCTCACTTAAACGATTTTCAACGGGAGTACCGCTCATTGCAATAAAATTATCTGAATTAATCGTTTTTATTGCTTTCGCTTGTGCTGTGTCTTGATTTTTAATATTCTGTGCTTCATCTATTACTAAAGAATGCCAAGGTAGTTTTTTTAGTCTTGCGGCTTCTGTTCTAGCTATACCATAAGAAGTAAGCAAAACATCATATTCAGATTCTATTTTCCGGCTAGAACCATGAAAGATATGGGTTTTTAATGAAGGTGCAAATTTCTCTATTTCTTTTTGCCAGTTTATAAGTAAACCTGTTGGTGCAACAACTAATGCCTTCTTATCTTTTAAAAATCCTTCTTCTTTATATTTTAACAGCGTTGTTATTACTTGTAGTGTTTTACCCAATCCCATATCATCAGCTAATATTGAACCAAAACCAATTTTAGCATTTCTATATATCCACGAGAATCCCCTATGTTGGTAGGGTCTTAATTGTGCATTTATACCTTTGGGCAACGATATTTCTTTAATATCAGACAATTCCTTTATTAAAACTTTAATCTCGTCGGTTAAAGTAATTTTAGCACCCATATAACTTCCACTCAATGCCGCTCTAAGCAATTGATACGGAGACATTACTTTATCTATTGTAAAGTGTTTATATAATTTTTCTAAGTCTTCTTTGCTTACATAAATATAGCTTCCTTTATATTTTATTAAGTTGTCTGAATTCGTAAGCAGTTGTTTAAATTCAGCTTCATCTACAATAGTATCGCCAATAGCAATCTGCCAATCAAAATCAAGTAATTGGTCGAGTCGCAGAAAGGATTTACCGTTATTCTTTTTAATTTTTATCGTTGTTTTGGGTTTAAGTATTTGCCTTAAAGCTTTAGGTAAAAGCACATCAATATCAAGCAATTCTATTGCAGGTATCATCTGTAATAGAAAAGGGGTAAAAATATCGTTTCCCATAATTATCAATTCCTCTCCTTTCGAATTTATATAGGTATCAAGCCCTGTAATAAAACTGCTAAGCTGTATTAAGGATTGTAGAATCTCAAACCGTTCTTTTTCATGTTTTTCTAATGTAATAATTTCTTTTAAAGTAGCCGGACTATTTAAAGGCTGTTCTGTATCGGTAATATTAATGCTTACTAAAAAACGTTCGTTTAATGTCTCTTCAACTATTAATTGTGGTTTGTATTTACCTTGTGTTATATAATATTTTTGCAACCAAGCTTGTATGCCTCCGCTAAGTGCTTCTTCTCCCGGATTTTTAAAATAATAGCTTGCGTCTCTAAAAAATAGGTCCGTAAAGAGTTCTTCGCTATTTTTTTCTTTCAGAATGGCAATTATTTGTGTTATGAAAACAGAAATTAAATTAATTGCAATATCCTTATTTATATCTTTAAATTTATTTTTATCTTCCCAAAGAAAAATTTGAGGTGGCAATACCTCTTCTAATTTCGTCATCAATTCTCTTACCTCTTTACTGAGCATAGCAGGTAACCAACGTATAGTAAATGCTTTGTTGGGTTTCTGTACTATTTGAGGTACAATAGCACCTTTTGCTATAAGATGTAATGCAAAATTAAAAACCGTATGTAACGATGCTGTAGATGGCTGGTAATCAATCGTTTTAGTAACAGGAATCTGTGTTATTTGTGCTAAAAAATCAGAAAAAGAAAATAGAGTATCATTTACAAAAATTTTTGATTGGTATTCTTTATCTATAGTTACTTTATTAATGCTATGAGTGTTTATTTGCCTTTCATCTCTTTCAGCTTTATTTAATACCGATTGAAGGCTTATTTTACCCTGAACTATTTTTTGTGCGTTTTTAACTATTCTACCTAATTCCGAAATATATTTTTCTTTAAAATTACCACCATTCGTATAAAACACCGGAGCATCGGATAGTAGTGCCGTTAACGCCTCATGAATTGCAGGTATGCTTGTATAAGACAGCTTATTATATGCATTCTCAACAGAATAAACTCTATTTGTTACTTGTTGTTTGTCCGATTTGTCAAAATATAGGTTTGTAATTGAGGGTATCTCTGTGTTTTCTTTTGTTACATATATGTTTCTTTTATTTAGTTCTCTAATCAGGTCGACGTTATGGAGACTAAAAACAAGAAAAGGGTTGTTGTCTATTTCTGAACAGACTTTATAAATAACGGCAGCCAAATGCTTACAAGGTACAGCCCAATCCGGGCAACTGCATTGCATTTTAAAATCAGTCCATTGTTTAGGAAAAACTTTCAATCCCATGTTTTCAGCAATAGACAATACTTCGGGTTCAAGCTGTCTATTAAGCATTTTTGAAATTATTAGTGGTCGTAATGCAAGTGAATCTACAAAAATTCCTAAATCCGGTTCAAAAAATGGAGGTAAAATTATATCAACATTATAAGGTCTAGGTTTACTGCCTATTACTTTTGCATTTATATGATTGCCCTTTATGGTAATTTTTGTAACGGCACCATTGCGGGCATAGCTCCCCCCTCTTGGCAAGCGATTACTGTAATCTATATTATTAAGTGAATTTAGCCATTGTTGTCCCCACCATGTTTGCCCGAATGAATGACTCATTTTGCCCGTATTTTAATAAAGACAAATGTATATTATCAAGCTCATTTTATGTCCAATAGTTATTGACAACTGTTAATAAAAGAAGAACTTTGCGTAGCTGATATTGAATTAGACACAAAGAATAATATTTCCGTTTAATAAATACCTGTAATTTTTAGATGGAAAAAAATATAAAAAGAAGGCTTTGTATTAACTATAAATCAAATAATTTAAAATTCTTTCTGCCTTTTTACTTTATTCTTATTGAATTTTTCTTTAAAACGTCCTAAAAAGGTATCAGGACATAATTCAAAAAGTGTTTTATTATGATTCTTTCCTAGATTATTAACTAATCTTATTGCTGCCCATAATTCATTGTACTTTACATGTTCCCCGTCTATGAAATAACATTTTGTACCGTCTTCAAATAAACCGAATGGAATATTTTTATTTAATTTTTCAGCAATATGCTCTACTCTTAAATTACTTTCCATAAATCGTTTTTGAAACAAAATAGACTTTTGACAAAGCTAATTAAGCAAAATGAATTTAATATTATTAATTTGTTAGAAATTTCAAAAATAGCATTTTATTTTATGGATATATTATTATGCATTATGGAGTTAGGATATAAAATAAATTATTATCATAACACACATTAAACAATTCTATTTACAACCGGCTCCAAATTACTATTTCCCAAATTCTTAATTTGTAAAATACCCGGTGTTTTGCCTATGGCTATAGTACCCAATGTTTCAGACATCTTTAATGCTTCAGCCCCATTTTTTGTACCCCATTTTAAGAGTATTTCCCAGCTAAATTCGGGGTATGCTTTTTTTATTGTTACCAACTCTGCTAAAATAGATAATTGATGATTAGATGCTAAGCTATCTGTGCCAATACATATTTTGGAATTTTCATTGTGCAATAAACGAATATCAGGCAATCTGTTTTCAATATATAAATTAGCATTAGGACACAAACACCAGTGTACATCTGCAAATCTGTTTTTTGCATATAATACATCTTCTCGGCTAGTAAACGTATTATGTACTAATATCAAGCTACAGTCCGGCAAAAGCCATTCCCCATAAGATTGCAGCGATGACTTACCGGTAGGTATAAATTCGTTGTAATTAATACCTAAGCCTGCCAATAGCTCACAAACACCACCTAATCTACTTTCATAAAATTCATTTTCTTCCTTACTTTCCTGATTATGTATGGAAATTATTCTACTTCCAATAGGTGTACCTATGTAACCAAACAAAGAAGCAGATACGGAATACGGTGCATGGGGTACAATAGATTGTCTTATTATTGTGCCCTCTATTTGCTGCTTGCTATATTCATTATACGTTTGTAATGCATAATCAAAACATTTCAATGCATTCGCCTTTGTAAATCCAATAGCCTCAACAAATGTTTGGAAATGCATTAGTTTTCGTTCTCTTAAATCAATTGCATCAGTAGTATTTGCTATATCTCCTACTGCTACTACCCCATTTCTTATTAGTTCTTCATAAGCAGCATGTCTGGCTACCTTCTTTTGCTCCGTACTAAAATCATTTCTATGTGCAGGTATCGTTCTTAAAAAGGGTATAAGTCCGGTATTTTCGGGTATAACATCCTTCATGTGCGATAGTTCCAAATGACAATGAACATTTACAAAACCCGGAGCTAAAATTCCTTCAAAATATTCAGCACCTATTTGGTTGTAGTTCTTAATAGATACAATTTCACCTGTATCATTTACCCCTATTACAGTTCCATTTGGCAACCATGTATTTCCATCATAAATTTTATCTGCTGTAAGAAAACGCATTCATATATATTAACAAGCATACAATTACTAACTCTTAAAGTGTTTCAATAACACCACTTCTCTTTCATCTAGAAAACGCCACTTGCCTCTTGGTAAATTCTTTTTGGTTAGCCCTGCATACATTACCCTATCAAGTTTCACAACAACATAACCTAATGCTTCAAATATTCTACGCACAATTCTGTTTTTACCACTATGAATTTCCAAACCTACCTCATTTTCATTTTCCAAATAGGCTAATGCGTCAGCGTGTGTTATCCCGTCTTCCAGCTCTACGCCACCTATTACTTTTTCAAAATCCGCTTTTGATAGTGGTTTGTCAAGTGTTACATGATAAACTTTTTTTATTTCGTAAGACGGATGCGACAATTTCTGGGTCAATGTGCCATCATTAGTAATAAGAATCAAGCCAGAGGTATCTCTATCAAGTCTGCCAACCGGATATACTCTATCAACACCACAATTTTCAACTAAATCTACTACCTTTCTGCGTCCTTGGGGGTCGTCATTAGTAGTAATATACCCCTTGGGTTTATTTAGTAATATATATACATTTCCCTTAGTAGGTATAAGTTTTTTGCCGGCACTTGTTACTTTGTCCCCTTCTTGTACCTTATATCCGGGGTCTAATATTAATTCTTCATTTACTTTTACTTTACCTTTTCGTACTAGGTCTGCTGCATCTCTGCGGCTACATTCGCCACTATGTGCTATATATTTATTTAATGGCATTGGTAATTCAGGTTTGCCGCCTATATTATCTTTGCTTTTAGATTTATTGTTGTAAGGTCTTTTGTTTTCATCAAAATTTCCTTCTTTCTCATTACTATCACTATTATACCTACGTGCAGGTCTATCTCCGGTATCTTCTTTATCATCAAATCTTGGTTTAGAACGATATGGCTTTACATTATCCCTATTTGTTCTACTCTCGCTTACAAACCTTTTTGAATCGTTATCTGTATTTCCATCATCATTTTGATGACTTTTGTTAGTAGAATCTATATTTTCTTTGTTTTCAAATTCAGGTCTTTTGTTATACGGCTTGGGTCTGTCTCTAAATGGTCTGCTTTCCCTACCTTCTTTGTTTTCCCATTTCTTATCGCTAAAATTTTCAGGTTTTTCTTTTCCATCACCAAAATTTTCCCTGCCTATATAGGGCTTGGGTCTGTCTCTGAATGGTCTGCTTTCGCCACCCTCTTTATTTTCCCATTTCTTATCACTAAAATTTCCAGACTTTTCTTTTCTTTCTCCAAAACTTTCCCTGCTCGAATCGGGTTTGGGTCGGTCGTTAATTGGTCTGCTTTCGCTCCTTTCTTTTCGCTCCCATTTCTTATCGCTAATGTTTTCAGCCGATTCATTTTTATCACCCAATTCCCTTTTATCTGTATATTGTTTGGGTCTGTCTCTAAATGGTCTGTTTTCGCTACCTTCTTTTCTTACAAATTTTTTTTCGCCAAAACTATCCGACCTTTCTTTTCTGCCCCCAAATTCTCGCTTATCTCCGTATGGTTTTGGTCGGTCTCTAAATGGTCTGTCATCATTTCTTTTAGGTCTATCATTGCCACGGGAAGTATCATATTTTGAATCTCCACGGCTATCTCCATTACGGGTATCCCCAAATGTGCGAGCGTTTTTTACATCTTTATCAGTGTCTTTTCTACTGTAAGTACGTTTTTTTGTATCATTAGTGTCATCAAAATCTCGATTATATTCTTTCGATTCTTTATCTTTTCTTTTTGCAAATCCGCTGCCTACATTTTCTGAGGTCTTTTTGTCATCACTTTTTCTAAATGTATTTCTTGCACCGGTTCTATTGCTGCTATTGCGAGCATCTTTTTTTTCCATTATTTATTTTCACTTGATAAAAAGCAAAGATACGGTATTTTACCCCCTTCTTAATTATCTACATATAAATAATTTATAAAAATTATTTTTTCTGAAGCCTACACTTTTCTTGCTCTGCAATTAATATCGGCATAGCTTCTCTAAAAACATGTAAAATAAATTGTAAATTCTCTCGCATTTCATCTATATGTTTACCTTCCTTGGCATAAGCTTCTATTTTCATTAAATGGTCATACATACCCGATACTTTAACAAAAATAACACTTGACTTCATAGAATGAGACAGTTTTCTTATTGCAGCCCAATCCGTAGTACTATCCATAATTAGCTGCTCTAATTTCAATAGCTGTTTTGGCACATGCTCTAAAAATAAGCTCATTACCTCATAAATATACTTAGGGTCTCTGCCGGACAGTTGATATAAAGAATCTAAATCTACAACGCTTGTTTCCATAATATCTGATTTATATATTTTTAATTGCTTTTATTTACTAAATCCAAAATAAGATCAACCAACATTGTTGTCTCAAAAGGCTTAGCAATGCAAGTGTTCATGCCCCATGCTATACATTTATCATATTCGCTAAGTAAGGGGTCTGCTGTAATACCTATAATAGGTATATTACTTTTTATCTCATTTCTAATATATTGCGATGCTTCAAATCCATCTAATACAGGCATATGCAAATCCATTAACACAACATTGAAGTTATGCTCTCGCATTTGGGCTATTGCCTCCTTGCCATTGATAGCTGTATGCGTCTCTGCTCCTTCTTTTTGAATCATGAATTTCACAATCTTCTGATTTAGAACATTATCATCAACTAACAAAATTTCAACTCCTGATAAACGATACAATTTTATTAATTATTATTTCAAAAGTAATGAATTATTTTGAAAATATAAATAACAAAAACAATATATATATTGTATCTTTTGAATTAAATATCCAAATTTTCATGTTATTATAATCAATTTTACATTTAATAGCACTTTTCCAATACCACACAATGACTTCTGTCAGCAAAATCGTTATTTAACAAAATATTACTATTATTTTAAATTTAAAATTTACACTGTACTGACAATAATCATTGTAACTTAATATAAGCTTAATCTATTTTTGCACAAAATAATGATTCAATGAAATTACAAACTCTTTTTTTAAAATTTATTATTGCATCAGTTTCAATACTAAATATAAATTTCTGTTTTGCTCAAGATAAGAAAAATTTAGCTTATCCCGATGAAAAGCATTTTAAAAATCTTAGACAACTTACTACAGGGGGCGATAATGCTGAAGCCTACTTCGGTTTTGATAATGAACATATAACCTTTCAACGACAAAACCCCAAAGAAGGTCTTAACTGCGACCAAATATTTTATGGTACTATACCTAAATCAGATAAAGACTCATTTAAATATAAATTGGTAAGCACAGGTAATGGCCGCACTACATGCGCCTACCTTATGCCCGACCATAAACACTTTCTGTATGCTTCTACCCATAAAGCCGGCAAAGAGTGCCCTCCTACACCGGACCGTGAGAAAATAAAAAAATATGTATGGCCAATATATAGCAGCTACGATATTTATGTTGCCGACTTTAAAGGCAAAATTACGAAACAACTTACGAACACACCCGGTTATGATGCTGAGGCGACCATATCGCCCAAAGGCGACAAAATTGTTTTTACAAGTATGAGAAATGGGGATATAGATATATATACCATGAATATTGACGGCACTAATGTAAAACAAATAACACACGATATTGGCTACGATGGCGGCGCTTGTTTCTCGCCTGATGGCAAAAAGATAGTTTGGCGTGCTTCAAGACCTTCAACGCCCGACGAACTGAAAGAATACAAAGATTTATTAGCACAAGGCTTGGTAATGCCCACCCACATGGAACTATATGTTGCGAATGCTGACGGCAGCGATGCCCACCAGGTAACTCATTTAGGCAAAGCTAACTGGGCTCCTGCATTCACCCCGGACGGAAAAAAATTGGTATTTGCTTCAGATTACGAATACGAACGTGGTTTCCCTTTTAATTTGTATTTAGTAAACTTAGATGGTACAGGTCTAGAAAGAATATCGCATGACAGTAGTTTTGATGCTTTCCCTATGTTTTCTCCTGACGGTAAAAAATTCATCTTCTCATCAAATCGTAATAATGGTGGTGGGCATGATACGAACGTATTTATTTGCGATTGGGCTGATTAATTTACTATCTATTTTTATTTTAAAATAAGAAGAAATACATATTTACCACAGCATTAATTTATGAATCCTAAATTAATGCTGTGGTATTTTTATTGTTACTATTGTGCCTTCATTCGGTTTTGATTCAAAATGTAATGTACCATTAATAGTTGCTATATATTCAGATACTAATTTCAAGCCCATACCACTGCCCTTTTCATTTTGTGTACCCACAGTATATGACGACCATTTTTTGTTATTTAATGCATCTTTTATAGTGTCACTCATACCTACCCCAGTATCTGTAATTGTCATAAATAAAAAATCATTCTCTATAAATGCAGAAACAGTAATACTGCCATTAGAAGTAAACTTATTAGCATTAGCAATTAAATTTCTAATAATAAATTCATAGCCTAAACTATTTCCATAAACAAGTAAATCCGGCTTAATGGAATTTTTAAATTGATTATTTTTTGCCTTAGAAACTATTAGATAATAATCAAAACTTTTTTCACAAACATCATGCAAATTAAAATCTGTCTGTAGTTCTGTAGAATAGTTTAAAATTAACTTTCCCCAATCTACAATATTATTTAATAAGTTTACCGTATTGCCTATCTGCACTTCTATTAATCCGTCTATTTCCTTCGCTTCTTCACTTGAAATAAAACCATCGTTTTTTAATTCAAAAGTTGCTTTAATAGTATTTAATGGCCCGCGAATGTCGTGAGCCATTATGGTTATAATTTTTTGCTGGTTTTCAATAGATTTTTTAAGTTCTCGATTACTTATACGTAGTTCAAAAAGTTTAATTATCATTTTGCTTAACACAGATAATGCAAAAGATTCTTCTTTGCTTAAATGTCTTGCTTTTGTATCTATAACACAAAGTGTACCCAATTTATAGCCTGCCGGGCTAACAATTGGCATACCTGCATAAAAACGTATATTAGGGTAGCCTATTACTAATGGGTTATCCGAAAAACGTTCATCTTTAATAGCATCTTGTATTTCAAAAATCCCTTCGTGCAATATAGCATGACCACAAAAAGAAACGCTTCTTGATGTTTCAGCAACATCTAACCCAACCTTGGCTTTAAACCATTGCCTATTCCTGTCTATTAATGTAATTAATGTTATAGGTACATTACAGATTTTTGATGCTAATTGTACAATTTCATCAAATTCTTTTTCATAAACAGTATCTAATAATTCATATTTATATAACTCAGCAATCCTTAATTCTTCATCAAGTGGTATATTGGGTTCAATCATATAAACATTGTTTACTTTAATTGCAAAACTACTAAAAACTTGCATGTAAATTTAATTACAGCAAAAACTTATTTGTCATAAAATTGTTTAGTATTTTAGCCTACAAACAGATGCTTTCCCAAAATTGATTTACACTTAAATATTCTTATTCGTTGTCTTTACCTTATAAAAGATAGTCTGAGTGATACCATATCATTCCAAAAATAAAAAAAGCAATGCAAATTATAAAGCAACAGTTCAAAATGAAGTTAAATAGATAGAGTTACCTTATTTTTGCATATAAATATACAGAAAAACAAACAATGTACAGAATCGGACAAGGAATTGATTTTCATAAATTAGTTGAAGGGAGAGAATTTTGGTTGGGTGGTATATTAATTCCTCACACCAAAGGTGCACTTGGTCATTCTGATGCCGATGTATTGCTACACGCCATTTGCGATGCCATGCTTGGTGCAATTAGCTTGGGAGATATTGGTATGCACTTTCCCGATACCGACAATGCATATAAAGGTATAGACAGTAAAGTTTTACTTAAAAAATGTTCTGAATTAATACAATCTAAAGGATATAAAATTGTAAATATAGATAGTACTATATTATTGCAAGCACCAAAAATTCGTAAGTATGTTGATGAAATGAGACTTGTTATTGCTGACCTCCTACTAGTATCGCCTTTTGATGTATCTATAAAAGCAACCACAACAGAGCATCTTAGCTTTATTGGCAGAGAAGAAGGCATTGTAGCAACTGCTAATATCTTATTACAAAAAATGCATACTACTTAGCATTTGTATAAATTCAAGGCCAACACTAAGTAGTATTCTTTTACTTTACCTAACCTATTGTTTAGCTGTTTTGGCTTTAAATTTATTAATAGCATTTCTTGTAAACTCGCTTAATACAAGCCTACCACTTATTGCTGCTCTTTGTGCAAGTAAAGTATCCCAGTTTTCTGTACCTTGCCAAAAAATAGATTTTAGTTCCGCCATAGCATCGGGGCTACTGTGTGCTAATTTTTCAGCCAATAACTGCACATGTTTATCAACCATTGCAATATCCGGATACATTTCGGAATACAAACCATGAGTATATGCCCAATGGGCGGTGCGCCATTCGGTAGCATCTATTGCCAATTGCGAAAAACAAGCTCTACCTATTTTACGCTCAACGGCAGGCCCAACGACAAACGGCCCAATACCTACAGCTAATTCGCTTAGTTTTACCGATGCTTCTTCTACTGCAATAGCATAATCGGTAGCAGCAATAATACCTACACCGCCACCAACAGCTTTACCTTGCACACGGGCTATAATTAATTTACTACTTTTTCGCATAGCATTAATTACATGCGCAAAACCACTAAAAAACTGCATTCCCTCCTCTTCATTGCTTACATCCATTAACTCGTCGAAAGACGCACCTGCACAAAATGCTTTTGAACCTGCACTTTTTAATACAATTACTCGCACATGGCTCAACTCATTCATTTGTGTAATGGTATGTGCCAAATCTTTAAGTATAATAGCCGGCAAAGAATTACTTGACGGATGGTAAAATTCTATAGTAGCTATTCCATTACTTACATGGCTGTTTACATAAGCTTCTGTATGTTGCATTAAATATGTTTTTAGTATATTTTTTAATTATGAGTCAAAATAAATAAAATACAAAGTTAGTTTTTTTGCTTCGTACTACTATAACTGTACAATAGATATTAATAAACTCATTTATTACTTACAATATCTATCTGCAATAATTTTAGCATCTGCACTGCCAAGTTCGTGGGCTTTATTTATATCCATACAGCCGCCATCGTTATTGCCTAACATTATTTTTGAACACCCACGATTTAAATAGGCTTCAGAAAAATCAGGGTCTAATTTTATTGCCTTATCAAAATCATCAATAGACTCTTTATAATATTTATTGTCGCTTTCTGCAACTCCTTTATTGTTATACGCTTTAGGGTAATTGGGATTTATTGTTATTGCTTTATCAAAATCTGCAATCGCCTCATTATACCTTTGATTTGTTCTATAAGATTCCGCTCTATTAAAATAGGCAACAGCAAAATCGGGTTTTATAGAAATGGCTTTCGTATAATCTTCAATTGCTCCTTCACTGTCTTCTGTTTCGCTTTTTGCAAGACCTCTATTATTATACGCCTCTGCCAATTCCGGATTTAACATTAATGCCTTATTATAATCTTTTACTGCCCCGTCGTAATCTTTTAAATTACCTTTTGCCAATCCTCGGTTGCAATATGCTTTCTCATCAGTGGGTTTTAGTTCTATTGCTCTGTCGCAATCTTCTTTTGCCCCTACATAATCTAATAAAGCAAGCTTAGCCAAAGCTCTATTACTATAGGGTTCTGCCAATTTAGGATTCAAATCAATTGCCTTGGTGCAATCTTCTAAAGTACCCTTATAATCGTGCAGAAATTTTTTGCATAAACCTCTATTGTTATAGGCTACTGCTAAATTAGGATTATAAGAAATAGCTTTATTAAAATCTTCAATAGCTCCCTGATAATCTTTTGCTTTATACTTTTCAAGCCCTTTGTCGTTGTAATTGATTGCCTGTAAATTGCAAGAGCTATTACCTACCAAAGCTATGCAAAACAATAAGAATAAAATCTTTTTCATGATATGCAACTATTGTTTAATTATATTTTTTAAATTTATTTCTATTCAATGAAAATAAGTTTTCCTCTGGGTTAATTTATGAAAATCCTATTAAATAGCTATATTCTAAAACAAAAACCGTCAAATACATTTCAATGTGTATTTGACGGTTTTTAATACATAAAAGTGAAAACTATCCTTTTACAAATTTTTCAGAATATATTTTAGTACCATTCTCGTCATATAGTGTTATAAAATACATTCCATTTGCCAATTTTTTTACATCAATATCTTTTGCCTTATCCATATCTATAACAGTTTTCCCATCAACAGTACTAATAATAGCTCTAACATCTACTTTTGCATCAATATGTAAAGAAGTACTTACCGGGTTAGGATATACACTTATTGATTGATTATTGGTAATCTTATTTACACTTGAAAAGACATTAATATAGGGTACTGAATTGGATACACATCCAAACGTATCAGTAACTCTTACATAATAGATTTCATCGTAAAGTGCTGCTACAGATGGAGATGTAGCACCATGGATTAAACCAATCGTAGTACTATCATACCACTGATAAGTTACATAAAAAGTATCAGTATGTAATTCGCCATTTATAGGGTCGTAAGTAACATGTGGTGTAGGTAATGGATGTACTGTAAAACCTTTTGTAATATAGCAACCCGTAGGCAAGGTATAAGTAATAACATCGAAACCACCATAAGCACTTACTGTAGTTACTTGCCCTGATATAGAATCTATTGTTGCTAAGGAAGGTATTTGACTAGTCCATCTTCCACCGGGTGCTGCATCGTATAAAGTATCTATAATACCGGCAGCACACTTTGCAGTATCGCCTGTTATTGCCGGTGGTATAGGGTTAATTGTAAGCGGTGTAACCACTTTACAACCGGTAGGTACAGTATAGAAAATAGAATCTACACCAACACCATGCCCTGTAACTGTTCCATAAATAGAATCTACTGTAGCAATGGTTGTATTTTGACTTCTCCAAATACCACTTGGTGTTGCATCGGCAAGCGATGTAATAGAATTAGGACATGCATGAGGTACACCCATAATAGGCAATGGCAATGAATCTACCGTAAATACATGTTTGGTAATACAACCATCCGGAGCCATATAAGTTATCGTATCAATACCGTATCTTCTTCCTGTTATTGTACCGAAATCGGCAGCCGCAGCTGCACTGGTAGAATCATTACTAAACCAAATACCACTCGGAGTAGAATCGTGTAAATACACCATACTGCCTACACAAACATGAAACGTACCGGTAATATTACTTGGTAGCGGGTTTATTCTAAGTGTGTCATACACATTATGCGAACAGCTATTATAAGTAATTATGGTAACACCTACTGCACGCTCTGTAACAAAACCGGTACTTGGGTTAATAGTAGCAACTGATGTATCGCTGCTTGTCCATGTACCATAAGGTACACCGTCTGTAAGTATTGCAGTAGTATTAGGACAACCGAAACGAGTACCTGAAATTGGTGTTGGAGCATCATTAACCGTAAGTGGGAAAGTGCGATAACAGCCTGTAGGTAATGAGTAGGTAATGAGAACAATACCTGCACCCACACCTGTTGCAATTCCTGTACTTGAATTTATTGTAGCTATTGTAGTAGTAGGTATAGACCACGTACCACCACTTACCGAATCGGTTAATGTAACATTGCTTGCTACACAAACAGAAGGTAAACCTGAAATTAATGAAGGTAAAGGACTGATAGTAACTGTATGCAATGTTCTGCAACCTGCAGACAGATAATAGGTAATAATTGTAGAACCGGCAGAAACAGGTGTAATAACACCAACTGTATTTACTGTAGCTATTGATGGTGTGCTGCTTGACCATGTACCTCCCGGTGTCCAGTCGCTTAATGTACCTGTTGAACCCATACATACAGAATCCGGACCGGTAACTGCAGGCACAGCAGGGTTTGTAAGTACTGTACTAGCAATTGTATTGGAAGAGCAACCTGCTGAATTAGCCACGTATAAGCTGTTATATGCACCTGCAGCTAAGCCTGTCATTACGTAATTACCAGACCCATCTGCCGTAATAACAGTAGTAACCGGTGTACCCCCTATTGTATAATGTAAGGTATCGGTACTGTAAGGTGTTAAGCCTGAAATAGATATTGAACCATCGCTTAAGCCACATGCTGTAGGGCTATAAGAAGAAGAAATGCCTATTGTAAGTGTACAAGTAACCACAGCAGTAATAGTTAGCGAGCCATCGCCAAAAGTTACATAACCACGTGTATGTGTAACTACTGATGTACCGGTACCGGCATAAGACGAACCACCGCCGCCACCTGCCCAGCTACCACCACCACCACCGTAGTAGCCACCACCACCGCCACCGCCTGATGTGCTTGATGCACCTGCACCGCCAATGCCCAATGTACCTGCACCACCGGTAGAGTAGCCCGGATAAGTACCACCTGTGCCGCCTGTAGTAGGCGAACCACCCATACCGCCATATCCAAATGATGTGCTACCGCCACCCCAGCCGGTTTCGCCTGTTGTACCGCCACCGTCTCCGCCTTTGTCATAATCGAAGGTAGCATAGTTAAGACCTGCACCACCACCGCCACCGGCAACCACCACACGATTAGTAAGTGCAGTACCGCCAATACGAATATCGGTAGCACCGCCACCACCACCACCACCATAACTAAAGGAAGCATTGTTACCGTTGCCACCGCCATTATAGCCGCCTGTGCCACCTGTGGAAGTAGTACCTGCACTACCCCTGCCGCCAACATATATATTTAATACCTGACCGGGAGTAACAGCAAGGCTGCAAACAACTCTTGCACCATGCCCACCACTATCCCAATAAGTTGACATACTTGAATTCCAGCCACCTACAGCTCCTCTTGCATCCACGTTAATTGAAAAAACACCGGCAGGTACTGTCCATGTTTGTACCCCACCTGTATAACTGAAAGGGTAGGTTTGGGCAGACATTCTATAACCTACAGTTAATAAAATGACACAAAGAAGTAACAATTTTGGTAAAAAAAATCGCTTCATTATAGTAATATTTTAGACTTTGAATGCTAAAAGTACTAAAAATATTTCAATAATGTAACATTGAGTGCAAAAATTTTCAATAATAACGATACTTTAAAGTTTGTAATTGCCTTGCAACCACTTACTCTTTTAAGATGACTGTAAAAAATAGGGGCAAGTTAAATACCATTTATTGTGTACAATCCCTATATAATAAAATTTTCATACCAATATTAATGTTTGTGTATGATAATTTGGTTAATATAGTTCCTTAATTCATCTATTGTATCTATTATAGTGCCTACAGAAAAAGGAAAGTTATCTGTATTCTGTAAAAACAATAACTCTCCACTTTCAACTGTATCTACATCAACTTTTGTTTCCCCTGAATTTCCCCATATAATTTGCAAGAATCCCCCCTTGTGACTATATTTACTTAAACAATTTCAATACCTGTTTTTAATATTTCTTCTACAAAAGCAAGAAACAAAATTACAACCTATAATTTCGTATCCTCAATTTTTTAGAAGTAAGTACAGAAAAAGAACCCTTAAGACTTTCTTTATGTTGCGAAAGTGTTTCAATAATCAATTGGATTTTTGCATCAATTGGTAAATCAGTAATTCGTAATAACATACTGCCAATTTCAAACTCAATTAAATTACCATATACTAAAGTATCGCCAAAATCTTTATCCTCGGTAATAATAAATCCGCTTTTTCAATTGCAATATCTATAACCTCAAAATCAGTAATGCCTGATTTTTCATCACTTATGGAATAAACAATATAGCCAAACTGAATTATACTACGAACAATTCTGGCATCAAGATTTTCATCAACTATAATTATTGGAAAATCATGCAACATCTATAAATATTTCGTTGCGAATAAGATTTGCGCCATAAGTAATACAAGCTAATATTTCATTTCTGTTAAGGCGAGAATAAGCAAGAAGCAAATCATCAATAGATTCCCCACTACCAATCTTATCAAGATATTAAGTCAACTCCAATTCTTGTATGTTTAATAACAGACTTTCCCCTTAAGGCATCTTTTTTCTGCTCAATATAATCTAACGACATATTAATCTGCCATTTTAATCAAAATTACGAAAAATAGAGTATATAAACAAAAACGCCCTTACATTACTGTAAAGGCGTTTTTAAATGAATATGGCAGCTACCTACTCTCCCGCATTGTTGTGCAGTACCATCGGCCATGGCGGGCTTAACTTCTCTGTTCGGGATGGGAAGAGGTGAACACCGCCGGCAA
>CAIYTT010000192.1 GCA_903929195.1 uncultured Bacteroidota bacterium
GAGGTAAGCAAATTTTTATAGGACGGTTTTCTAGCCCACTCGAAGCTCATTTGAAATACCAAGAGAAAGCTAGGGAACTAAGAGGAGAATTTGCTAATGTCTAAACTTCGAGCCATTAATGATTACTATGAAAGATTAAATTTTGATAAAGTCCATCACAGGGACCGTAGCAACCGAATATAACAAAATTATTTGTAGCTAAATTTTGTGAAATACATTTTAATGAAGTAAGCATTAAAATAAATACTATGTAATTTTTCATTATTTTATTTCTCCTTTTCTTTCTTTAAAATATTTATTAATATTTTTATTTAAATTATCAATTGTGTTCTGTTGGAATTTTGAAGGATGGGCTTTACATTTAAGCCTGCGCAACTGTAATAAACCATGGCAATTGCGCCATCCTCCCACTCGTCCTCCGTTTGTAACGAGGATGCTATGGATTGGCGTTTGTAACGCCACAAATCACATTCTTTACATTTTTCAAAGTTAATTATTTTATTTGATAAAGTTTATGGGCGTTAAAAACGCCTAACCTTATTATCCTCGTTGCAAACGAGGATAAGTGAGGATAATAATTAATAGGAATAGTATTGAAATAATAATTAATAAAAATATCATATACTTATTTATAGTGCTGTTAATATTGAATATATCTCCTAATATGTACTTTTTTCCATGCTACATCCGGATGTATGAAAAACCGCTCTCTGAACGTATTCAAAACTAAAGCAATGAATGAGACTGAGCTAAATAAATAACAAAAATATACAATAAAACAAAATAATGTACACTTATCTGCTAAAAAACGACTAATTTGCAAAAATATATTATCACCTTTCTAAATGAAATTATTTTCTGCTGAGCAAATAAGAGCTTGCGATTTAGCAACAATAAATAACACGAATATAAGTGCTATAGACCTTATGGAACGTGCAGCCATGGCATGTGTAAGTTGGCTACTTGCCAATTTCAATACAAATTCAGTGTTTGCCATAATATGCGGCACAGGTAATAATGGTGGCGATGGGCTTGCAATAACGAGACTACTACATAATGAAGGTTATAATGTAAAAGCATTTATTTTAAATACCGGCATACAAAAATCTACATGTTGCGAACTAAATTTAAAAAGATTACAAGATATGGATGCCGGTTTGTTTACATTGTTGGACGTAGATACGTTTATTGAAGACTTACCCAAAGACATTATAATATTTGATGCTATTTTAGGAACAGGATTAAATAGAGTTATTGCTGGTTGGGTAGCCCAATTTATAGAACATTTAAACCTTTTGCCAAATAGAAAAATATCTATAGATATACCAAGCGGACTATTTGCAGACTATTTTGTAACCAATAATTCTACTATTATAAAAGCAGAAACAACACTAAGTTTTCAGTATTATAAACGTACTTTTTTACATGCTGAATCTGCAATCTATGTAGGGAAGATTGTAATATTAGATATAGGATTAGACAAAGAATTTGAATTTAACACACAAACACATTATCAATTATTAGATCAAAATGATATTTTAAGTATCTATAAACCTAGAACTAAATTTGGACATAAGGGCAACTTTGGCAATGTACTTATTGCCGGTGGCAGTTATGGTAAAATAGGTGCGGTAGCACTAAGTGCAAATGCGGCACTTAGAACCGGTGCCGGCTTAGTAACGGCTTTATTGCCTCATTGCGGCTATTCTATAATGCAAACCTACTTACCCGAAGTGATGTGTAAAACGAATGGCGAAACAGCAATTGAATCTGTTGAGGATTATGAAAGTTATAATGCAATAGGTATTGGGCCCGGTTTAGGCAAAGACGAAAAAACAATAGATGCTTTTTCTGTTTTTATTACCAATTATAATCAGCCACTTGTTTTAGATGCTGATGCATTAAATATGATTGCTAATAAAAAAGAACTATTAAGTAAATTACCGGCAAATTCTATTCTTACCCCCCACCCTAAAGAATTTACAAGACTGTTTGGCAGTTCTGAAAACAGTTTATTACAAGTGGACAAAGCAAGAATGATTGCCATGCGTTATAATATTATTATTGTACTAAAAAATCATCATTCTGCAATTCTTAGCCCTACAGGGCAATGTTTTTATAACAATACCGGTAATTCGGGTATGGCTACCGGTGGTTCGGGAGATGTATTAACTGGCATAATAACCAGTTTATTGGCTCAAGGCTATCAACCTTTAGAAGCAAGTAAATTTGGTGTATATCTTCATGGACTGGCAGGAGATTTTGCAGCCTTAGAGCTTTCGGAAGAAGCAATGGTAGCAAGTGATATCATTTATAATTTAGGGAATGCTTTTAATAAAATAACCAATAGTTTAAATACTTAAATTATTAGTTGTTCTAACTTAAAAAAATGCTGTAAATGTTTTTCAATTTCCAAAATGCTAATAGGTTTTTCTAATACAAAACAATTATTATTTATTATTATTGGTTGCTTTGCAGAATTGTAGGCACTTATAAAAAAGAGGATACAATTAGGATGCAGTAATTGTATATCGTAAAATCTACCCCACCCTTCACCGTCAGGCAGATTATTGTCTATAAAAACGACATCCGGTATTACCTGATTTAGTATTTGCAGACCTTCGTATAAGGAATGAGAAATATGAACTTCATAATTGTTTTTTATACAATAGGATTGCAATAAAAGACAGAGGTCTTTTTCATCGTCAATTATTACTATTTTCTTTATCCTTTGCATCAATTACAGGTTATTAAATACTATTTTTTATATTAAAAGTCAAGATACAAACAATATTATCGCAAAATTTATGCCTATATATTTTTATTGAGAGCAATCTATTTATTTTTATACGAATTGATACCAATATTTCTTATTTCAGCAACTGTATGAATTAGTTCTACATAACTAACCGGTTTTGTGAAATAAGCCACAGCATCCATTTCCAAACAATATTTTTTTTCTATTTCATTATTTGTAGTACTAAAAATAATAATTGGGATTTTACAAAATTCAGTATTTGCTTTAAGTTCTTTTAATACTTCTTTCCCGTTCTTTTTGGGCATATTTAAATCCAAAAGAATAAAATGTGGATTATTTTCAACACTATTATTTTTTGTTTTAGAATATAAATAGTCTAATAATTCAATACCATTTTCAACAAAAAAGAGTTCATCAGAAAATTTATTTTCTTCAAATGCTGCTTTCAGTAAAAATCTATCATCCTCATCATCTTCAGCAATTAGAATAAATAGCTTTTCCATAGTTTAAATTTATAAATAAAGTTATAAAAAGGAATTGAAAAAAATTAAATTAATTTAAAATAGACAAACTGCATTATAATATTAAACAATATTAGCCATAAGTAATATAAACAAAAAGCCATCCAAAAGGATAGCTCTTTGTTTATATTATTAAATATAATAATTTTTATTTTACTTGCGCTAAGAAATCTTTCACTTTATCTTTGTGAATCATATTTTCTTTAAAAGTATAAGCACCTGTTTGCGGGCTGCGAACTGCTTTAATAACTTTTGTATAGTTCTTAGCTTCTGCTGCCAGTTTTGGGTCTTTCTTTATCGCGGTTTTAGCTACTTTTGCCATAGTTTAAATATTTAAATATTATTTAATTTCTTTATGAACGGTTACACGCTTAAGTATTGGGTTATATTTTTTTAACTCCAAACGCTCTGTAGTCGTTTTTTTATTTTTTGTTGTTATATAACGGCTTGTACCGGGCTGTCCGCTATTTTTATGCTCGGTGCATTCCATTATTACCTGTACGCGGTTTCCTTTTTTAGCCATTTTATGGTAATTGTGTTGATTATTTAATTATACTTTTTATACAGTTATACCTCTCGCCTTCAACTCTTTTATGGTTGCTAGCAAGCCGTTTTTATTAATTGTACGAACAGCATCCGTAGTTAATTTTATTGTTATCCATCTATTTTCTTCCGGTAAGAAGAATCTTTTAGTTTGCAGATTAGGTAAAAAGCGTCTTTTTGACTTCTTATTAGAAAAAGATACTTTATGACCTACTATCGGCTTCCTGCCTGTTACTTGACAAACGCGTGCCATTGAGTTATTGTTTTTTGGGACTGCAAAGGTGAGGTATTTTTATGGAATAGCAAAATATTTTTTGTGTTTTTTGCTATTTATTTTTTGATAGCTTTTTTAGTGCATCTATTTTTATCTAAAAAAATAGAATTTCATATTAAAAGTTCACTTTTATAGTTTTATAAATACCTGTATTTATTCAAAATATACGTTCATTTCCTTATCAAAATAGGTGAGTGCGTTTTTAATAGGTAATGGTAAGCCACCGCCTAAAGCACATAATGAGCCTATTTCCATAGTATTTATTAAATCATTAAATAAGTCCCTGTCTATTTTGTAATCAGAATTAAGCGATTTACTTATAAGTTCGTAACCACGCGTAGAACCTAAACGGCATGGGAAACATTTACCGCAACTTTCGTGTGCTGTAAAATGGAACAAATGTTGAATATAATTCATGATTGGATATTCTTCCGGAATACATACTACCGATGCATGCCCCAAAAGAAACCCTTTTTGCGAAAATGTTTCATAATCAACCGAAAGCTCCTCAATAAAATTTGCCGGCACTAAACCACCTAATGGGCCACCAATATGCATTGCTTTTACCGGTGATTTTAAACCTCCACCCAATGTATTAAAAACATAAGAAAGCGGTGTACCCATATCTACTTCATATATGCCCGGTTTATTGAAAAAACTATCTAATGAAACCAACTTTGTACCTGTAGAACGCCCTTTACCTATTGAAGCAAATTTTGCACCTGTATTATTAATAATATAGGGTATGCATGCTAATGTTTCCACATTGTTTACAACAGTAGGCTTATTAAACAAACCCTGCTGTGTTGGGTATGGCGGTCTTACTCTTACTTCCGGTCTTTGCCCTTCTATTGATGACAATAAAGCTGTTTCTTCACCGCAAATGTATGCACCTTGTGCCCTTATTATTTTAAAATCGAAATTAAAATCTGTATCAAAAATAGAATTGCCTAAAAAATGCTTAGCTCTAATTTCATCAATTGCTTTTTGTGTTATTTCAATTGCTTCCGGATATTCAGCACGTATATACAACACGCCCATATCTGCACCAATAATATATCCTGCAATCATCATGCCCAATAACACCAAATGGGGTTGTTGCTCAAGCAAATACCTATCACTATAAGCCCCCGGGTCGCCTTCATCAGCATTACAAACAATATATTTTTGATTGCCAACTGTATTTTTGCACGATTCCAGTTTAAAAGCAATCGGGAACCCTGCCCCTCCCCTTCCACGCAAACCGGATATTTTAAGCTCGTTTAATAAATCTTCTTTTGTTCTACCTAAAATAGATTTCATTGGTGCATACCACTCCTCTACTCCCGGAAATGCGCCTGTAAGAATCTGTGTACCGTAATTACCAACATGATACTTATCTGCAATAACCTTTTTATCTTTAATTACAGCTTCCATATCATTAATTGCATCACCGCTGTAATTTATGCCATTCATATTAAAAGAACTATTTTCATGGCATCTGCCAAGACAACACATTTCACCTATTTCTTCTTGTTGAAAATGCGAACCAAGCTTTTGTTTTACAACATCTTGAGTGCCTGCAGTTAAACAAGAACTACCATTACAAACATATACTTTTTTGCCTTTATTTTCAGGTCTTAAGAAATCGTAAAAAGTAGCAGTACCATAAACATTCGCTGTCCCTATTTTAAATTCTTCTGCAAGTTTTTCAATATCTCCCTTTACAACCGTACCTGTTGGCGCTGCTGCCATACCTAATTCCTCAAACAAATTGTCTCTAAGACCTTTACGGCCGGATAATTCACCTAAATTTTTCGACATAGATTATATGTATATTTTCCGAAGAAATTATTTAATATTAATTATAGCAAAGTTACTATTTAGAATTTTAAATGCAAGTAGAATTGTATCAAAATAAAAATATAGTGTTTACATAATAGCACATAAATAATTTAATACATTTAAATAATTTGCATTATATTTTGTAAAAATAATTTGCAGGTGAAAACACCTGCAAAGACGAAAAAATATCTATATACATTTGAACTGCATTTATTTATTTTCCTATATATCGCGAATTTAATCAAGAAGATGTTGTTAATAAACAAGTTCTGTAAATAGCTTCAACTTTTATTTGATACAAAAAATTATGCTGTTATATTTGCTACTTAGCAACCAAATAAATTAAACAAACAAAAATTATGACAAAACAATTCTGGATAAATCTACCTGTAAAAGACATAAATAAATCTAGAGATTTTTTCACAAAACTTGGCTTCAAATTTAACACCAAGCATGGCAATGGGCATTCGTCTGCATGTATGTTACTTGGCGAAAACAATATAGTTTGTATGTTGTTTGACGAACCAACTTTTAAAGTATTTACAAACAATGAAATTACAAATACACAAAAATCAAATGAAGTATTGTTGTCTATTGATGCACAAAGTAAAGAAGAAGTAGATGAAATGGTAAAAAAAGCCATACAAGCCGGAGGAACAAGTAATCACCAACCAAGTGAAATGACCGGTTTTATGTATGGCAGTGTTTTTACAGACCTTGACGGACATAGATGGAACGTTTTGTATATGGACACTACCAAAATGTAGTTTTCTATACATTAGCTTTTAATTTAAAATTTTGCTAATATTTATATCCTCAATTATACTATGACCATTTAATATATTTTGTGCAAAGTGATTTGCAAAATAAGGTGGCATAGACCACCCTTTACCACCCATACCATTAAAAATACCTAAAACAGGATATTCGGGATGCCAACCGGCAAAGGGCTTACGGCTTGCATTTGCTGGTCTTTGTGCTGCGAAATGTTCTAAAATAGTATAGGGTAGCTTTAGCCATTTATCTAAAATATGAATTGCATCTTGCTTAAAACCCTCTGATGGTAACAAATCTTTAAAATTCCAATTATGCGATGCCCCTACCCAAAATATACCATCCCCTTGGGGTACAATACCTATTTCTCCTTTATAGATATATTCTTCCGGCAATCCCGGTATATACACCCACAAACATTCGCCCTTATCCTTCATCCATGGCAATTTACTAAAATACGGATTATGTAACATTGCATCTGCTCCTTCGCAACAAATAATTTTATCTGCTACTATATCTTTATATCTTACTTTGTTGGCTTCAAATAGACAATCCTTCCAATTAAATTGGTGTTCTATAAGTATTTTCTGGTCTATAAATAAATTTCTGTAGGTACTCAATAATCGTTTTGCATCAACTATCAGGCAAGGGTTTACACACGCCATACCCTCTTGCAAATTAAAATAATGCTGCCATTTACTGTCTTCGTTATATATTTGTAGGTATTTAGGTGCTTTTAGTATTCTATTTTCAAATATATTTCGCATATCCTTTGTAGAAAAAAAGCATAGCATCGGCATTTTTTTAAGTAAGGAACATTTTAATTCATTTTCTATTTCTCTATAAGTTGTTTCGGCATAAGGCAACAATTCATCAATCATCCAACTGCTTACCCATCTTTTGCCTGTTACCGGATTTATAACACCACCCGCTACCCTACTTGCTGCATACTTATAATTATTGTCAAATAATACTATCTGCTTACCTGCCCTTATTAAACACCTGCTCAGTAATGTGCCACTGATACCCTGACCTACTATTATATAATCTACCTCCATAAATATTTTTCAAAATAAGTAATCACATACATTATAAATTATATATTTTAGTGTATTTTTCATCAAGGTAATTCATAAACAAATCGGCATCCAAGCCTTTACCGGTTATTGCAATAGCTAATTCATTGGATGTATAGGTACGACCCGAATGATGTATTTTTTTTCTTAACCAGCTTAAAAGGCTTGAAAATTGTCCGTTTGCAATTTCTATATTTAAATTAGGTATTTCTGTTTTCGCTTGTTCAAAAAATTGTGCAGCATACATACTGCCTAATGTATAAGTAGGAAAGTAACCAAAGCTACCATGGCTCCAATGCACATCCTGCAAAACACCGGTTTTATCATCCATTGGGGATATGCCCAGATACTTTTTGTAATAATCGTTCCAAAAAGCTCTAACATCTTTGGGTTGCAAAGAACCTTCAATTAATAATTTTTCTATTTCGTATCGTATCATTATATGGAAATGGTAAGTGAGTTCGTCAGCTTCTGTACGAATCAAAGACGGTTCAACTCTGTTTGCTCCCTTATAGAATTCATTTAAGGATATACTCTCTAATTGTTGAGGAAATTTTCTCTGTAATATAGGATAGAAATAACTCCAAAAATGGAGACTTCTACCTAAATTATTTTCCCATAATCTTGATTGGGACTCATGAATTCCTAATGATGTTGCCTCGCATAAGGGTAAGCCATATTCTTTTTCAGGTAGTCCTTGTTCATAAAGTCCATGTCCACCTTCATGTATGCAGCTCCACAAGAGCGATGCAAAATTATATTCATCTACTCTGGTAGTAAGCCTTACGTCGCATGGCGAAAAAGAAGTTGTAAACGGATGTTCTGAATAATCTTGTCTTCCGGCTTCAAAATCAAATCCCATTTTAGTAAGTACTTCAATAGAAAAATCCCATTGCTGTTGTTTAGGGTAATATAAATGATAACATTGGTTACTAACTTGAGGTGCATTTTTTATTTTATTTAATAAAATAGGCATTTTTTCGCCTATCCTTTTAAAAACAGGGTCTAAACCGGCTACAGTAGCCCCTTTTTCATAATCATTCATTAATGCATCATAAGGATGTTTTTCGTAACCGTAATATTCAGCTTGCTGTTTCTTTAAACGTATCATTTTAGCCAAATAAGGTGCAAATACTGTATAATCATTCTTTTTTCTTGCATCTAACCAACAATTAAAACATTCATTAGTAAGCACTGTCAGTTCTTCAACAAAGGCTGCCGGAATTTTTTTATTTTTTTCAAAATCCAACAAACTCAATCGTACATTATTTTTTTCATTTGCGGCTAATTCTTCACAATCTGCCAATTGTTTTAAAATAGTTTCTAAATGTTGGCTTGTAAGTAAATTGTGTGCTTGCGATGCTAAAGTAGCTAATTGCCTGCCTCTTATTGCAGCCCCTTTGGGAGGCATATTTACTTCTTGGTCCCAGCCCAAAACAGCAGCTGCATAATTATTGTCGGCAGCATTGCGTAGTATAGTAGTATATTCAGTATATAGTTGGTTATACTTATTTTGCATTTAAAATCTTTTTTATTTTATTATTCTATATGAGTAGATAGTCGTTCTATATTATTAATACCTTCTAATGCACCAAGCATATTGCATAACGTATTTAACTCTTCTTTGTCGTGTACAAATACAGTTATTTTACCTTCAAAAAAACCATCTCTGGAATCAATATTCAAAGAACGCATATTCAATTTCATTTCACCTGAAATTACATTAGTTATTTTTTGTATTACACCCACATCATCCATACCCGTAATACGAACACCTGCTAAAAACGAAATTTCTTTATTTTTTGCCCATTTGGTTTTCACTATTCTATGCCCATAATTAGCTAATAGTTGTGCTGCATTAGGGCAATCTGTCCGGTGTATTCTTAATCCGTCCGATGTCATAAAACCAAATACGTTATCTCCCGGAATTGGTTGGCAGCATTGCGCTAATTTGTAAAGTACTTTATCGGCACTATCGCCAAAAATTTCTACTTCGGTACCTTTAGCCGGTTTTGCTTTGTTAATTTCTTCTTCTGTATTTCCTGTTCTATTTTCTAATTTTGTTTCTATTTTGCCGGGAATTACTAATTTATCTCCGTTTGATGTAAACTCTTTTAATTCCTTTAAATCAATACTGCCAACGGCAATACCATAATATAAATCTATATGTGATGTTTTTTTGAAATAAACACATAATTCATTTATATTATATATTGTAAGTGGCATATTTAATTGTTCTAATTTATGTTTAAGAGCAATTTTTCCATCATCTGCAATTTTTCTCTTTTCTTCTTTTAAATAATTCTTTACTTTAGATTTTGCTTTTGCAGTAATCATAAATGACAGCCATTCTTCCGAAGGCTTTTGTTTTGAAGAAGTGATTACCTCTACTTGGTCGCCACTATTTAGTTTATGGCTTAAAGGCACAAGCTTATAATTTACCTTTGCCCCTATGCAAGACATGCCTAATTGAGAATGTATATCAAATGCAAAATCAAGAGCGGTAGCACCTTTAGGCAACACTCTCATATCGCCCGATGGAGTATATATATAAATTTCTTCAGTAAACAAATCCAGTTTAAAGTCTTGTAAAAAATCTATTGTATCTGTATCCGGATTATTTAAAACTTCTCTTAAATGCTCTAAAAAGCTATCTAACTTATTTTCTTGTGTAGATACCGATTCTTCTTTGTATTTCCAATGTGCTGCCAGTCCCTTTTCAGCAATTTCATTCATGCGAGAAGTCCTAATCTGTATCTCCACCCATTTACCACCCGGTCCCATTACGGTAGTATGTAATGCTTCGTATCCATTTCCTTTTGGTACACTTATCCAGTCTCGTAACCGTTCTATACTTGGGTGGTAATAATTAGTTATTAATGAATAAACTTTCCAACAGTCCTCTTTCTCTCTTTCAGGAGTAGATTTTATGATAATTCGTATAGCAAACAAGTCATATACTTCATCGAAAGTAACATGCTTTTTTCGCATTTTATTCCAAATAGAATTAATTGATTTAGGTCTGCCATAAATATCAAAATCAAAACCGTTATTGGCTAATACTTCTTTTATAGGTTTAATAAATTCATTTATATATCTACTTCTGTCTCTTCTTGTTTCTTTAAGACATCTTGCTATTTCTGTATAAATTTCCGGCTGTGTATATTTCATAGCCAAATCTTCCATTTCAGATTTAATTTCGTATAAACCCAGTCTGTGTGCAAGAGGAGAATAGATATAGGTTGTTTCGGAAGATACTTTTAACTGCTTCTCCCTGCTCATGCTGTCTAAGGTACGCATGTTGTGTAAGCGGTCTGCCAGTTTTATAAGAATCACTCTGGGGTCGTCGGCAAGCGTAAGTAATATTTTCCTAAAATTCTCTGCTTGTTCGGTAGTGCCTGCTTTAGTATCTACTACATTAGATATTTTTGTAAGCCCGTCAATAATCTTAGTAATATTATTTCCAAATTCAAGCCTTATATCATCAAGGGTTATTTCGGTATCTTCAACAGTATCGTGTAACAATGCACAAATTGCCGATGTAATGCCCAAACCTATTTCTTCTACTGCAATTTTTGCTACAGCAAGCGGGTGCAAAATATATGGCTCACCAGACTTTCTGCGCATATCTTTATGGGCTTCTACAGCAATTTCAAAAGCTTTTCTTAATAAGACTTTGTCGCCCTTTTTAATACTTCCTTTTAATACTTTTAATAATGCTCTGTATTCCCTTAAAATAATTTTCTTCTCTTCCTCTTCGTCAATTTTATTTTCAGTTATTGAATTTTGTGTATTCATATTTTTACCATTATAGTAATTGCTATTCCCATTACTTAGAATTGGTCTAAGTATTTTAATGCTAAGTTACTAAATAAAGGAAGTATAACAAAATGAAGTTGAGGAACTAAAATTATTCTTGAGATGTATGTAGCCTATTGTTAACTAAATTATTATTTTAGAAATAAATCATTTAATTTTTATTGAATTTAATATATTTTATTTCTTTATTGTATGTAAATTTAATTACATATTCACCCGATACAATATCTTTTGGTAAACTAATAGATTTAATAAAGGTATGGTTACTAACTATGCCCTCATCTTTATAAATAACCCTACTTAAAATATCTATTATTTCTATGTTTATTTTACTGTTTTCGGCATTCGCTTCTGCTAAAATTGTAAAATTACCTGAATTGGGATTAGGGAATAATTTAATATTTTCAAGTGTAGTATTACTTATTGCAGATTCTGTTTTTAGAGTACCGGCAGTATCCAAATAATGAAATTTTATTAAAAAGCCTGAAAAATAATAGGTACCGCCACTCCAAGATGATAAAAAGCTACCCGGTGTAGCAATAGAATCCGAACTATTTGTTTGTCCGCTAATGTATATGTTTTCTCCGTCATAAGCACATACTTGTCCAATATCTTCACCGGAACCACCATAATAGCTGCTCCAGAACTGGATACCATTATTGGCATATTTAGCAAAAAAAACATCATTAGTACCTCCGCCATACGTGGGCTGGTAAGCAGAATCTATTGTTGATATTCCCGATGTACTGTTGGTATAGCCAATAATATAAATATTACTGTTTCTGTCGCAAATAATTCTACTGTAGTCCGTTTTTTCCTCTCCCGGGCCACCATAATAAGTACTCCAAGCACAATACCCGGTATCATGCTGAAACATTGCTAAAAATGCATCGCATGTACCACCACCGTAAGTATGCTGAAAAGCCCCTGCCGATGCAATACCGGAAGTACTGGCGGTAGAGCCTAATAAATAAACATAGCCAAAGCGACCACATGTTATTCCGCCTGATAATTCTTGTCCGGGACCACCGAAATAACTACCCCATATTCTGTTTCCTGCACTATTAAATTTTACCAAAAAAACATCATTACTTCCTGCATTAACCTGTTGATAGCTGTGTGGTGTAGCTATACCGGTGGTACTTGCAGAATAGCCGGTTAAATAAACATTAGCACCATCAGTACAGGTAACTCCTCCAAAATCAGCATCAGGACCACCATAATAAGTACCCCATTGCCGCACGCCTAAAGAGTCGTACTGTACTAAAAAACAGTCGTAACTACCTTGTGGGGTAGAATAAAACCCAGTAGTTGTAGCAATATTATTAGGGTCGGCAGCTTCGCCTGCTAAATAGACATGCCCTAATGTATCGCAAGCTGATGAGCCGGTAATATTAGCACCCATACCACCACAATAAGTTGCCCATTTGCGGTTACCGGCAGCATCGAAACGAACTAAAAAACCATCCCACATACCACCACCATAAGTTGTTTGTTGCGCACCTATGCTTGCAATGCCTGAAGTACTGTTTGTTGTTCCATCAATATAAACATTACCACTGTGGTCGCAAGATACACCTGTAGCCCAGTCGCCACCGGGCCCACCATAATAAGTAGCCCACAAACGATTACCGGATGTGTCAAACTTGGTTAAAAAACCATCAGTATCCCCACCACCATAAGTAGTCTCAAAACTACCTGTTGTAGCAATAGAACCTATTGCAGATGAATAGGTAAGACCTGCAATATAGATGGCTGAACGGTAATCGGATGCAGACCCATAAACTTTAGTACAATTAGAATCAGGCCCATAATAGGTTCCCCATTCTAATACCGGGTCTATAACATAGCTACCTTCTAAATTATTTATTTTATAACTTAAAATATTTCCATCTAACTGATAGGATGCTGCTGAAAGCTCTTTACTTTTAGAATAACAAACCGGAGCTTTTTCTTTTATAACACCCATTGGTGTTGTTGCAGTAATACTTCCGTCTTCATTTAATTTAAGTGCTGTTTGTCCATTATACACTAATTTAATTTCAGAAACATCTGCATGTTCTCCTATAATAAATTCATGTTCTAATTTATTTCCTTTTATGTATAAAACCCAGTCGATGCCGTTATAAATATTTTTATAGACAACTTTATTGCAAGTATTCGCTCTAATGCCATTTTCAGATAAACCGGCTAAATAATAGTTTTCGTAATAATTTTGTTTTTCTTCACTTATAACCTCAACATTATTATTTATACCATCAATACTAACATCCATTCGGTACATATTAGCACAGGTATTGCCAAATAAAGCAGTGCAAATGGAATCATTAAACAAGCATTTGTTTATTTCAGGCGCATTATTGGTATTCATTAAAGATACAAAAGGAGATAATTCTTGTTGATAAAACTGGTAACTTATAAATCCTTTACCAATAAAAACAGAAAGACCGGGTGTTTGTATTACATAGTTTATGTCGTACCGCACATTACCATTTTGGTCTCTTATCTGCCCTTTGTTTTCAATAAAACAAAGCTTTTCTTTTAAGGTATTGCTTACATTCTTAGCGTAAATAGATTTACTATTGATAAGCATGCAAAGAATAAAAATAAAAACGGCTAAATATATTTTCATTAAAATTATTTGGTTAAAAATAGTCTGTTTATTACTATTAATCAAATATATTTTTTTAAAATAAATAATGTGAGTGTGTTGTAATAGAATAGATTTGACAACCTCTCGAAAAAGTTGTCAAATCGAAGGGTACGAATAATATTAGAATAAAATCATATTGGTACAGATACGCCTAAAAATCTGCATTCTTAGGTGTTCTCGGAAACGGTATTACGTCTCTAATATTTGTCATGCCGGTAATAAACAACACTAGGCGTTCAAAACCTAAGCCGAAACCTGCATGCGGCACAGCACCAAAACGGCGGGTATCCAAATACCAGTACATTTCATCCGTAGGTATGTGCATTTCGTGCATGCGTTCCGTAAGCTTTCCTAAACGCTCTTCTCTTTGCGACCCACCAACAATTTCTCCAATACCGGGTGCAAGAATATCCATTGCAGCTACGGTTTTACCGTCATCATTCTGCCGCATGTAAAATGCTTTTATGTCTTTAGGGTAGCCGGTAACAATTACAGGCTTTTTAAAATGTTTTTCTACTAAGTAACGTTCATGTTCACTTTGTAAATCAATACCCCATTTTACATCATATTGAAATTTCTTCTTCTTATATGCAGGCGATTCTACTAATATATTTATCGCTTCAGTATATGTGATTCTTTCAAACTTATTATTTAAAACAAATTCCAATTTTTCTATCAGCGCCATTTCACTTCGCTCATTCGTTGGTTTTTGCTTTTCTTCTTCAACAAGTCGCTGATTTAAAAAATCTAAATCTTCTCTATTGTGTACCAAAGAATACTCTATTACATATTTTAATAAGTCTTCTGCCAAATCCATATTATCATAGATGTCATTAAAAGCTACTTCGGGTTCTATCATCCAGAATTCGGCTAAGTGTCTTGGCGTATTGGAGTTTTCTGCTCTAAAAGTGGGTCCGAAAGTATAAACCTCACTTAAAGCCATTGCACCTAATTCTGCTTCCAATTGACCACTTACAGTAAGATTTGTGCAGCGACCAAAAAAATCTTCCTTATAATTTACTCCACCGTCTTCATCTCTTGGCGGATTTTCGAAAGGCAAGGTACTTACCCTAAACATCTCCCCTGCTCCTTCGGCATCAGACGCTGTAATGATAGGTGTATGCAAGTAAACAAATCCTCTATCATTAAAAAATTTATGTATTGCAAAAGCCAAAGAATGTCTTAACCTGAAAATTGCCCCAAACGTATTGGTACGAAACCGCAAGTGTGCTACTTCTCTTAAATATTCCAGACTGGGTTTATTTTTTAATTGCAACGGAAATTTCTCGGGGTCGCAGTCGCCTAATATTTCAATAGTTTCTGCTTTAACCTCTACTTTTTGTCCTTTACCTTGCGATTGTACTACCATGCCATCTACACTTATAGATGCACCATTTGTGATTCGTTTCAATAAAGCTTCATCGTTATTTAATTCAATAACCACTTGCAAATTGCTCATACAAGAGCCGTCATTTAGGGCTATAAACTGGTTGTTACGAAACGAACGAACCCATCCCTTTACATTTACCTTATAGTCAACAGAATCTTTTAATAGTATGTCTTTTATTTTTGTACGTTTCATTTATAATTATATGATTTAAAAATTCAAAAAAAACAAGTAGATAATTATTTATTTGTCATAAAATAAATATCGGGCTGCAACCAAAATTAAAAATAGGGCAAAAATCTTTTTTAGGGTAGCAACAGGCAAATTTAAAGCAATTTTACTACCAAAATAACTACCAAGAATAAAAGCGATACATAATATTCCGGCATATTTATAATTTACTAAGCCAGCTTTATGATAATTCAATACCGCTAAAAAGCCAATAGGTGGTAATAACATAGCTAATGAAGTGCCTTGAGCCGTTTTTTGGTCTATGGCAAATAGTATTACTAATGCGGGTACAATTAAAACACCACCGCCAATACCCACCATACTGCTTAACAGTCCTGCTAATAATCCTAAAGCTAATAATCCTAATAATGTAGTGGCAGACATAAAATAATTTAAAAATGAAAATAGTTCCTTTAATTTCAAAATAAAAAAACAAAGATATAGATTTAAGAAGCACACAAAATGTAGAAAGTAACAATAATTGCAAAAAAATATCGTTTAGAATGCAGAACAGCAAGATAAAAAAACGAATAAGAAGCAAATAAAAAGACTTTTTGTATAAATTAAGGAATTATTTTTGAAGTCTAAATTGTTTTTTTGCTTAGTGCTTATATCTTTGCATTCGCACAAAAAAGTGTTACTCACAAAAATTCATAAAACACAAAATTAAAATCAGACTTATGGCAGAAGTAAAAGCGGCAGCGCCACGACCAAACGTTACAAATGGCAACCGTGCAGGTAAACCAAAAAACTCAAACAACTTTTGGATCAACTTCGCAGTTGTAGCAGGTTGTGTTGTATTAGGTTTTATTATTTGGCAATATGTATTAGGCAGTCCAAGTAATTTTAAAGATTTTGAACACAATAAGTATGAGAAAGCATTAAATGCTTTAGGAACAATGTACCAAGGTGGTATAGTAGTACCCGTATTATTAGCAACGTTGCTAACACTTTTATGTTTTATTGTAGAAAGAACATTAACCATCATAAAAGCAAAAGGAAGAATGGATGCAGGCGAATTTGTGCGTAAAGTACAATACCACCTTGCTAACAAAAATGTAGATGCTGCCATTGCAGAGTGCGATAAGCAAGCCGGTTCTGTAGGTAATGTAATGCGTTCGGGCTTAGTAAAATACCGCGAAATGACTACAGAAACACACATGGACACTAAAACCAAAGTACTTAATATATCTAAAGATATAGAAGAAGCTACAGCATTAGAATTACCTATGTTAGAAAAAAATCTAGTATTCCTTTCTACTATTGCATCATGCGCTACCTTATTAGGTTTGTTTGGTACGGTATTAGGTATGATACGTTCATTCGCAGCGATGTCTAATGCCGGAGCACCCGATGCTACTGCACTTGCAAGTGGTATTTCTGAGGCACTTAATAATACCGCTTTGGGTATCTTTACCTCCTTCTTAGCTATCATATTCTATAACTTGTTTACTACTATTATAGATGGTGTAACTTTTGGTATTGATGAAAGTGGCTTTACACTTACACAAAGCTTTGAGGCTACTTATAAATAACTCTTTTTCCACTACCTGATTTCAAAAAAAATGAGGTAGTGGAATTTTTTTTAAAAGTGTGTGGAATTTTTATTTTTCCGCGTCTATTAATTTTTAACAGTAGAAGACATTACTAATGGGTCACGCAAAATTACCTAGAAAAAGTACCAATATAGATATGACAGCAATGTGCGATGTCGCATTTCTGCTTCTTACTTTCTTTATGTTGGCAACAAAATTTAAGCCTGATGAACCGGTTGTTGTAAAAACGCCTAAATCGGTTTCAGAAATAATAATACCGGATGCTGATATTATGCTTATTACTGTTGACCCAACCGGAAAAATATTTTTCTCTATTGATAATAAATTAAAAAGAAAAGAACTGATTGACGAATTAAGCTCTCAAAAAAGTCTGAATTTATCGGAATCTGAAAAAACAGCTTTTGCATTAGGCTCTTCAATGGGCTACCCTTTTAGCCAACTTAAATCGTTTTTAGGTGCTACACCAGACGAGCAAAAAGTAATGGAAGAAAAAGCAACCGGAATACCGGCAGATACTGCAATAAACATACCTACCAATGAATTAGGTGTATGGATAGACATAGCCAGACATACGAATCCTAAATTAAGAATTTGTATTAAAGCTGACGGTGGCGTTTCATTCCCTAATTTTCAGAAAGTAATAAAAACATTAGAAGGCGAAAAAGTATTTAAATTTAATTTAATTACAGACTTGGAAGCAGTACCTATGGGTACAGATGCCTATATTGCTAAATACGGTAAAGGAACAAAATAATTACAGAAATAACTATATTTTAAATATTATTACAAGTAAAGAAAATAATTTTCTATGGCAGAATTAGATACCTCGAGTGGCGGGGGGCATAAAAAGGGCCCCGGCGTAAAAAAAGGGAAAAAACTTTCTACTCGTATTGACCTTACACCCATGGTGGATTTAGGATTTTTGTTGATTACATTCTTTATGTACACAACAACTATGCAAAAACCAAAGACTATGGAAATAAATATGCCCTATAAAGATGATATTATTAAACCTGAAGACCAAAATAAAGTAAAAAATAGTGTTGCCTTAACGGTTTTATTAAGTAAAAATCATAGAATATACTATTACGAAGGAATAGGTGATGACCCTACCAAACCACCAGAACTAAAAAGTACTCAATATGATACAAAAAATAATGTTGATGCTGAATTAAGAAAAGAAATAATTTCTAAAAAGAGTAAAGTTGCCGATATGAAACATAGAGGCGAATTAACGGCTAAAGACGAAATTACGGTACTTATAAAACCGGATAGTACAAGTTCTTATGCCGACCTCGTTTATCTATTAGATGAAATGATTATCAATGATGTAAAAACATATGCTATTATTGATATTACAGAGGTTGACAGAGATTTTATTAAGGCTACAGAAGAAGCAAATCCGGGAAAATAATTGTTTCAATTCCGTATGGAATTTTTCTTGAAATGAATCTTTAGTATAGTTTTAGTTTAAAAATATTTATTAAGAATTATTGATTTTAGTAACATGGATATAAACAAAATATTAAGCAGTGATTATTTGGATATAATCTTTGATGGTCGTAATAAAATATACGGTGGTTATGAGTTGCGAAAAACGTATCCGAAACGTATTATTAAATCATTAATGGTTTTACTTTTGGTTGGTGTTTTCAGTGCAGGTTATGCAATTATTAATAATATGCATATCAACCTTAAACCAACACCAAAACTTACCAAGCAAGAAGTAAAGTTAATGGAACCACCACCTATTGACCCTAATAAGCCACCACCACCACCACCGCCACCGCCACCACCGCCTGTGAAGCCTACGGTAAAATTTACGCCTCCTAAAATTGAGGAAGATAATAAGGTAAGGGAAGAAGATGTACCACCACCACAAACAACCATAGTGGCTGCAGGGCCTAAAACGGAGGCTGGTGATACAAATGGAATTGACCCGGGTATAGTTAGTGATAAAGGAACTGGGGTTGTTGCTGCACCACCACCTCCAAAAATATTTTCTTACGTAGAACAAATGCCGGCTCCTTCTTTCGATATGAATGCTTATTTAGAGAAGAATCTGCACTATCCAGACCAAGCAAGAGAAAGCAATACACAAGGTAGGGTTGCGGTTAAGTTTGTAGTAAATGAAGATGGTTCTGTGAGTGATGTAACGGTTACTAAATCTATTGGCGGCGGTTGCGATGAAGAAGCTAGACGCGTTGTTGCCAATATGCCTAAATGGAAACCCGGCAAACAAAACGGTAATCCTGTAAAAGTATATTTTACCTTACCAATACAATTTAAATTAGAGTAATAATACTTTTGCAATATAACATACTAAAAAAGCTACCTATAATGGTAGCTTTTTTAGTATGTTGCTCCTACACATCAATTAAGTAGAGGTTGCTAAATAAGTATTACATTATAAACCCAAATATTTAGTTTGCTTAATAGAGACCTCTTAATTGTTAATACATAAAAGAACTATTAAGGCATGAATAAATGGAAAGCAAATTTTCCATTTCATAATCCTGAAAGCCGACACCGATAAAGACTGGAGAATAATACTATTTTAGCAATGTCTATTTCAATACCACAAAAAACCCTGTAATGGTGCTTTTTGTGGTATGTATTGGCAAATAATAGCACTCTTAAAGGGCTTGTAGCATTTTGTAGGAATTCCTTCTATAATTATTTCACCCTTTAGGTAATTATAATTAGGCAAATAGTTACAATTAAAAACAAAATAATCCTTCCGCATTTATTTCTCAAGATACCTAATAGAAATATTGCAAATATTGCATAGTTTATTTTCCGAATTGAAAATAAATTGGAATTATCATTAATCCCGAACCTGTATTTTTTAATGAAATAGAGATGTTGTTTTTATCAAACATATTACTACCTAAAGTAGGATATTTCACAGCATCAGTACCATAAATATCTTTTACATCGTCTAAAATTCTATTTCCGATGGTACTTTTAGATTTCAGTGTTTCTAACTTTGTTTTGTCTAATGGGGCATTTGAAAAAACAAAAAGATACTTATCTTCAATTTGATTATTACTTTTTTGTCCACCTTTAAGCAAATCGGAAAGTCTTATTTCTCCCCCACTTGTATTATCCGAAGATTTTAAAATATCCCAAGCATTATTTTCATTACTGTATTTTAAAACAGAAATATATGCATTAATGCCAATATTGATACCATAATTAACAACAGTATTGGTATCGTTAGCAGTTGTAGATGTAAAACAAGGCACATCATTATTATTGTTTCTAACCTTAACCGGTATATTATTTTTTGAACCTTGCTTTTTATAAATAAAAATATTACCCTCAATTACTCTTTTATAAACTGTTGTATCTATTTTTGTTTTATAGCTACCCACAGGGTCGTCTCCTGCCGGCAATGCAACTACAATGCTTTCCCAACTAGGAAATCTCATTCTTTTATCTACATTTGTCTTCAATTTAGCAATTAATAAATTAAGCTGTGTACTAGTAAAATT
The DNA here is from genome assembly GCA_903929195.1 of uncultured Bacteroidota bacterium. Classification (GTDB taxonomy): domain Bacteria; phylum Bacteroidota; class Bacteroidia; order Chitinophagales; family Chitinophagaceae; genus CAIYTT01. Next base: position 20,914 of record CAIYTT010000192.1, read on the forward strand.
ATTAGTACTATCAACAGTATGTATCAATTTGCTTGATAGCCCCGAAACATAATTTTCTAGTGAGAATGAAAATTGGTTACGTTCACTTTTAGAAATTTGGTCAAATAACGGTTTAAATGAAACATTATAAATACTATCTACAAAAGTTAAATTTCTTAAATAATCATCGGCAATATCCGTATTAGAATTACTATTGCTATTATATGATGCCAAAGAACTAATATCAACCATAAATTGATTCATAAAATGATTCATTGCATTATAAATATCTAAATAATTGTGTTTAAGCTTATAGTAATTTTGATTATTTAAAGATTTTGCTTCCGTCAATTGGTCTATCATACTTAGCTGATTACTTATTTCTTCTCTTTCGTTTGTAAAAGCACCCACCTCTACAGAATTAATAAAACTATCTAATACCGGAGAAACTGCCAATAAATTACTGTCAACTTTACTTTTTTGCGAAAATACATTACTATATAAAAAAGTAAGGATAGCTAAAATAATAATTTTTTTCATTTAAATTTAAAGATGTTTAGTATAGATAGTGAAAATAATTACATATTAAATGAAACTATTTACCATTATTATTAATTGTTACTTTATAAGTTTTAAAATTTAAGCAAGGACCTTTGGTTACTGAATAGGTTATTACAGATTCGCCCTCGGTATAAGCTAATAAAACACCTTTATTGTTTATCGCAGCATTACCATTGTTAATAGTCCAAATGCCATTGGGTGTACTGGAAGAATAAGTAGCTTTTGTACCAACATTTAAACTTGCATTACCAAAAATGCCATTAACATTAGGTTTTTCATAAAAAGTCATTACTTTTTTAGACCTAGCAGTACAATGCCCTTCTTTAATTGAATAAAAAACAGTATCCGTACCCTCGTGTATTGCAGTTATTAAACCTGTACCGGAAATTACCCCCGCAGGATTACTTACACTCCAAGACCCACCTTCTACATAATCTGATAATTGCATGCTTTCACCAACACATAAATCGCTGGATACCGGTTTAATAACGCCTGCATCAGGACCTTTATATACCGTAATAGACTTTGTTTTACTTGCTACACCGCAATTGTTACTAATTAAATACATTATTTGGTCTGTACCCTCGGAAATTCCTTCCACTTCACCTGTTTCCGATACATAACAAATTTTTCCTTTACTTGAACAACTCCACTTACCACCTAATGTATTTGTAGATAAAGAAATAATACCATGAGTACATACATTGTCGAAACCCATAATATCATCGGCCGTAGGATTCGGATTTACTAAAACAGAAGTAGCTAATTCATCTTGACCTAATGTATATTTTATGGTTGCAGTTCCTTCTTTACGGGCGATAAGATTACCGGTATTTGTACCTACAAATACAATATCCGGATTGCTGCTTGACCATACCCCACCGCCTTTAGGACATTTTAAAGTTGAATTAGAACCCACACAAAGTTCTGTATTACCTGTTATTATAAATGGCACACCTAATTCATCAATAGAATAATTTGCTTTATTCCATTTATCACCTGTTACTTTGCCATCATTATTTACTGCAAGTAAAACAGAGTAAAAAATGACACTTCCAGAGCCCGGTTCAGGGGCAACCCAAGGTATATTTACTTCATAAGTAGTTCCATAAGTACCATTACCTGATGTAGCCGGAATTTGAGTAGTATGTTCTATAACGGTAAAAGACCCGGAAGGTGTGTTTTGGCAATATTTTGGTAGGTTGCTATTTGCTAATGTACCTAAATTAAATGCCGCTGGTGTGCCAGCACCTCTTGCTGCAATTGCAGTAGCTCTAAAACCGAATTTTGGCAAAGGGTATGTTGTATTGTTTCTACCTGAAATTTTTATTGTATAGCTTTTACCGCCAACATAATGGTCAACAGGGGCACCTGCCGAGTCTAATTCTACAATTAAATTAATATCCGGTTCTACAGAATTATTATGGCAACTACAACCGCCCCCACCTTTGGCACCAGTTCCATCAACACCATCTAAAGCTTGTCCACCCTTAGAGTAGCTACTTAAAATTAAATATGCAACACCTGCAATTGCAAAAAACAGAACCTTTTTCTTCATGTTTAAATTAAATATTCCTATTATTTATTATAATGACTTCTTAATTTTGGAACAAAGAAACATAAATTTAGAATATAAAGAATTAGTTTACAATTATTTAATATTGGAAATTTGACTTAATATTTGAAAATCATAAAAATTTATTCATTTTTGCACAAATATTATTAATTGAAACAACTAAAATAATTAATTATATTGTTATACAAATTTGATTATTATTTAACATTAAAAAAAAGCAATGAAAATGAATATTAAAAGTATATTAATTTTATTTTTTTTACAATTCGCATTAAACGGAATTTTAAAAGCACAAACACAAGAAAAAACAGAAATTGTTTCCGATACATCAACATCGCAACCTGTAACTGATATAGCACCAATTGAACAAGACATTACAATTGGAACTCAAGTATGGAAACCAAGAAATTTAGATGTTACTAATTATCAAGACGGAACACCGATTACGTATGCAGAAACAGAAACAGAATGGAAAAATGCTTGTACAAGAGGTGAAGGTTGTTGGTGCTATATAAAAAATAAAAACCCTAATAAACGGAAGCAAGACACAACAGGATTATATGTTTATGGCAAACTTTATAATTGGTATGCTTTAAATACATTATCGCATGGTGGTATAGCACCGGTTGGCTATCATGTACCTAATAAAGCAGAATGGTTGGCACTCATAAAATTTTGTGGCGAAGACGTTGCAGGAATGAAATTAAAATCTTTAGATTATTGGGAGAATATAAAAACAAATTCAAATGCACTAAAATTTGCAGCACAACCCGCAGGCTATCGTGAGCCTGATGGAAAATATAATAAAAACGATAAATTAAATTGTGGATATTGGACGAGTTCTAAATCTGAAGACGAAGAAAGTGCCTATCTATTTATTTTTGAGAGCTTTGAGATCGCCGGGGGCTATGCCCACCTAGATCTCAATGTATTTACTGTCTCCCTTATTTTATTTGTAGCGGTCGGACCTTCATTGATTGCCTACCGCTGCTGGGGATTA
>CAIYTT010000193.1 GCA_903929195.1 uncultured Bacteroidota bacterium
ATTATAATTTTTGTAGTTTTTTAAATTGTATTTTTGTACCTTACAGATTAAAACAAAAAACATTTTGCTTTAATTTTTGTAATTAAATATTTAAGAATGAAAAATGAGCTAATATATAAGCTAAATATTGAGGATATTCAAAATGTTGCACTGCAAGAAATAGGCAGAGAGTTAACAAGTGGAGAGATTAAAAGTATTGAAAGTAAAATATCGGAAAACATAAAATGGTACGATGTTATTGCCGATGCAATTAATGATAATATTAAAACAGGAGATTCTTAATGGATGTATTAATTAGATTGACATAAAAATTAAATAAACTTAATTTTTATGTCAATCGTACTGGTTCGTCCTTTATCATCGCTGCAAGAAATTTTAATTTTAGTTGTTGATACACTGAAGAATAATTTTTTATTTGCCGCAGCACTTGCAAAAAACTGATTATTAATATACCAATATACCTTTGAAACATCATTGCCGGCATTGCAAGCCAGTTCTAATTTTTCTTCGTTTTTATTCATTATTAAATAAGTCATTCCATTGGTAAGCGAGGTTATAATAGGTGCTTGCCCCGAAAAAGTACGACTACATGCCGGGTTATGTTCCGGTATTTTTTTATATGAAATATGCCAAGAATCATAATAACTTGCAAGTTCGGGCGAAATATTTTCCATTAACTTGGTTTTATAACCATTTGGTGGCAAACAAGAGGTACAATAACTTATTTTCTCATCACTCGAAATCCAGACTTCTTTAAAATGGTCGCAAAGTTTATTGTCTGATATACCGGGTATATAATAATCCATTATTTGGCTTGTACAAAAGTCATTGGGTACTTTACCACTTAACTGACATACCAACCTAAATGATAATTCTTTAGGCGGCTCCAACCATTCGTAAGTAGCATTGTGGTCTATTGCATTAAATAACTGAAACAATAAGGGAGTAGCTGTTGTTGCACCGCTTAACTCCGGAACTCCTTGCCCCGAAAAATTACCTAACCATACACCTATCGTAAAATGCCGGTTATAACCAATACTCCATGCATCTTTACGTCCATAAGACGTACCTGTTTTCCAAGCTATTTTGGGTATGCCTTCAGCAGCCTCGTATCCATTTGGTAAATCAGGTCTATGCAGTTCACACATAACTTTGGTAAGCATATAGGTAGCAGATGGTGATACAATAGAAATTTCTTTATGTTTAAACTTATTTGAGTTGGAATCATTTTTTGTAAAATTGGTATCTTTTACTATGTAAGATATAGGCAAATAATTCCCATCGTTGGCAAATGCAGTATATAATGCGGTTAACTCTTCCAGCCGAACACCACAACCACCTAAAATTACAGATAGTCCTAATTTTTTTTTGTTTTGGGTAATAGACGAAAACCCTGCAACAGATAGCCTGTTTACAAATGTTTCGGTACCAATAGCATCTAATAATTTAACCGCAGGTATATTTAGTGAATTTTTTAGTGCATACTCTACAGTAATATTTCCTCTAAAAAGTTTATCGTAGTTTTCAGGTGTATATCCTTTTATATTTATAGGTACATCAGAAATTACCGTTTTGGGTGTTATAATACCGGCATCAAAACATAAGCCATATAACAAAGGTTTTAAAGTACTACCCGGCGACCTAATAGCTCTTATACCATCAACTTGCCCATAATGAAACCTATCTTTAAAATCGGATGAACCAATATATACCAAGGCTTCGTGTGTTTTGTTGTAAATTACCAAAACAGATGCATTATTAATATTGTATAATTTTAATTGGTTTACATAATTGCTTACAATATTTTCAGATTTCAATTGCTTTTGTTCGTCTATTGTTGTGCGAATTTCTAAAATTCCCGGATACATCTTTTTCATTCTGTAAGCAAATTGTGTTACCGCATTCGGTGCATTATGTCGGTATGCGGTAAGGGGTTCATTTACAGCATCTCTAATACTATTTTTGCTGAAAATGCCTGCTGAATCAAATCTATATAACCATTTATTTCTTTCTTTAATTATGCGATCGTTGTCTTTGCCCATTACTAAAGAATTAGGTCTATTAGGTATAATACTAAGGGCGGTAAGTTCGGCAAGGGATAGCTGGTCGGGCGATTTATTGAAATAAATTAAGGACGCCGCTTTTACCCCCTGAATATTAGACCCATAAGGCACAAGATTAAGATATAATTGTAAGATTTCATTTTTATTATAATGAAATTCTAACTGTGTTGCTCTAAAAAGTTCTATCATTTTATTTAAATAAGAACGAGGTTTAGGTTCAAGTAATCTGGCAACCTGCATAGTAATAGTTGAAGCCCCTGATGTACGTTTCAATTTAAATAAATTATTTACTAATGCGCGTGATATAGCTAAAGGATTGACACCAAAATGTTTATAGAAGTATTTATCTTCTTTAAAAATGATTGCCTTCTTTAATTCCGGAGTAATTTCATGAAGGCGAGTTTTAAAACGCCACTGTTGGTCATCGGTAAGGTAGGCGTGTAGTATGGTTCCGTTACGTGCCTCAACCAAAGGAGCAAAATTAATAGTAGCAGGTACAGGGAATATTTTATCAAGAACAATAAATAACAATAGAATACTTAAAAGGGTAATTCCCATTCGTTTAAGCCATTTTACTATTCTATTTTTCATTAAGATACCCTTTTTTTCTTCATTTTCAGGTACAAAAAACCTGATACTATGATAGATATGGACTGTAAATAATTAATGCCAAATGTACTATGTTTCACTTTTAAGTATGAATTATTATCTTTGCAGTCTATTTATTATTTTACACTTTTAAAACATAAATAATGAAAATAACTGTTGTAGGTGCGGGTGCAGTAGGTGCAACTTGCGCTGATAATATTGCCCGTATGGAACTGGCAGAAGAATTGGTATTATTAGATATCAGAGAAGGATTTGCTGAAGGTAAGGCATTGGATATTTGCCAAACATCTTCACTTTCCGGATTTGATACCCGTGTGATAGGCGTTACAAACGACTATTCAAAAACGGCAAATTCTAATGTTGTTGTTATTACATCCGGCATTCCTCGTAAGCCGGGTATGACGCGTGAAGAATTAATAGGCACCAATGCACGTATTGTTGAAGATGTGTGCAAAAACTTATTAAAGCACTCTCCTGATGCTATTGTAGTTGTAATATCGAACCCAATGGATACTATGACTTATTTGGCGCTTAAATCTACAGGCTTACCAAAGCATCGTATTATAGGTATGGGTGGTATATTAGACAGTTCTCGTTTTAAAACGTATTTACAAAAAGAACTTAATTGCTCTCAAAATGACTTGCATGCGGTGGTAATCGGTGGTCATGGCGACACTACAATGATACCTCTTACTCGTTTAGCAACAATAAATGGTACTCCGGTTTCAAATTTATTATCAGACGAGAAATTGAAACAAGTTGCTGCCGATACAATGGTTGGTGGTGCTACACTTACTAAATTATTAGGTACATCGGCTTGGTATGCTCCTGGTGCTGCCGGCGCTGCTTTGGTTGCTTCTATTATTCGCAATCAGAAAAAAGTATTCCCATGTTGTGTTTACCTTGAAGGCGAATACGGACAAACAGATATTTGTATGGGTGTGCCTGTTGTTATTGGTAAAGACGGTTGGGAGTCTATTATAGACTACAAATTGAATGAAGAAGAGCAGGCTGCATTTAATAAATCGGCAGAGGCCGTGCGCAGTATGAATAAAGTTTTAGAGACTTTAGTTACTGCATAAACTATTTTTTGCTTACAGTTTATCCCTGCCGGAAACGGTTAAAACCTCACGGTATCCCCCAATCGAAAGATGGGGGATATTTGTTTAATATTTATCTCAAAATTATAAGTATATCTCTATATTTATGTTGATTGTTCTAATCCGTATTTCTATTTTTACAATACTCAACTATGTTATAAATATAAAACAATAAGTCATAGAAGTGTAATCTGTACCATAAAAACCTAATTACCTAAATTTATCCTACTTTTGCTATTATTTATTATATGTCAGAACTACATTTATATAATTCTTTTACCCGCAGGAAAGAAAAGTTTGAATCTATAACCCCCGGATATGCCGGTTTGTATGTTTGTGGCCCTACTGTAAGTGGCGAATCGCACATGGGGCATGCAAGGCCTTATATTACCTTTGATGTTGTACAACGATACTTAAAGCATTTAGGTTACAAAGTACGCTATGTACGTAATATTACAGATGCAGGTCATTTTGAGGAAGAAGGACGTGAAGCAATTGATAAAGTAAGCGAAAAAGCTATACTAGAAAAACTGGAACCTATGGAAATGGTACATAAATATACCTCCATGTTTCATAAAGGTATGGCACTATTTAACTGCGAAGAACCCAATATTGAACCTACTGCCACCGGACATATTATAGAGCAGATAGGTATGATAGAAAAAATAATAGATGCAGGTTATGCATACGAAATAAATGGTTCTGTTTATTTTGATGTACCTAAATATGCTGAAAACTTCCCTTATGGAAAACTTTCCGGCAGAGTGCTTGAAGACCAATTGGAAACCACTCGCGAACTTGATGGGCAAGATGAAAAACGGAATAAGGCAGACTTTGCACTATGGAAAAATGCACCACCCGAACATATAATGCGTTGGAGAAGCCCTTGGGGCGAAGGCTTTCCGGGTTGGCATATTGAATGCTCTGCTATGAGCCGGAAATATTTAGGCGATAAATTTGATATACATGGCGGCGGTATGGATTTACAATTTCCGCACCATGAAAGTGAAATCGCACAATCTACAATAGCTAACGGTCATGCCCCTGTAAACTACTGGATGCATAATAATATGATTACCATTAACGGTAAAAAAATGGGTAAGAGTTACAATAATGTAATAAAATTATCAGAACTGTTTAGTGGCAATCACCCAATATTAGCACAGGCTTATCACCCAATGGTTATCCGTTTTTATATTTTACAAACGCATTACCGCAGCACATTAGATTTTAGTAACGAGGCACTGCAAGCAGCAGAAAGAGCATTTATAAGTATTTGCGAAACACGAGATACCTTAGCAAAGTTACAATTTGATGCTGCAAAAGAATTGAATCAGGAATTAGATACCACACTTATTAATTATATTAATGAGTGCGATGATTTTATGAATGATGATTTCAATACTGCAAGAGTAATAGCTAATATGTTTTTATTAAAACCAAATATAAATTCTTTATATAAAGGAGACTTTGCTAAATTTACCATAAAAGAAGAATCTTTAAATTATCTTAAATCAAAATTCGAAACGTATTTCTCTGCTATTTTGGGTCTTAAACCTTTAGATGCAGCACAAAGCGAAAAACTGGACCAAGTATTATCTTTATTAATAGATATGAGAAAAGAGGCTCGTAAAAGAAAAGATTTTGCAGCATCGGACCTTATAAGAAATAAACTTGCAGAAACAGGTGTTTTGCTTAAAGATGAAAAAGACGGTACTGTAAGTTATACGTTAGAATAAAACAAAATGAAAAAAATATCAGGACTTCTTAAATACTTACTTGATTATAAAAGTAAGATAGCTATGTATTTTTTGTCTAATTTATTAGGCATCTTATTTGGCATGTTTTCCATTACATTACTTGCTCCGGTATTACAAGTACTCTTCAGGCCGGGTAGCAGTAACAACAATACCGTTGCAACCCAAGCAAATACAGTTACAGAAGCAAAACATGGCATTGATGTATTAAAAACGGCTACCACTTTTGTACAAGATTTGGTAAAAAACAATGGACCATTAACCGCATTAGCATATATATGTATTGCTGTAATTGTGTTTACCGTATTAAAGAATTTCTTTTTATACATGTCTTTAATGTTTCTGAACCCCTTAAGGAATGCTATACTTCGCCGCCTGCGAGATGATATGTTTACGAAAACACTTTCCTTACCTATTGGCTTTTTTACTGAAGAACGTAAAGGCGATTTAATGTCGCGAATGACAAACGATATTAATGAGGTGGAATTGTCTATAATGGGAGTGCTTGAGGTATTTATAAGAGAGCCGCTTACTATCCTTTTTTATCTTACCGGTATGGTAATTATGAATTATCAACTTACCTTGTTTTTATTGTTTTTTTTACCGGTTGCAGGTTTAATAATTGGTAAAATAAGCAAATCGCTACGGAAAGAATCAAATATTGCACAAGAACAATTAAGCAGTATGCTGGGTATAATAGACGAGACTTTAGTAGGCATGAGGGTGGTAAAAGCTTTTAGTGCCGAAAGACATCAGCACCTTCGTTTTATGAAAATGAATAATATTTTATTTCGTACCCGTAATAGAATTGCTGTAAGAAAAGAATTGGCTTCGCCACTGTCCGAAACAATGGGTGTGCTGGTTGTAGCTGTCATTTTATGGTTTGGTGGTAAATTGGTATTGTCGGGGTCGGGCTTTGGGGGTGAATGGTTTCTTACATATATCGTGTTTTTTACCCAAATAATTAATCCATTTAAAAACCTGTCATCGGCATTTTATAACGTACAAAAAGGTACTGCTGCCCTAAACAGAATGGAGCAGCTATTACATGCCGAAAACAATATTAAAGAAATAAAAAATGCACATAGCATAACTACCTTTAATGACTGTATAGAATTTAAAAATGTTGAATTTGCTTATGGCGACAAATTAATATTAAAAGGTATAGATTTAAAAATTAAAAAAGGAAAAACAATTGCACTTGTAGGGGCTTCCGGTGCAGGTAAGTCAACACTTGTAGATTTAATACCCAGATTTCACGATGTAAACAATGGCGAAATACTGATTGACGGCTTAAATGTAAAAGATTGTAAATTAGACGATTTACGCAAATTAATGGGTGTAGTTAGCCAAGACCCTATCTTATTTAACGATACCATATATAATAATATTATTTTAGGAACAGGTGGTGCAACGCCCGACAGAGTTAAAGCAGCCGCAGTAGTAGCACATGCCGATGACTTTATAAATAAAAAAACCGATGGATACCAAACCATTGCAGGGGACAGAGGCGCCAGACTTAGTGGCGGTGAACGCCAACGGATAACTATAGCCCGTGCAGTACTTAAAAACCCTCCGATTCTTATATTGGACGAAGCGACCTCTTCTCTTGACACTGAAAGCGAACGAATAGTGCAAGAAGCTATTAATAAACTGATGCAAAACCGTACCTGTATCGTTATAGCACATAGGCTATCTACCGTGCAATATGCCGATGAGATTATCGTTTTAGAAAATGGCAAAGTAGTGGAACGAGGTACACACAACGAACTATTAAATACAGAAGGGAAGTACAAAAAGTTGGTAGAAATGCAGCAGGTAAAGTAAGGCTATACAATTAATTATGTTGCCTGAATGAGGATATTTACTTTTGTTAGTAGTAGTAAAAAGGGTGCAATGAATTGAGTATGCAATAAAAAGGCGTATAGAAAAAGCAGAATCACAATTAGATTGCCGGTATGGGAATATTTCACGAAGAAGTGATTAAAAAAGAGCAATTGGAATCTATATGTTATTATTTGGTTCACACTCATAATCCGCTGATTTGAAAGAATTTTATTAAAATAATAACTATTTCATGTAATCAATTAATATAATACACACTGCATATATCTGTTGATTAATTTTCCTCTTGAATTGTATTTGAAAAAAATATGACAAGCATCACGTGATTTATAACCATATGATGCTAGGATAAGTTCTATATATAAGCAATCATCAATTTGGTATTCATGTCGTATTTGCATAAATAAATCATCAACTTTAATATTGTCTTTTAATTTATCTAATGAGCCATGTCATATTAGCTTAAATTTACTAATATTATATTTATTGAACTCTATACTTTATCAGGTTTACTCTCATATTTATTATATATAAAATAATAGGTCAATAATTCCTTACTAAAAGGTATATTGTTACTGATTTTATATATAATATTGGTAAAATTGCTATCTTTAAAACTAACAATAGGTGGAGATAAAAGGAATCAATATTATTTACAACATATATAATTGATTCGTTTTGAAGTTTATGAATTCTTCTATGCCCTAATTTCTTTGTAAAACTAAAGGAATGAAGGGAACTAAAAGGAAGAATTGCAATAACTATAGTATTTTTAAAATGATTAAGCATAAATAATTTATTTTTTTTGATTTACCTAAAAAGCTAGTAGTTGAAATTACAGAAATTTTCAGCCTACCTTTTTGTTCATTACCTCCCAATTGTGGGTAGCAGATGCATATAAAAACAAAAAAGCTACCTATAAATAGATAGCTTTTAATTTTAAAAAGTGACTTCGTTGGGACTCGAACCCAAGACCCATACATTAAAAGTGTATTGCTCTACCAACTGAGCTACGAAATCATTAATAAAAGAACTGTTCCCGACTACCTTTTTGCAAATCGGAGTGCAAAGATAAGGTTTTTGTTTTCAATACAAAATATTTTTACTAAAAAATTATACAAAATCTTGAAAACCCTTATCCTGCAAGCCTTTTAAAGGAAAAATACTAAAACTTAAATAACATTTTCAGGTTTAAAAGTCTTGAAGTTAGCCTGTTAGGTACTGCAAATGTAAGCTGGCTGCTATCGTCTTGTATCCAAGAATAGGATAGGGTGTTTTGTATGCCTAATAAATTAAAAACTTCTAAACTCATCCAAATAGTATGCAGATTATTAAACAAGCTGTGTGCCGGTAGTTCTTTATGCTTGGTATCAAGCAATAATGCCGAAAAACCAATATCTACTCGTTTATAATCGGGCAGTCGCAATAAATCCTGATACATGTGGCTCCATGGCGAACCGACAGGCAGCCCGGAAGCATACATTAAGTTAATATGTACTTTAAAATTCTTATTTCGGGGTAAATAATCTTCAAAATACATACCCAGCATAAACCGCTGGTCTGACGGCAAGGGGAAATAATTTTTATAACCGGTAATCATATTGCTGTCTGTTATTTTTTGCTCTCCCTTCATAATACCTATACTTAGCCACGAGGTTGCATCTTTTACAATATCGCCATAAAGCCTCAATTCGCCACCATATACATGGCCAATTGCATCATTTTTGCCGGTATATTGTATTTGTATATTATTATAAATATAGGGGTCAAGATTTTTTAAGTCTTTGTAATAAATTTCGCCAATAAATTTATACGGTCTATTAAACATTTTAAAATTATTGTCTGCACCTAATACATATTGGTTCGATTGTTGTGCTTTCAATTGGGTGTTTACATTGCCATTCCAGTCCCTCATTTCGCGATAAAAAGGTGGTTGGGCATAATTACCTGCTGCCATTTTAAAAACCCAATCATTTATCCAATAGGGTTTAAATGCAAGTTGCAATCTGGGGCTTAAAATCATTTCACTGTTCAAGAAGCTGTAATTAAATCTTAAACCTGCAGTTACAGAAAACCTGCCGGAATCAAATTTAAAAAGGTCTTGCAAATAGGCACTCACACGTGTATAATTAAAATCGGCAGAGGAATTATAGAAATAAGCCATTCTAAGTAAATACGGATTATAAGGCTGCGAAAAGCCTGCAGAGTCTCTCCGTTCCCATTGATGCAAGTCATCGCTTATATTTGTAAAAGTTGCATTACTGCCAAAAAGTATCATATTGTTTTTCAGTTCATAAGAGCCTTTAAATCCTACATTCCCTACATTTACATTTAAGTAATTTCTGGCAAAATCTTGCACCATACCCGTACCTAAATAGGTTTTTATTTGCCCGAAGTCTTTTTTACTCATATCCGTTTGTAATTCACCAAACAGATATTCGCCTGCTATATCAAAGGTTTCATATTCATTGGTTTGGAAACCGGAAGCGAGAAATTTTATTTTAAATGGCGAAGAGGAATCAGGATGGTATGCGGCAGATATACCCCCAAATCTAGAGTCAAACTGGTCGAACTCGCTACCGGTATAAAATACTCTTAATTGGTAAGCCTGATTCAGCAAGCCAAAACTGGAGGTTTGTGTTTCAGGAAAAAAAGTAAAGCGATTACGGGCATAATTCCCTATTGCTTCTAATTCCCAATTGCTATTGGGTCTATAATTTATTAGGGTTTGTATATCGGTAAACGAGGGATTATATACACCTTGTGTAGGTTGAGACTGTAAAATATATTGGTTGCTTTTTTGCCTCGCCCCAATTAAGTACGACAGCTTTTGATTTTTAGTGCAACCTTCCAAATGTAAATTAGCACCCAATAAACTTAAAGCAACAGAACCAGCAAATTCAGTAGGTCTTTTATAGGTAACATCAAGCACACTACTCATTTTATCCCCGTATTTAGCTTGGAAACCACCCACTGAAAAATTTACATCCGAAACCAAATCAGAATTAACAAAACTTAGCCCCTCTTGTTGCCCTGCCCTTACTAGAAAAGGTCTATAAATTTCAAAATCGTTTACATACACCAAGTTTTCATCAAAATTACCGCCTCTTACACTGTATTGGGAGCTTAACTCATTATTAGAGCCCGTTTGGGTTTTAATAATGCCCTCTATACCACCAATTATCCCCGGATTGTAATCTACTTTCCCTAACATCCGTTCAAATGGTAAGGAACCGGCATTACGGTCAAATTTGCCTTTTACGAGTACTGTACCTAACATATTTTCTTTAAGTACTATATCAATGTTTTTTGTTTGCCCGATATTTAAATTTACAGTAATTTTTTTGGTAAGAAAACCCGGATAGCCATAGATAATGTTTATTTCTTTACCGGCAGTTATTTCCATTAGGTAATAACCTGCTTTGTTGGTATAAGCGCCAAAACCGGTAATTTCGTCAAATACAACTGCTGAGTCTATTGGTTTGTGATGTTCGTCTTTTACAATACCCGTTATAAAAGCCTTTTGGGCTACAGCACTTGTAAAAATCAAAACAAATATTAAAGAAAATAAACTGCGGATTTGCCACATAAATTATAGAACGGTATATAAATTAAATTATTTCACTTCTATTTTAAGCTTTTAATTGTTTCTACCGGATTAGGCGAAGAAAAAACGGTGTTTCCGGCAACTAATACATCGGCACCACATTTTTTTAGAGTGGGTGCATTTTCTAAACTTACTCCACCGTCTATTTCAATTAAAGTACTTGCACCGCAATCTTTAATTAATTGTTTCAATTGTTTTATTTTATGAGTAGTTTGGTTAATAAATTTTTGTCCGCCAAAACCGGGGTTCACACTCATAAGACAAACAACATCTATTTCAAAAATAATATCTGTTAATAAACTAACCGGAGTGTGAGGATTTAAAGCCACACCTGCCTGCATACCCAACGATTTTATTACCTGAATACTACGGTGCAAATGAGTAGATGCTTCTATGTGTACCGTAAGTATATTTGCACCAACTTTTGCGAAATCCTCAAAGTATCTTTCAGGTTTTTCTATCATTAAATGTACATCAAAGGGCTTGCGAGCTATTTTTTTTATAGCAG
>CAIYTT010000194.1 GCA_903929195.1 uncultured Bacteroidota bacterium
TGCCCTCACTTGTCCTCGTTTGCAACGAGGATAATAAGGTTAGGCGTTTTTAACGCCCATAAACTTTATCAATTAAAATAATTAACTTTGAAAAATGTAAAGATTGTGATTTGTGGCGTTACAAACCCCTATCATGTTGCGGCAGTTGACGGACATATAAACCTTAGCGATGTATATAATATAACACTAAACGGTGCTGCATGGTTACCTCCTTTAGGTGAGGTGGCAAAGGGAATGAACTTATATGGTAATTGTATATTAAGTAGTGCAGTTGACGACCCGATAATGGTGAACCAACACGGGCAAAGTGATGTAGAAGGGATAGCCGGTAGTTTAATAATAGGCATGGCGCCTATTATAATGCACGAACTGGGCAAAATAAAAGAGGGCGAGTATGACGTAATGGAATACAAGTACCTTAAAAACGGAGAGGAACATACAGGCAAAAGCGATGGCAGCAATGGCCCTACAGGTGCCGATTACCATATACAGGCAGGTTTTAGAATAGATGATTTAAGAACCATAAGAGGTGTAGTAGTTGACAGGCATTTTTTGTATTTGTATTATGGTAATATATTATTGCCGGGTACAGGTATAAAAATGGAGATACCACGCATTAAAAATGATTATAAATACAGCTATAGCGAAGATGGCAGTATTGTAGTGGTAAGCAGCCCGGAACATGCTGTGGCAGATAAAACAAATGTGCCTGAAAAACCTAAAAAAGAGGTGAAAGCAATAGGCGGAGGTGAAGAACCAAAGCAAGATGTAAAACTTATTGCAGAAAAAACAGGTGTAACAGATACAAGTGAGGTGATAGATAAGAAACCGGTAATAGGTGGTAGTATCATTAAAAGTAATAAACATAAAAGATTAGGTGGCATAAATAACAAAAAAGATATAATAGACAAAAGAGACGTATTAGGAAGCTTACCTAAATACAAATTTTTTGATTTACTTTTGTCTAAAGATAATCCTGAAAAAATTGATGTACTATATGTAGCACCTCCGTTTATGCCAAAAAAGGATAGTAAATATAAAAAAAT
This sequence comes from uncultured Bacteroidota bacterium, assembly GCA_903929195.1. Lineage (GTDB taxonomy): Bacteria > Bacteroidota > Bacteroidia > Chitinophagales > Chitinophagaceae > CAIYTT01. The sequence continues at coordinate 1,047 of CAIYTT010000194.1, forward strand.
AAGTAGCAGACCAATTCATAAAAGTATCTTTGATTACCAATCATTTGGAGCTTGGATATTTGGAGATGGGGATTATAGAACTGATTGGACAAAAACGCGATTAGCACCCGGTGGCAAGGTAATAGTTGTTGATTTAAAAGCATTGAATGAGATATATCAATTGGTAATATTAGGATTAATTAAAGAACCGGATTTTGAAGGTGTGATGACAGTTGATGAGAAAATAGAAAAGCTGCAAAAATTTATAAAAGATAACCCTAAAGAGATAGCAGAAGCAAAAAAATCAGATGAATGGAAAAAATATTTAGAAGATGATGAGAAGAGAATAAAGGAAAATGAAAAAGAACTAAAAATTGATAAAATAAATTATAAAATAAGTTATTTCGAAAAGAATACTACTTCATCAAATATTCCTCAACAAAAAATACTCATAGGTCATCCAACTTATGATGTAGATACATCGAACGAACATAAAGGCATAAGAGTTTGGTGGGCTGAAGGATATGAAGGTTTTGATACATCTGGATACCATAAAGAGATAGTCGATACATTGAAGAAATTACATTATACAAATTTAGAGATTAAAAAAACACTTGAAGAATGGGGTATAAAATAAAAATATTAATAAACTATAGCATTTTATTATGTTTAATGGTGATATATAGTTGCAAAAACAATAATAAAAAAGATATTGTTATTACCGGGAAAAATAATCATTATATAAAACAAAAATACAATGATAAAGGAATACTCGTTTTTGAAAAAGAGTGTATAAAAACTGATACCGGACTGATCGGGGATGGATTTGTAAAATTTTATTATGAAGATGGGAAATTAAAGTCGATTGTACATGAAATTAACGATGAATATGATGGTGTATATTACGGATATGATAAAAATAGTACAATAATCCAGATAAGACATTTTCTACATGGAGCTTTAGCTGGTTCTCAAATATTTTATGAAAACGGCTTAATAAAACAATATGTTTTTGTTTTTCCAAGAACGAAATTTGATTCACTTGATAATAGTCATTATTTTATTGTATATTATGGTTCAGAGGGTAAAATAGATAGTGTAGAGAACAGCCCAATATATTTAGTTAAAATTAAAAATGGGGATACTCCATTTCAAATATACTTCGCTTCACCACCTCAAATTGTTTCTAAATATTCGTGCGAATTATTCTTAGGTTTAAAAGAGAGAAAAAAAAGTATAGTTATTGAATTGAATGATTCAAATCTTGGTTATATCAATAATGACATAAAATTTTTTAATTCATCTGCGAATGGTAGTGCAAAGTGTATATATCATGCAATATTGTATGATAGTATTTCACATCAGCTAATTAAAAAATTCAGCATAAGTTTACCACTGCAGAAATTGCAATAGTAAAAAATTATGCAAAATTTATTTATTCATAAAACCAAATAATAGTGAAAATTATATTATATGTTATTTTGTTATTAAATTTAATTTCTTGTAAGAATAATGATATTGGTGGACTAATTTTTAAAGAGGTAATTGAAAGTAATAATCATATTAATTATCAATGTTTTACAAAAGATGGTAAAATAGTTTACGAACAAGAATATTTAGTAGAAGACACGGTTTCTGTTGTAGATGGGAACTATATTAAATATTATTCAAATGGAAATCAACTTTTTCACATAGAATGCAAAAATGGCAAAAAAGATGGATTTAGTTATTTTTATTTTGAAAATGGTAAAATTAATGAAATTATCCATTATGTAAAAGATTCTATAGTTGGCTCAAATACTTTATATAATGAAGAAGGAGAAGTACTTTATTATAAATTCAATTATTTTAACAAAGAAGATGAATATTGTTTTAAAATTAAATATGGCAAAAATTCAAAAATAGAAAAAATAGACGGTAAGCCAGTAGTTTTTGCAGGTAAAATACGTACAAAAGATACAAGAATTGGGATTTTAGGAATTGTTGCTAAGCCACCAAAAATAAAGGTATCTTTTAAATATGTAATGACATTTAAAAAACTATATAATCTTTCTATAGAAGATTCAATAAAGAAATATAATTATAGAAATGATTACAATATTGATTATTTTATATTACCATGTCTTAAAAATGCTGATATTATTGGTACTGTTAATTTATACGATTCAATTTCAAATAAATTACTATATACAGATACTGTAAATTATAGTACAGGTGATAAATTGAGATTCAACAAAATAGAATAGAGCAAGTAGAATGTGTTTTAAATATATAGGGCAAGATGAATATGGTAATAGGTGGTGGCAAGACCCAACAGGGCAAATAATGGGTGCTAGCCAATTAATGAGAGGTAGCGAAACACCCTCACTTGTCCTCGTTTGCAACGAGGATAATAAGGTTAGGCGTTTTTAACGCCCTTAAATTTTATCAAATAAAATAATTAACTTTGAAAAATGTAAAGAATGTGATTTGTGGCGTTACAAACGCCAATCCATAGCATCCTCGTTACAAACGAGGACGAGTGGGTTCGCTCAAAATAGGTAAGCATAATTATAGTTATTTGGTAATGCCAAATGAGGAAGATTATAGTATTGGTTATTTTGATAACAGTAATCATTTTTTACCAATTACCGAAAAACCAGAAAAATATACAAATAATGCAGTTATAGACCAACTAAAAATTGATAGACCTTTTGTACCTAAAGCAGAGTATAATAAAAATGTTAAACTTGATAAGATTGCAATAATGAGTTTGTATGATAAAAATAATAAAAATGATACAGTTGATGAAAAAAGTGAAATATTTATAAATTCTTTTTTAAATAGTATTTCAGGCATAATGCCTAATATTAATAATGGAAATAAGCCAAAACTTGTTGATTTTGAAGTATACGAAGAAGAATGGCCAAATGCCTATACAGTAGATTCGCTAGCAATAATTAAGTATGGAAATAAATGGATATATGATTCTGATAAAGGTAAAGCAAATAAAAGGAGTACGGCAGCTTTATATGGAATCAAAAGAATACCAGGCATGGACAGGCACGAATCGCCATACAAGAGTGTAAAACAAGGAGGTGAAGGAGCAATAGTACGCCATATTCCAATAAAAGAAAATGTAGAGCATGGAGCCGCTTTCGGCAGTATAATTAGAACAAATAAAATGCATACTGGAGATACTGTAAGAATTATTTTAGTACCAAATTTAGATAAAAAACCGAAAAACTCACCTGCTCCCGTTACTCAACCTGCACCATCTCCTGTATTTAATCCATTTCCTATAATATCACCCATAGACATTTACAAACCTATACCACGTATTATTGAACCAATACCGATACCAATACCATATAGACCTGCTTTTCCTGTATTTATAATTATTTTTAATGCTGAATTATGGCAAATGATTATTGAAAATCAAACACAATACCAATGTAATTATAATGCAAAAACAACCTAAAAATTTAAACAATGAGATTTGAAGAACTATTTAAAAAATTAGCAGACATTCTTTCCTTATATAATATACCGTTGATGGAAAATCTTGCACCAGGACTGACCAGAGAGGAAATTATTTCTAAATTAAAACCTTATGGTATAAACAATGAAGTTATTATCGAGTTATATGAATGGCGAAATGGGATAAAGTTTAATTCAGACAACGAATACATAGGCGAAATAGATATATTAATAGGGTTTAATTTTTATCCAATTGATGAGGCAATTGAAAGCTATGAATTTGAGTTGACAAGTATTTATGGATGCGGTAAAGAATTATTTCCAATATTTAGTGATTACGCAGGAAGTTATTTATATATTGATAAAGATGGGATTACACCTATCTTGTATCATTTTGATTATACGATGCCTGGAAATATAGAATCGTATTATGAATCTTTAGAAAGAGCAATTGAAACTACAATTGAATGTTATAATAAAGGAGCAATGAAAAAAGGAGATGAGGGGTATTGGGAATTTGATTTTGACTTAGTTAGAGAAATATCCAAAGAATTAAACCCTAATTGTGTTTATTGGCAAAAAGAATAGACTGAATTAAATTATTTTTTCTTGTGAAAATAATCCGGACTTTTTAAATATTATATATCTTATTTAAATAACATAAAAATTTACATTTATGAGCTTAATAGAACAATTTAAGAAATTAGAAGATACGCTTACTTTCTACAATATACCAACATTAACCTATTTTAAACAAAGATTACATAGAGAAGAAATAATTTCTAAAATTAAACCTTATGGAATAATAAATGAAGTTATTATTCAATTATATGAATGGCGGAATGGGATAAATTATTTTTTGATATATAATTCGGAAAATATACACATAAGTGTAAGAAATACTTTTTTATTATTTCGTCTTAACTTACTTACATTAGATGAGGCAATTGAAAGGTATAATTTTGAGCTTACAAATCCTATTGGCTATGGTAAAGACTTATTTCCTATATTTAGTGATATGGGTGGTGGGTACTTATATATTGATAAAGATGGGAAAACACCAACATTGTATTATTCAAGTATACTAAGAATTAGAGGTGCAGAATCATGTTATGAATCTTTGGAAACAGCAATAGAGACAATAATTGAATGTTACCGTACAGGAGCTATAAAAATTAAAGATAATGGTCAATTTGAAACAGAATACCTACAGGTAAAGAAAATAGCAAAAGAATTAAATCCTAATTGTGTCTATTGGAATTAAATCCTAATTGTGTTCTCACTTGTCCTCGTTTGCAACGAGGATAATAAGGTTAGGCGTTTTTAACGCCCATAAACTTTATCAATTAAAATAATTAACTTTGAAAAATGTAAAGATTGTGATTTGTGGCGTTACAAACGCCAATCCATAGCATCCTCGTTACAAACGAGGACGAGTGGGGTCAATCAGGAAGAGAACATTATAGTGTATTTTTCTTTTGGCAAACAAATGATTAATCAAAATTAAGACTAATATGCGATTTTGCATCAAAATTATATTTATTATTGCCATTCAATTGTCATTCAATTTGCCGCTATATGCGCAAAATGAATTTTTACTTAATGACGCATTTCAATACTATTATATAAAATGGACTAAAAATATTGTATTGACTGCATCTGATTTCAGAATTAAAGAAACAACAGGTAGAAAAGATATAATTAAGTTAAACGAGTATAGCTATATTAATGATGGACAGTTTGACAAATATTTAGATTCAAGTGGCAATAATATTAGTTCGGCAATTGATGAAAAGAAAAAAAACACACTGGATAGCCTTTTTCGTCATACAATTAAATATAATGATTCTATTTTGATAAAGGAAAGTATCAATAAGAGTAATTTTAAGAAAGGGTATGATAGTTTTAAATATGAAGGAACGAATATTTATATAGATTTCCGATTATTAACAGAAATACATAAATTGCTTAGCTCGTATTACAATCCTATTAACACTTCACTTCAGAAGGAATCTTTTGATACTTTAGAAATAAATTCTGATACAACTTTTATTGACTTTAATGTTCCAAATTGTGATATTCAACGAAATATTATCAGATTAAATGATACCACTTATTACTATAATATATTTGCATTTTTTTTGCCTTATCAATCAATATTAACATCTTATACAATTTTAAACTTAATACATCAACAAAATAAATTTGATGAATGTGAAGTATATGCTCGTAAATTTAGAAAATCAGTTAGTCAATGTTTGAAAATTCTTAACTATGAAAGAATTATAGATTCATTGAATAATAATTATAAAATAGTAAATTCGTACTATACCGAATGTATGAAGCATAACAATAATAAGTACAATTGCAACATAAAAATGTCTTATTCTTTAAAATTAAAAAACGAATTAATGTGGAGTGAAAAAATAAAAAAAGAATTAGAATCTCTTAAAGAATATGAAAAGCCGGAGGGTACAATTATTGTAAAGAAAAGAAAATAGGTGAGTAATACCTCACTTGTCCTCGTTTGCAACGAGGATAATAATGTTAGGCGTTTTTAACGCCCTTAAATTTTATCAAATAAAATAATTAACTTTGAAAAATGTAAAGAATGTGATTTGTGGCGTTACAAACGCCAATCAATAGCATCCTCATTACAAACGAGGACGAGTGGGAGACGAGTGGGATTCCCTGCGGAAAATCCGGAAGAACGGAGTGTTCCATAATTACCATGATAAACAAAATTCGTATCTAAAGTATAAGAAGTATTAACTATTGCAGACCAATAACGAGCATTTGAAACTAGATCTGGTAAATGCGGGCATTGAAAATATTCTTCGAAACTTGGCTTATGTACTAATTTTATTTGTGCTTGTACATAAGTACAAGCACAAATAAATAATAGTATTATTAGCTTTCTCATTCTATAACAAATATTATAGAATGAAATTCCACTTGTGTTTGTCTTCTGTGGTTCCTTTGCGTATGTTTAGTAAGTCGTTTTGTAGTTCGTACATTATTGCATCTTTTTCTATATAGCAATTATAGGCTGTGCCATTAATACATATACTTTCTATAGGTGCAATAACAGCTGCTGTGCCGGCACCAAATGCAATTACTTTCTTACCTTCTTTAAATGCACGTTCCAGTTCTTTATAGCTAATGGCGCGTTCTTCAACAATAATTCCTTTTTCGCGGGCTAGGGTTATTAAAGAGTCTCTGGTAACGCCATCTAATATAGAGCTCGACAATGGCGGTGTTACCAATACATTATCTATATAAAATAGGGCATTCATTGTGCCGCTTTCTTCAATAAATTCATGGTTTTTGGCGTCTGTCCATAAAATTTGGTCATAACCTTCTTGTTGTGCTTGTTGTGTTGGGTAAAAAGCACCTCCATAGTTACCACCACATTTTGCAGCACCTGTACCACCTTCGGCAGACCGTACATAAGTGGTTTCTACTTTTACTTTTAATGGTTTAGAATAATACTGAAATGCAGGTGAGCAGACTACCATAAATAAATATTCTTCTGATATTTTTACGCCTATTCTGTTCTCGGTGGCAATCATAAACGGACGAATATAAAGAGAACCATGCTCTTCTTTAGGTATCCAATCTGCGTCTAAAGCTACTAACTGGTGCAGTGCTTTTACAAATAAATCGCGGGGTATATGGGGCATACACATACGGGTAAGCGATTTCATAAAGCGGTCGTAATGTTTATGAATACGGAAAATATTTATTTTACCGTCTTCCATTACAAAGGCTTTCATACCTTCAAAAACCGTTTGCCCGTAATGTAGGCAAAGTGCCATAGGGCTTAAAGTAATATCCCTGAAGGGAACAATTTGGGGTTCGTGCCATGCACCATCTCTATATTCAGCGATGAACATGTGTTCCGTTGGTATTTTGCCAAATGGAACAGATTTAGTATCTGTTACTTTTCTTTCTTTTTGTGCATTAATTGAGATGGTGTGTTCCATTGTTGTTAATTTAAATTGGTTAAGACTCTATTGGAATATTTTCGGGAAACGCTTCTTCATTTATATTTTCTGTATTCAAATTTTCTGTTTTGTGTTGTTTTCTATAACCTTTGTTTACAAGGTACACACTTATTACGATAGTACCAAATGCAAGTATTGTAAATAAATTCATTGGCTCTTGCATGGCAAAATAACCAAGTAGAACGGCTACCATTGGGTTAATATAGGCATAAATAGTTGCAATGCCTACCGGTAATATTCTTAATGCATACATGTATGCTGCATAAGCTGTTATAGACCCAAAAACAATTAAGTAGGCTAATGCCAGCAAACCATTAGTATTCCAAATTACAAGGTTTTTATAATCATCTATTGCAGGGCTGGCTATTAACATAAAAATGCCACCGAAAAAAAGTTGCATGCCGGAATTAAGGAATGGATTTACAGGGTTTGTGTTCTTTTTATTTATAATACTGCCAAATGCCCACGAAGCTGTAGCAAATAATACTGCAAGTATGCCCCATAAATAAGATATGTTGCTTAATTCCTTTATATCGTTTAAGAAAACTAAGCCTACACCGCATGTACCTAAAAGCATACCAATGCCTATTGTGCTATTAAAATGTTCTTTTTTAGAGCCAAACAGATTAAATAAAACCGCAAACAGTGGCATCATAGAGCAGATAAGTGCGGCAATGCCACTTGGTATATATTTTTCGCCCCATGTTACGCAACCATTACCAAGGCTCAACATTAAAAAGCCAACCAACATTTGCCTTAATGTATTTTTAATAGAGAAATCTGTTTTTTTATTAAAAAGATAAGCTACTACCATTAATACAATTCCTGCAATAGTTTGCCTTACACCGGCAAATAAAAAAGCGGGATAATACTGCACACCTACTTTAATTGCTAAATAGGTAGTACCCCAAACAATACATATAAATACTACCGATAAATAAGCTTTTGTTTGTGGCGCCATATAAAAATTAAAATCGGGACAAATTTCTAAAAAAGATTTGATACAAAACAGATACAATTTACGTAATTTTGACCATAACAGTTTGTTTTTTATGAAATTGACGAATACATTACAAAACGAGCATCTTTATATGCAGACAGCCGCTGTTTTTGAACAGCAAATTCTACAAGAGGTTATTAAAATTGGTGATAAATTACCTTCGGTTAGAGAGTTGAGTAAAGAGAAAGGTTTAAGCGTGAGTACCATTTTACAAGCTTATTACCATTTAGAAGGTAAAGGCTTAATAGAATCGCGTCCTCAATCGGGTTACTATGTTCGGTTTAATCCTTCCCGGTTTCCACAAAAGGTAACAAAGAGTAACCCGCTTGATATTAATAAATCAAAAGATGTAGAAACAATAATCAGCGAAGTATATGATGATTTTGCTATGCCGGGTATCGTAAAATTTTCTTTAAGTCTGCCATCCCCCGAACTTTTACCACTGGCACAGTTAAATAAATCGATGATACAAGCACTGCGAGATTTGGATGGTAACGGCACATTATATGAATCTGTACAGGGTAATGAATTATTACGTAGGCAAATTGCAAGATGGTCTATACATTGGGGAGGGAATCTAAAAGCCGATGATATTATAAGTACGTCAGGCTGTATGAATGCAATTGCTTACTGTTTAATGGCAGTTACAAAACCCGGAGACCTAATAGCGGTAGAAAGTCCTGTTTATTTTGGAGTTTTAAGGTTTGCACAAAGTATAGGTCTTAAAGTTTTAGAATTACCAACCGACCCCGATACCGGTGTTGACCCAAGCGATGTAAAAAAAGCACTAAAAAACCACGATATTAAAGCTTTCTTTTTTGTTACAAATTTCAGTAATCCTACGGGCTATTGTATTCCCGAAGAAAATAAAAAGGAATTGGTTAAACTATTTTCTCATCACGGCATACCCCTTATAGAAGACGATTTATATGGTGATGTTTATTTTGGTTCTACGCGACCTAAATCTTGCAAAAGTTTTGATGAAGAAGGGAATGTACTGTGGTGCAGTTCCATATCTAAAACATTGGCACCGGGTTATAGGGTGGGGTGGGTAGCACCGGGTAAATATATGGAACAAATAAAACGTTTGAAATTGTATCATTCCATAACATCTGCAACGGCACAACAGGCGGCGATAGGTAATTTTTTGGCTAATGGCAGGTACGAGCATCATCTGCGTAAGCTAAGACAAACCCTACATGCCAATAGCTTGCAATGTATAAGAGGTATAGGCGATTATTTTCCACAAGGGGTTAAAGTTACCAATCCGCAAGGTGGTTTTATATTATGGGTAGAATTAGATAAGAAAATAGACACCTATCAATTATATCAGGAAGCCCTACAGCATAAAATAAGTATAGCACCGGGTACCATGTTTAGTCTGCAAGACAGATACCAAAATTGTATGCGATTAAGTTATGGTATGCAATGGACACCGGAAGTAGAAAAAGCGATGAAAAAATTAGGGAATCTTGTAAAAACAATGATGTGAAAATGATTCATTGTTTCTCATTAGTAGCCTTGCAAATACCTAATAATATATATACTTAAAAATGGTATTTCAACTTAGTTGACAAGCGAGAAACTATGCTAACATATAAACACCCGCCTGTATGAGTAAGCAATCTGGACTATATAAAATAAAATTTTTAAATTAAGACAAAACTCTATTTCATAACCACTTGTATAGTTTTTCTTGTAATTTGCTGCAACAATAGATTACGGTTTTTTGTTAATTCTGTAATTATTTCTGTATTATAGTGCCGTATAGTTAATAAGCTAACATTGTCGTTGCTTAATACTTTATAATTTTTTGATAGCTCATTAATTAAACTCTTTACTTTATCTTCTCTGTTATCAATACAGGCAATAAAACTAATAGCTGCATTTTGTATTAAGTTAATTTTAATTTTTAATCTATGAAAAACCTCATATAATTTACTCAGATTGTCTTCGGTAATAAACGAAAAATCTCTTGTTGTAACCTGTATTAATATTTGGTTTTCTTTCAAAACAATAATTGGAGGATATTCTATTTCTTCTATATCATCGGTAATGATGGTTCCTTGACCGTCTTTGCAAAAAAAACATTTTATATATAAAGGAATATTATTGTTTTGTAAGGGTTTTATTGTTTTAGGATGTATAATCTGCGCCCCGAAAAATGCCATTTCTATCACCTCTTTATAGGTTATTCTATCTATCTTTATTGTATTAGGAAACAATTTAGGGTCAGCATTCAATAAGCCTTCTACATCTTTCCATATTGTTACAGATTCTGCATTGAGCATTGCGGCTAATATAGCGGCAGAATAATCAGAACCCTCCCTGCCTAATGTAGTCGTGTTACCGGTTTCAGTAGCGCCAATAAACCCTTGTGTTACTACAAATAAACCTTGCTGTAAAGGTATTTCAATAAGTTGTTTGGCTTGCTTTAACGAATAATCATAATCTACATTAGCATCTCTGTAAGTTGTATCGGTACGCAACACCAACCTTGCATCTATCCATTCATTATCAATGTCGTTTTGTAATAAGAAATAAGAAAACAAACAAGACGAAAATATCTCGCCCATTGCCACAATTTGGTCATAAGCGAAGTCAAATTTTACACCATCGGCATTTAACACAGCTTCATTTAATTCGGCAAAATAATTATTAAGCACTTTAGAAGCCCCCAATAAAAAATTCCCTTTTAATAACCTGCGAGCATAATCTAAATGTTGTTGCTCCAGCATACTTGCCAGCCATTGTGCTTTGGGTTTCTCGTTTCTACATGCGTGATTTACAATGTTTTCCAGTGCATTTGTTGTTTTACCAATTGCAGATAAAACAAGCAATACCGGTTGTGTATTTTCTTTTACAATTGGCAATAAAGCAGCCATTCTACTTGGGTCTGCAATAGAAGCA
>CAIYTT010000195.1 GCA_903929195.1 uncultured Bacteroidota bacterium
GCATAATGATTTTTACAATAAAACGTTTGCCCTAAAAAAAACAATAATTAAATGTAGCATTATTTTTTATCAATAGTTTGGCAATTCAAAATTTTACAAATCGGTATAATGGGAAAATTTATATATATTATTGAAACGATAGACAAAGCATTTCCTCTTTTTTCAAACTATTTATCCGAACTTAATTTTCCTATAAATCAGGTTTACAAATACATAAACAGGCACGAATTATTGCATACTAATTTAAGCGATGCTCAACTTTTTATTTTCTGTACCACAAATGATACTGATTCACTTGATACATTAGAACATTTACATGAAAAGCATATAACCATTCCAATAATTGTACTTTCCGCAGACGGCAGTGTGGCGAATGCAGTAAAAGCAATTAAAGCAGGAGCCAGCGATTTCTTACATGAAAACGAACTAAATAAAGAAATTCTGGAACAAGCTATTATCTCTGCAATAGGCGAAAATAAAATTTATGAAAATAAATTACTTGAATATGCCGAATATAAAAAACATTTTTATATGGGGCCGGTTCCTGTTTGTATTGTAGATATGAATACATTAAAATTTTTAGAAGTAAATAATGCTGCTATCGAAACATACCAATACACCAGAGAAGAGTTTTTAAATATGACCATTACTGCCCTAAGACCTAATGAAGAAAAAGAAGATGTACAACGCTCCTTTTACAACATAGCCAACAATCAATATGATGCAGGTTACTGGAAACATACTAAGAAAAACGGAGAAACCTTTCATGTACATATATATACACAAACTACTTATTTTAAAAACAAAGAAGCCCGCATATCCTTTATTGTAGATGTAAATGATATTTTAATGGCAGAAAAACAAAACCAAGAACTTAGCGATTTAATTAAAGACCAAAAAGAACAATTAGACAATATATTATTTTCTATAAGTGATGTTATTTGGTCTAGAACTGCCGATACTTTCGATTTAACTTATGCAAATAATGCCTATTATAAAATGTTTGGCTACCACCCAGACGAGGTAATGAATAATAGTAAATACTTTTTGAACTCTATACATCCGGAAGACTTACAGATTTTTATTGATTCTATGAATGCAGCAAAAAGTATTGGACCTACTAAAGTTGAATACCGCTATTGTCATAAAGACGGTACAATTAAAATTTTACAGGCACATGTAACTTTTAAAAAAGGTAAAGATAATAAACCCGATACTTTAAACGGGGTAACCGTAGATATAACAAAAGAAAGAACACTGCAAGAAAGAATTAGAAAAAGCGAACAAAATTTATTAGCCACAATTAACAATACCAGAGATTTGATATGGTCTGTAAATACAGATTTGGAAATTATTTTTTGTAACAGACCATACCAAGATTTTATATACGATATTGCCGGTATAGTACCCAAACCCGGTGATTATGTTTTGGGCGAATGGGGGTCGGAATCGTTTATAAATACCCGAAGAAAAGATTACGAACGAGCATTGAAAGGCGACTCGTTTACAGAAATTGTAGAAGAAATATTTGAAGGCGATATATTATGTAAAGAAATAAGCAGTAACCCTATTATAGACCATTTCGGAACTATTATTGGTGTAAACTGTATTGCCAGAGACATATCGGAGCAAAGACGCCAATACATGAAAATACAAGAACAAAACAATAAACTTACCGAAATTGCGTGGATACAATCTCACAAGGTAAGAGGCCCGGTAGCCAGTATTTTGGGGCTTGCAGAATTATTTAATTATAACCCTAACGAATACGAATACAATTACGAAATAATAGACCGAATAAAACAAGCCACCAACGACTTAGATACTATAATTAGAGAGATAGTAAAAAAAACAAGTACCTTAAAAAAAGCATAATTAGATAGGTTAAGTTATACATTTGAAAAAAAATAGAAACGAAGGCATCTCCCCAGTCTTTACAAAATAGGTTTCGCAAATACTGTAATATAAATATTTAATACTACGGAAACATTTATTACGCAAAATGTTTCCGTAGTTTTGTGCCGTAAAATGGAACCATTAATAAATAAAATAATAAGTGCTTCTATAGAATTGTTTCGCCAATATGGCTTTAAAACAATTACAATGGATGATATAGCCAGACATACTGCCTTATCAAAAAAAACCTTGTATCAACATTTTGCCAATAAACACGAAGTGGTAAACGATTCTGTTATTTGGTATAAAGAACAAATGTCTGATACAATAGATACCCTTATTAAAGATACCGAAAATGCATTGGATGCAATGGTACGCATGTTGGCTTTTATGGACGATATGAACCGCCGCATAAACCCAATGGCATTATACGAACTGAAAAAATACTTTCCGGAAGCATATAATAAGTTTAGAGAACTATTGGTTGAAAAAGATGTTGTGATGCTTAGAAATAATATAACACAAGGAATGCAGGAGGGTCTTTACCGACAAAAACTGAATGCTGACCTATTAGCAAGATACCGATTGGAGACTTCTCTTCTAATTTTGCAGCCGCATTTATTACTTAATGAAGAAAGTTATAATGGGTCTATACTTATAGAAATAGGAGAACATTTTTTATATGGTATAATGACCCAAAAAGGTGTAGAACTATATCATAAATACAAAGTAAAATATTTAAACCAAGCAACAACTATATGAACAGATTTTTTTTAGGAATACTATTTTTTTTATTTTCTGTTTCTGCCACTATAGGGCAAGAAGCTACACCTCTTAGTTTAAAAATGTGTATGGATTATGCCATCAACCATAATGTATCTATAAAAAACTCTAAAATTGATGTTTTAATACAGCAGGCACAAAATAATCAAACACTTTCTGCTGCTTATCCGCATGTAAACGGTAAAGTAGAGGTAGATGATTTCTTAAACCCAACTGCTCAGTTTGTGGATGGTAAATTTTTCGGTTTCCCGGGTACAGTACAAAAATTTGCATTTTCATTAAATTATGCAAGTGCTGCAAGTGTTAGTGCTTCGCAACTTATTTTTGACGGTAGCGTTTTTGTAGCCGTTAAAGCAAGAAATACAATAATGGAACTTGCAAGGCAAAATGGGGCTGTTTCGGAAGAAAATATTCGTTACAATATCTACAAAGCCTATAATGCTCTTGTAATAGCTTATCGTCAGTTTGGTATTGTAAAAAGCTCGCTTACTTATGCACGCAGTTTAGAACATGATGTTATTGTAACACACCAAACCGGTTTTGCTGAAAAAATTGACGAAGAACGCACAAGTGTGCAAGTAAATAATTTGGCAAGCGACAGTATTCGTATTGCTAATTTACTAACAGTATCGGAGCAGATGCTTAAATACCAAATAGGAATGGATATAAATGCCACTATTATACTTACCGATACTGTATTGGAACAAAGAAAAGAAGATGCTTTTTCGCTTTTAAATATGGATAAAAACTATGACCGTGTACCGGAATATAATTTATTAAAGACGGCATTAAAACTAAATGAGTTCAATTTGGAAAGATATAAATTATCAGCTATTCCTACCGTTGCGGCTTTTGGTGCTATGGGCTATAATTATGGCTCTAATAAATTCGGAGACGTTTTTAAATTTAACGACTATGCTTTTAATTCCACAATTGGGCTGCAAATTACTGTACCTATTTTTAATGGTTTTATGCGGGCAAATCAAATTACAGAAGCTAAATTAAACATAGAAAAAACAAATAATAATATTGATTTCCTAAAACAATCTTTAGATTTTCAATCTGCTGTAAGCAAAACAAATCTTAAAAATTCTATTATACAAGTGCAAAGCCAAAGGCGCAATATGGACCTCGCTAACGATGTGCTTGACCTTGCACAAAAAAAGTATAAAGCAGGTGTAGGTAGCAATCTGGAAGTAACACAAGCACAAACAGACTTATTGAGAGCACAAAATAATTATTTCAGTGCATTGTTAGATATTATTAATGCCGAGGCTGATTTGAAAAAAGCTTTAGGACTATTGAAAAACTAAAACATAAATACAAAACATAATAAACAATATAAAATGAAAAAACTAATTTATTTAATAGTACCGGCAATCCTGTTTGCTGCCTGTGGTAGTAAAAACGGTAATAACTCGGAAGACATTATTGAATTAAAAAAGCAAAGAGCACAGCTTGATTTGAAAATCAAGAATATGGAAGCCGGCAAAAAAGATACAACAAAGGTTACGCCTGTATCCGTTAGTGTTATGCAGCCAAGTGTATTTCATGCTTATGTGGAAGTGCAGAGCCAAATAAGCGGAGACGAAAATATATTGGCTACTACCAAAGCTCCCGGTACGGTAAAAAGTATTTTGGTAAAAGCAGGGCAGAAAGTGAATCAAGGGCAAGTTTTAGCTTTACTTGATGCCTCTATTATAGAACAACAAATAGAAACGGTAATGCCACAGTTAAACTTAACCAAATCTGTTTACGAAAAGCAACAAAGACTTTGGGCTCAAAACATTGGTACCGAGTTGCAATTGCTTACTGCAAGAACACAGTATGAAGCTACACAAAAGCAAATTACTGCCTTGCAAACACAAAGAGATATGTATAGAATTATAGCACCAATAAGTGGTGTTATAGATGCTGTTAATCTAAAAGTGGGTGATGTTGCACAACCCGGCTTCAATGGTTTTAAAGTAGTTAGTTATAACAAACTGAAAGCGGAAGCCAACTTAGGCGAAAATTATTTAGGCAAAGTAAAACAGGGCGACCCGGTAATATTATTGTTACCTGATTTAAACGACAGCATCAAAACAAATTTAAGTTATGTAGCACAAGCGGTTGACCCTTCATCAAGGTCTTTTGTGGTGCAAGTAATGTTGGCAAGCAATACAAAGTTGCACCCTAATATGGCTTGTATAATGAAAATAATAAATTACGAAAACCCCAAAGCAATTGTTGTACCTGTATCGGTAATACAAAAAACAATGCAAGGCGATATGTTAAGCATTGCAGAAGACAATAAAGTAAAAATAATACCTGTAACCGTAGGTAAAAATGCCAATGGAATGGTAGAGATACTTTCAGGCTTAAAAGCAGGAGACCAAGTAATTACAGCAGGTTATGAAGAATTGGATAATGGACAATCAATAAAAATTCAGTAATAATTGTTTAAATGGGTAATTACACACTATGTATAATTAGAATATACTAGTTGATGTAGAAACCAAAACATTTTTATTTTCATTATTTTAAAGCATTAAAATGAAAGACGTATTTAAAGAGTTTAAGCCAAGTAGCTGGGCAATAAACAACCGTACCGCTATATATATAATAACCATTATTATTACCCTTACCGGGCTTATGGCATACCTGAACTTGCCTAAAGAACAGTTTCCGGAAATTAAAATTCCGCAAATAATAGTTCAAACGGTTTATCCGGGTACATCGCCCGAGAACATGGAGAACCTTGTTACCAAACCCATTGAAAAACAGGTTAAAAACCTTACAGGGGTTAAAAAAGTAACCAGTAATTCTTTCCAAGATTATTCTGTAGTAATTGTAGAATTTAATACCGACATAAAAATACCCAAAGCCAAACAGGACGTAAAAGACGCTGTAGATAAAGCCAAGCAAGATTTACCAAAGAATCTGCCTTTTCAGCCGGAGGTAAAAGATATTGACTTGTCTGAAATACCGATTATGTCTGTTAACATATCGGGTAATTACGACCTTAAACGCTTAAAAATGTATGCCGATAAGGTTAAAGATAATATTGAAGCCTTAAAGCAAATAAAACAAGTAAACAGAGTAGGTGCTCTTGATAGAGAAATACAGATAAATGTGGATATGTATAAAATGCAGGCATCCGGTATTTCTTTCGATGATATTGACAGAGCCGTGGCATCAGAGAACGTTTCTACTACTGCCGGCGAGGTATCTATGAACAACCAAAAGCGGGTTTTAAGTATTAGAAATGAATTTAAAAATGCGAATCAATTAGCAGAAATAATTGTAAAAAACGCAAAAGGAAATAGTATTTATTTAAAAAATATTGCGGAAGTTGTTGATGGCTATGCCGAACAAAAAAGTTTTGCCCGTCTTGATAATAAAAATGTAATTACCTTAAATGTTATAAAAGCCAAAGGAGCCAATCTAATTGAGGCATCAGACAAGATACAAGACCTTGTAAAGGTAATGCAAAAAAATAATGATATTCCGAAAGACCTTACTGTAATAACCACCGGAGACCAGTCGCAAACAACTCGTAATACCTTACACGACCTTATAAATACCATTATAATAGGTTTCTTGTTGGTAACCATAATTCTTATGTTTTTTATGGGGGTTACAAATGCCTTATTTGTGGCTATGTCAGTACCTTTATCTTGTGCCATTGCTTTTCTTGTATTACCCACTATTGGTTTTACATTAAATATGATTGTATTATTCTCGTTTCTACTGGCATTAGGTATTGTTGTTGACGATGCTATTGTGGTTATAGAAAATACACACCGAATATTCGACAATGGTAAAATGGACATTAAAACGGCTGCAAAGATGGCTACCGGAGAGGTCTTTTTACCTGTATTATCGGGTACTGCCACTACCTTAATGCCTTTTATTCCGCTTGCATTTTGGAAAGGGGTAATAGGTAGCTTTATGTTCTTCTTGCCTATTACACTTATTATTACTTTAATTGCCTCTTTACTGGTAGCCTATATCATAAATCCTGTATTTGCAGTAAGTTTCATGAAGCCCGAAAATCACCAAGCCGAGAAAAGACGAAAATTTACGAAACGTGATAAAATTTTAACAATCGTATTTTTAGCTATTGCTTCTATCTTTTATCTGTCTAAATCTTTTGGTGTCGCTAATTTCATTATGTTCTTGTTCCTGTTTGTTATGGTAGAGAAATTTATTTTCTCCAAAATGATACATGCATTCCAAGATAAAGTATGGCCTGCATTCAGAGACTGGTACACCAGATGGTTAAAGCGGGCTTTATCTGTACCCGTAATGGTATTTTTAGTAACTTTTTTCCTACTTCCTATATCTATTTTCTTTTATTCATCTCGTCATGTGCCTTTTGTGTTTTTCCCATCAGCAGAGCCCAATTTTGCTTATGTGTATTTAAATTTACCGGTAGGTACAGACCAAGCATATACAAGCGAAGTATTGCGTAGTATGGAAAAGAAAGTAAATGATGTTTTAGGCAATGACCCTGCTACAGGAAAGAAAAACAAAATTGTAAAATCTGTAATTGCTAATGTTACTGTTGACGCCGTTGACCCTAATGCAGGTGAAATAGGAGATTTCCCTAACAAAGGTAAAATTACAGTTGCGTTTGTAGAATATGCGGAGCGTAATGGAGTATCTACAGCCGACTATCTACAAAAAATAAGAGCAGCAGTAAGAGCTTATCCGGGTGCCGAAGTTACAGTAGATAAAGAAGGTGGTGGCCCACCATTACCAAAACCAATAGTAATAGATATTACCGGCGAAAACTTAGATACGCTTGTTAACACATCGGAACGATTAAAGAAAATACTTAGAGACAAACAAGTGCCGGGTGTTGAGGAATTGCGAAGCGATTTTGATGCCCATAAACCTGAAATCGTTTTTGATATTGACAGGGAACGAATGAATAACGAAAGTATCTCTACTTATGCAGTAGCCTCTAATTTACGTACTGCAATATTCGGAAAGGAAATATCAAGGTTTAGAGATGCCAATGATGATTACCCTATTAATCTGCGTCTTATGAAAAGCCAAAGAGCAGATATAGATGCGGTAAGAAATTTACCAATTGTATTTAGAGACATGGGTATGGGTGGTATGATACGTACTGTGCCTATAAGTGCATTTGCCAATATTCATTATGGGTCAACTTATGGAGGCATAAAACGTAAAAATGAAAAGCGGATTATCACACTTTCATCCAATGTAATATCTGGCTTTAACGACAATGATGTTGTTGCGGCTGTGCAACGTGAAATAGACCAGTTTCATGCACCGGCATCTATAAATATAAAAATGGGTGGTCAACAGGAAGACCAAGCAGAAACAGGTGCATTCTTGGGTAGTGCCATGGGTATTGCAATGATGCTTATATTCTTAATTCTAATTTTACAGTTTAACTCGCTAAGTAGAACGGTTATTATTATAAGTGAGGTATTGTTTAGTATTACAGGTGTAATGCTGGGTTATGCTATCTTTAAGAACACTTTCTCTATGGTAATGAGTGGTATAGGTATTGTGGCACTTGCAGGTATTGTGGTACGAAATGGCATCTTGCTTGTAGAATTTATGGATATGATGCTAAAAGAAGGCATGAAACCTTATGATGCCATAATTGAAGCCGGCAGAACAAGGATGACTCCTGTATTGTTAACAGCTACAGCAGCCATTTTAGGTTTAGTGCCGTTGGCTGTAGGTCTAAATATAGACTTTGGTACTTTATTTACAGAACTTAATCCACACATCTATTTTGGTGGCGACAGTGCTGCATTCTGGTCTTCATTAGCTTGGACAATGATTTACGGTTTAAGCTTTGCTACCTTCCTTACCCTTATTGCAGTACCTGTAATGTGCTTACTTAGCTTTAGATTAAAAGATTGGTTATATAAAACATTCGGGCTAAAAACGCGTGATATTCCGGATGCGAAATAAATAGTGATTTTTTAGTATAAAGAATAAATCCACCCTAAAAAAAAGGTGGATTTATTCTTTATTAGCAGTACTATAAGCAACAATTTTTAGTTTATGAATTCCACATACAAAGCCGTCATTTCGCAATGTAATGGAGTAACGATTTTTCATCATAACGAAATGAAATATAGAATTCTGTTTGGATATAGAACGTGTTTTTCAAGTATTACTTTCGTTAAACAGATTTCTACATTACGCCCTTGAAAATAGGGCATACATTGCGAAAAAAATGTCTATTTTTGGCACATGACAGCCTTTGTAAAAAAGTATTGGGTATTACTTTTGGTATTGTTGGTATTTGTTATATTCAAGATACCGCATTTATTTTACCCATATTACTGGGATGAGAGCTGGCCTTATGCTCCTGCTATCAGGGAAATGCTGCATCACGGCATAAGCCTGATGCCGGATGCTGTGAATCCGGAATTGTCCCGTGGGCATCCACTTTTCTTCCATGCCATTGCTGCACTATGGATGAAGATTTTTGGCAGTTCGCATTTCGCAATGCATTCTTTCTCCCTTTTCATCTCTTTACTTTTCCTCATTGCTATTTATGAAACAGGGCTACGCTTGTTTAACAAGAGAGTAGGAACATTTGCATTATTGTTAGTGGCTTCTCAAGAATTATTCTTTGTGCAGTCATCTTTTGTTATGTTAGAGGTGCTGGTTGCCTTCCTTGCCTTTTTGAGTCTTGTTTTTTATATTCGTGGCCACTATATACTCACCACCTTATGTCTGGCTGCACTATTCTTTACCAAAGAAAGTGGGCTAATCATGGGGTTTGTGCTAGGACTGGATGCACTTATTTGTGCCTTTGACAAAAAAGTACAATTAAAAAAACGTTTGTATCAATTGCTTTCAATCGGTATCCCTTGCCTGCTGGTTATTGTATTTTTTCTTATCCAGAAGCATCAACGAGGGTGGTATATTTTTCCTATGCATTCTGACCTTATAGAACATAGCTGGCCATCCTTTTGGTATCGATTTAGAATGGCGGGAATAAAGCTATGTTTTAATGAAAACTACAAATGCTTTTATTACATTTTGCTTTTGATTCTTGCTATTTGGGCATCTATAAAGAACAGGAAGCCACACTATCTGGTCCTTATCCTGCCCTTTATTTTAATCTATTATTTTATTGATGATTTGCGAGCAGTACGCTTATTACCTCCCATACCTTTCTTTATTGTTTTTATAGTTGTTTTGGTGTACTTTTTAGTAATCTATACCGGCAAGCTTTTCCTGAAAAATACCTACCAAAAAAAGTACATAATTCTTTCATTAGCATTTGTATTTTGTTTCCTTTGTTTCTCTTCTATGAATTTTTTAACTTATCGTTACCTTATAGCTGCCGTTGTGCCATTACTTATAATTGTAGCTGTTTATACCGATGTTTTACTGTCACATACATACAATTGGCTGTCGTGGCTCTGGTTGGGAATCATTCTATTCGTAAGTTATTGGAATTTTAAGACCAGTACTAGTGTAGGCGATTCAAATATAGGTGCATTCGATGGTATGGATGTGCAGCAAGGTGTTGTGAAGTATTTAGAACAAAACAATGATTATAAAAAAGTAATTGGTTGCGGCCCATTCCTTGATTTGCAACATTTAACTAATCCTGCAACCGGCTTCCTTTCAACCAATAAAGTGTTTACAAAAGTGCGGTGGGAGTTTGATGCAAATACGCAATTAGTGATTTTCAATAATATGGAACCGGATTATCGTTATGACGCTATCACCCACGATACACTGTCATTCAAAAAGGTTTACAGGATAACGAAGGGTAATGCATGGGCTGAGATTTATGAAAGAAAGTAGGAAATTGTATGCCATAATAAATAATTTTATATAGGCTGTTCCTTCTGTATGATGGGCATAAAGACTACCAAATATAAATTTTAAAAAAATCTAAAAAAAGTGCAGTAGATATAGCCACACCTTGAAGTGTGATATACCTAAATAGCCTGCCGGGCAAGGGTTTACACACTCAATGCCTCCCTCAATACCTGTTGCAACAACAACTCATTTTGCTGTTTGCTTTCTTCTATACTTTTTTGCAATTCATCACACAACTGCATCAATTGGTCTAATTTTTTTACTATGCGGGTTTGTTCGGAAAGTGGAGGGAGGGGTAGCTTTATGTTATTGGTTTGAGTAACTGAAATGTTATCCTGACCTGCAACACCCTTGGTAGCTATTGAGTCAATTTCAGACATCTCACTCAAATAATTATATATCCATTTGTTTATTTCAATAGAAATCAATGGTCTTATTAGTACACCTGCCTGATTAAAGTTAGCTTCGGGTAAAGATTCTGGAATAATTGCAAGTTTTCCTAATGGTGGGCCAACAATATTCATTATCAAATCACCAACATTTGTTCTTGACCTTTTTAATTGCCCATTATGGATTTCTTCTTTTATATATTGAGGTTTGCTATAAAAGTCAATTCTTTGATTTTTAAGATTGTACATCTTTAGGTAAGGAATTCCTGAACTAACAAATGAATCTTGACTAGGAGTGCTCCCGCTAGCTATATATGCAATCTCCCCCAACCTACACCACACCCAATTCTCCGGTATCTCAAAAGGTATTTCTTCGGGTTTTATGGGTGGCAGTTCTTTGTAATTTTTAAGTTTCTGTTTTTCAGCTTTTATCTTTTGCAACAAGTCTTTTACCTCACCTTCTTCCAGTATTTGGGGTACTAATTTACCCTGCATGGCTTCTTTTAAAAATGCCTGCCGGACTTGTTTTACAAGGTCTTGTTGGTGGGTGAGTTCGTTGGAAATAAAAGAACTATGCGTTTCAAGTTTTGAAAACACTGATACAACTTTATTCTGATCAATGGGGTTGTCGGGAATAGAAACAATTAATGGAAGTAAATGTTTCGGTTTTATTTCAGACTTTATGCCGCCGGGTACTTGTTCCTTTAATGCGATTTTAAATTCTGGGCTTCGAAGAAATAATTTCAGAAAATCTATGCTTATTTTCTTCTCATTGTATGAATAGGATGAATAATGAATAGTTGCAGTAATATCTTCTTCCCCAGAATATACAGCCATTGCACCTTTCTCAACATTTATCCCTGAAATGACTAAATCGCCTTTTTTTACCAAAATCATGTCTGTGTTAGATGGTTTATCAGACAAATATATTTCGCCACTAAAATCAATTTTATCAATCCTTTTTAGCCCTGATATATCTTTGTCATTCGGCTTAAAACGAATTTCCCGATTTTTAAGAAATTCCCCCAACTTTACTTTTCTCCAACTCATTGCATATTTGTTTTGTCACTGTATATTAATTATTTCTATAAAACTGGCTTGTAAATTTTGTTGTGTAACAAAAAAATAGGTATCTTTGTGCAGGACAATTTTTGTACTCCATAATCTGCACAGGCCGAGGTTGCCAGTATTGGCACGGGATGCAAAAGATTGTCTTTTTTATTTTCCGTCAAGTCTAAATTCACTTGCCTTAGTTTTCGCAAACTTATTTTCCTTATTATAATAATTGGTTTCGGGGTGCTCACTATCATATAAATCAATTATTAGGTTGTATTTTTCTTCTAGTGCTTTGTAGAACCTTATTTCGTCTGTTAAAATACAACGTTGCAACGACCACAGTAAATAATCTACAATACTTAGCTCTGGTGTTAACCTACTTTGAACTATAGTACATTCGAAACGAATATTGAGTTTTTTAGTCCTCAATTTATTATCCCTTTCAATAGCCTTATTAATAGCATTTTTCAAATGGCTTAGACTGTTTCCATTCCTGTCAGACAGGAAAATATGGTAAAAAAATTTTTCGTCACTCAGCCTGTCTTGAAGCAGATGAAAAACCAGGTCAAAATAAAATTCGTTTTCATTGGAATTGTGTTTATTTTGAAAAGTGCTTAATTTTTTTCTGCCAATGACATGGTAGGATTCAAAATCATCCATAGTCCTTAATAGTTCAATAAATTTTGACCTTATTTCCAATTGGTCGGTTCTTGCATGAAGGTACCATTTTGTTGTTTTATTAATACATGGCAATGTGTTATACAATGGGTCATTTACCACATTATTTTGAAATTCAATAATTTTATTGCGCACCTTGGTTTTGTCATCCAGTACTACTAATCCAAGTATAAGTAAGGGATTAAAACCAATATTACCAATCAGCAACTTTTTACCTTTTGCGTAAAATGCAGCATCCCCGCTTTCATCAATAAAATAATATTTTTTAGGCAATTTATCCATTTACCGCTTCCCTTAATTCTTGCAATAATAAGTTACTTTTTTCAAAACTACTGCTCAGCATTTCCATCAATTCCTTGCTGCTGTACTCATGGGCTTCTTCTTTCTTTGTCGGGTTTTTTATGTCCAGGTCAAAATTCCGTTCCACCAAAGTATCAATACCCACCTTCCAGCAAAGCTCACTTTCCTGCCTGTTGTTCCACCATTCTTTTATAGGGTCAAACTCTTTAGCCTGTATGGGCCGTGTCTTGTTATATGCCTTATAACCTTCGGGCATTTTATGCTCGTAATACCAAACATGTTGGGTGGCAAAACCTTTTTCTGAGCTATGGTGTACTTTATCAAAAAACAACAGATTGGTTGCTACGGATGCATAAGGCTGAAACACACTATTGGGTAACCGGATGATGGTATGCAGGTTACAATCCCGCAACAGTTTTTCCCTTACCCTTTGTTTAATGCCATCACCCGTAAGGCTGCCATCAGGCAATACAATACCTGCCCTGCCGCCAATTTTCAAAAGGTGAATCATCAATATTAAAAACAAATCGGCACTTTCCTTTGTCCTGAAACTCTGCGGGAAATTGTTTTCGTTGTTATTGGCAACAATACCCCCGAACGGCGGGTTAGCCAGTATAACGTTTACCCTGTCGCGTTCAGTGAAGTTGCTCAAGGGTTGGTCCATAGCATCACCAAACCTTATATTGGGTACCTCTATATCATGCAATATTAAATTGGTGGTTGCCAGCAAATAAGGCAAAGGTTTGTACTCCCATCCGCTCACATTTTCACCTATGCTTTGCCGTTCTTCAACACTATTGGCCAATGCCTTTAAATGCTCAACCGCACAGGTTAAATAACCACCGGTGCCACAGGCGGGGTCTAATATTTTTTCGCCAATCTGCGGGTTAATAATGTCGGTAATAAATTGGGTAATTGCCCTGGGTGTATAAAACTCACCGCTTTTACCGGCACTCTGCAATTCCTTTAAAATGCTTTCATACAGTTCCCCGAAAGCATGACGGTCTTTGGCAACATTAAAATCAATCTCATTCAGCTTGTTCAATACCTTACGGATATTAATACCGCTTTTCATGTAATTGTTGTTGCCCTCAAAAACCTCCCGCACAATCAGTGCCCGTCTATTACCGGTACTTACATCAACCGTTCTTAGGGCGGGAAATAATTTCCTGTCCACAAACTCATACAATTCATCGCCGGTTATCCCTTCATCATCGCCCGCCCAATTACCTTTTTCCTTCACCCAATGAAATTCATCCGGTATCGGCGATGTGTAATTGTCGTCCATCAGTTCCAGTTCCTTATCCTTATCCGAGAATATTTTCAAAAACAGCATCCACCCCAATTGTTCAATCCGCTGCGCATCACCATTCAGGCCGGTATCCTGCCACATAATGTCCCTGATGCTTTTTATTACTCCGCTTATGTTAGCCATTGATTTATATTACTTTAAACAAGTTCAAATAATAGTTTAATTTATCAACCAATATTCTATTGTCAACTAACAAATCAATGTTACTTTCCAATGTAAGCAGATCACCTTCTATACCAGTTTCAAAATCTTCAGCTTTTCTTTTTTCAAATATTGCCAACTTATTTAGCGACTTAAAATCAACTTTATTATCATCAGAACGAATACTTATGAAGATAGACTCATTTTGAATACTCATAGGGCATTCTAGTTTGAACTCTCCATATTTAGTTTTCAAACGGAATACAAGGTCTATTAATCCAGGTTCTTCATAGGTCTTTTGTTCTATTTGTGGGCTTATTATCAGCGATTCCAATATCTCTTTTGCTTTGTCCTTAAAATACGAATCTAATTGTGTTTTGAGATTAATCAAATGTTCGATTTTTTCATTATTTTTTATGACAAATTCGATTTCTTTTTTTTCCATCGGAGTTCTTTGATATAAATTTTTTAATGTCTTTATAAAATGGTGAAACAATATACTGTATTCATGGGTATTGTCTATTGCAGCCGTAGATATTTTTTTATCTATTTGATGAATCAAATCTTCATAAGTGATATTTATAAAACCACCGGAAATATTTTGCTCTTTTCTGATTGAAAGTAATACTTTGATAATTTGCTTATTACTATAGCATGTTTCAAGGCATTGGCTATATTCTTCAAAACCATTATTTGCAGTGTGAAATATTTTATTTTCAATTGCCAATACCCATTTCGCACTAACAATAACTAAGTCAATTCTACCAGTATTTGTACTAAATTCCCTTTTTATTTTTACAGAAGAATCAACAACTAAGTTCTTTTCATATTTCAAGACATCGAAAAATGATTGTAGCATTATATCGCCAAGTTGATGCACCTGACTTTGTGGATCAAGAAAAAACTGTAATAAATTACTGCACACATTTTCGTAGTGTGGGTACTTTGTGATTTCAAAAAATGTTGGATTTTTGATTTTTCTCTCTGGCAAATTATCTAGTAAATTCTGCAACTCATCTATGTTCATTCCCTAAGCAATTTTATAAAGTTCGTTTTCTAGTTCCTTTACAGCATTCAAATAAATTTCTTTGCTGCCAAATTCTTTAATAATTTCTACCGGCGACCCGAATTCATCAAATGGTTTCACCCTCAATACTTCAATGTTTTCAATATTGGCAACCCCTTCATCGGCATATTTATCCAATAAAGCTTCCAATACCTTTTTCGTTTGCTCACCATATTTTGTAAAGTAGTTGCGCTTCTTCACATTATTGGCTCTTTCCTTTCTGGTCAGTGGCGGTTGGTCATAAGCTACATGGCAAATCAGGTCAAACAGGTCAACTTTGCTATCCACAGCATCATACAAGGCTTCAACTAATATTCCCTGCTCCTGCAATTCCGCAATAATAGCTTCTTTCCTATCTGTACTGTTCCACTTATTCAAAAAGTCCTCAAGAGTGGCATACTTACCCTTAATAATTTCTTTGGTATGGTCTTTTAAGCTGGTAGTTATTGGCTTACCCGAATAGTCAAAATACATTTCCCTGCTGATCAATACAGATACATCAACCCCATTCACATACACCTTCTCACGCTCACTTACAAACGATCCATCAGCTTCCAATCCATCAGGATAGCGCAAACTTACTTTCCTGAATTTTACTTCCTCACCCGTTTCTTCATCAATTGCCGTTAGTGAACCATCTTCTTCTTCCGTTATCACAAACGAAAGATCATCATCCTGCCCAACCGGTTTTATGCGTATAGGTTCACCGTCAAAATCTTTATCCGCAAACAAATCGGTTGCATTTCTAAAGTCAAGAATAGTAAAATACAGTTTATTAAAATCTTCTTTTATTCTCGTTCCCCTGCCAATTATTTGCTTGAATTTGGTCATGGAGTTAATATTGGCATCTAATACTATTACTTTGCAAGTCTGTGCATCTACACCGGTTGTCATTAATTCCGATGTTACTGCAATAACAGGGTATTTTTGTTCGGGGTCAATAAAATTATCCAGCTCTCTTTTGCCTTCGTCATTGTCGCCGGTAATTTGCATTACATATTTATAATTGTCTGCAACCAAATCGGCATTTTGTATGGCAATTGCCGAACGCATTCTTTCAGCATGGTCAATATCTGCACAGAAAATAATTGTTTTAGCAAACCGGTCATAACCCTTTAAAAACTCGCTCACCTTCATGGCCACTATATCCGTCCTTTCATCAATCACCAGATTTTTGTCATAGTCTCTCCGGTTGTATTGCCTGTCGTCAACAGGTTTACCGGTTTTGTCTAATTTACCTTTTTCGGGTCTCCATCCCTCCAGATCAACATTTAAGCCTATCCTTATTACCCGGTAAGGTGCTAGAAAGCCATCATTAATACCTTGCTTTAAAGAATAAGTATATAACGGAGTACCGAAATAATCAATATTACTTACTTCCTTTGTTTCCTTGGGTGTGGCGGTTAAACCAATATGAGTTGCTTTTTTGAAGTGGGTCAATATTTCCCTCCAAGCACTATCTTCTTTAGCACTCCCCCTATGGCACTCATCTA
This sequence comes from uncultured Bacteroidota bacterium, assembly GCA_903929195.1. GTDB lineage: Bacteria > Bacteroidota > Bacteroidia > Chitinophagales > Chitinophagaceae > CAIYTT01. The sequence continues at coordinate 16,936 of CAIYTT010000195.1, forward strand.
TAATGATCAAATCAAAAAACTCAGGAGAAAATTGTTTGTATATATTGCTAATGTCTTCGCTACCCGTAAGCCCCTGATATAATGCCAAATATATCTCATAGCTTTTATCAACTTCCCTGTGTTTTACAACAGTCATTTTGTCTTTAAAGTGCTTAAAATCTCCCCTGCGGGTTTGGTCTATCAATGCATTACGGTCAGCCAGAAATAAGATTCTTTTTTTGGTGCCGCTTTTCCATAACCTATGTATAATCTGGAATGCAGTATAAGTTTTGCCGGTACCTGTTGCCATAACCAACAAAATCCGGTCTTGTCCTTTAGCAATAGCCTCTACCGTTCTATTGATGGCTATCTGCTGGTAATACCTTGGTTTACGGTCGGTACCATCAAAGTAGTAATCTTGCAACACAATCTTTTCTTCGCTTCTAGTTTTTATACCCTTGAACTTTTTATATTTTTCCCAAAGTTCGTCAGGGGTAGGAAATTGGTTAATGGCAAGTTCTGTTTCTATAATACCACCAGCATCAGACCTATCATGAAATAAAAAACCATCACCATTACTACTAAACACACAAGGAATATCTAATATCTTAGCATACTCAAGAGCCTGTTGAATACCTGCTCTTACCGAGTGTTTATTGTCCTTAGCCTCAATAATCGCAATTGGGATATTGGGTTTGTAGTATAAAATGTAATCCGCTCTCTTTTTAGTGCCTCTTGTGGTAATTCTACCCTTTACAAAAATCTTTCCGTCGGTAAACGTAACCTCTTCTAATAACTGCTTATGTTTATCCCAACCTGCACTTTCAATCGCCGGTGTTATAAACTTAGTACATATATCACGTTCAGAAAGTGTTTTTTTGTCTTGCATCTGGTTATGATTCGTACAAATATAATAAATTTAACGATAACAATATGCATTTAAAGAAATAGTAGCTATAAAAATTATATAGGCTTACCTATATCTACTATCTACAAAATATTGCGTAAATACTTATTTAACTCAAATTGGGAGCGTTTTCTAAATTCTAAACCAATATTAAACAAAAAAGGCAACCTAAAATATAGATTGCCTTTTTCAATATATATATAAGAATTATAACGTAGTTGTTTCTTCGCTATTTGTTTCGTCAGTAGTAGAATCAGTCTCTGTTGTTGTTTCTGCAATAGGAGCATCAGTAAGTTCTTCAGCTATAATTGGCTCTTCAAAAACTTCTGTTGTTGTTTCTGTAGTTGGCTCTGCTTTCTTAGCAGCACCACTTCTACGGCTTCTGCGGGTTTTCTTAGCAGCACCGGCAGCAGCATCAGCCTCTTTACCGTAAATTGTATTAAAATCAACTAATTCTATCATTGCCATATCAGCAGCATCACCTGCACGACGAGGTAATTTAATAATACGAGTATATCCACCGGGTCTGTCTGCAACTTTATCGCTAATAACACCAAAAAGCTCTTTAATAGCTTCTTTTTCTTGTAAATAACTAAATACAACACGACGATTGTTCATATTGTCTTCTTTACAACGAGTTATAAGTGGTTCGGCATAAACACGCAAAGATTTTGCTTTAGCCAATGTTGTAATAATACGCTTATGTTCTATAAGCTGGCAGGTTAAATTGCTAAGCAATGCTGCGCGATGTGAGGCTGTACGGCCTAAATTTTTAATCTTGTCTCCGTGACGCATGACGATTGTTTGTTTTATGCCTCCTACCGTGTCAGGAATTAGAAGGCTATTAAAAAGAAAAAACTGAAAGTCAAAAAATTATTTTTTGACTTTCAGTTTCCGTATTTGTAAATTAATCTTCTCCTCTTCTAAATTTATTAATATCCATTCCGAAATAAAGACCACGTTCGTGTAGTACTTGTTCAATTTCAGACAAAGATTTCTGTCCGAAATTACGGAACTTCATTAATTCCTCTTGTGTATATTGAACTAATTCGCTTAATGAATTAATTTTTGCTGCTTTTAAGCAATTAAATGCACGTACCGAAAGTTCTAAATCTTCTAATGGTGTATTTAATACTTTACGTACCAATAATGTTTCTTCATCTACAATCGCTTCTTTTTCTTCGCGTTTTGTTTCTAAAGAAATATTTTCGTCTGTAATAATCATTAGGTGCTGTATAAGAATTTTAGAAGCTTCTTTTACTGCAAATTCCGGGTGAATTGTACCGTCTGTAATAACTTCCATTATTAATTTCTCAAAGTCGGTACGTTGTTCAACGCGGGTATTTTCTATTGTATATTTTACATTCTTTATAGGTGTGTAAATAGAATCGATAGCAATAAAGCCTAAAGGTGCATCCATAGGTCTGTTGTCCTCTGCGGGTACATAACCTCTGCCTTTACCTATATACATTTCTATATGCATTACTGTACCCGGGTGCATATTGCAAATAACTAAATCCGGATTCATAATCTGGAAATTCTGCAATACATCGGTAATCATACCGGCAGTAAATACTTCTTTACCTTTAATTACAAGCTCTATTTTGTCGCCTTGAAAGTCTCCTACTTCAGCCATCGCCTTCATACGAACTTGCTTTAAGTTAAGGATAATTTCAGTAACGTCTTCAAGAACACCTTTAATGGTTGCGAACTCATGGTCTGCACCGGGAATTCTGATTGCTGTAATAGCATACCCTTCAAGTGAGGACAGCAATACGCGGCGTAATGCGTTACCAATGGTAACACCGTAACCCGGCTCCAAAGGGCGGAACTCAAACTGCGCTTCAAAATCGTTCGTTTTCTGAAGCACTATCTTATCCGGTTTTTGGAAATTTAAAATAGCCATACTATATAATATTTATTTTTGTTATTTTTTAATGCTGCTTAGGTTATTTGTATCCGTAACAGGTATTATTATTTTGGTAAAGATAAACTACTATTTAGAATATAACTCTACTATTAGCTGTTCTTTAATATTTTCAGGTACCATATCTCTTTCCGGGTGAGATAAATAAACACCTTTCATATCTTTTTCATTCCATTCAACCCAGTTTATTTTTACGTTTTTACCACGTATCATGCCTACTACGGTTGTATTTACTTTACTTTTCGGCTTTAATTCAATTTCATCACCCGGGCGTAATGTGTAAGATGGAATATTTACTATTTCACCATTAACCATTATATGCTTGTGAGATACTAATTGACGTGCAGCCGGGCGTGTAGGTGCAATACCCATACGGTATATTGTATTGTCTAAACGTGCTTCAAGTAATTTAATAAGGTTTTCACCGGTTGCTCCTTTTAAACGAGAAGCTTCAACATAGGTGTTTGCAAATTGCTTTTCAAGAAGCCCGTAAGTATATTTTGCTTTTTGCTTTTCTTTTAACTGAATTGCATACTCACTCGATGTTTTACGTTTCTTGGTAGGCCCGTGCATTCCGGGCGGATTACTGTTTTTACTAAGGCTTTTGCCCGAACCTAATATTGGTTCTCCAAATATGCGGCAAATCCTGTTTTTGGGTCCTGTATAACGTGCCATAACGATTTTTTGTTTTTGCTGCTTCGTCTCCTATAAAAATCGTAAAATCCGATCCGAAACAGCTATTAAGAAAAAAAATTTACTATATTAATATATTAATCTAAAATTATACTCTACGTTTTTTAGCCGGGCGACAACCATTATGCGGCAAAGGAGTAACATCTTGAATTGAAGTAACTTCGATACCTGAATTGTTAAGTGCTCTTATTGCACCCTCACGACCCGAACCCGGACCTTTTACAAATACATCTGCTTTTTTCATGCCTGCATCTGTTGCTACTTTTGCACAGTCTTGTGCTGCCATTTGTGCAGCATAAGGTGTATTTTTCTTAGAACCTCTGAAACCCATTTTACCGGCAGAAGACCAAGAAATAACTTGCCCTGTTTTGTTAGTAATACTAACAATAATGTTGTTAAAGGTAGCATTGACATGTACATCTCCATGTGTGTCAATTTTAACTACTCGCTTTTTAGCAACTACTTTTGCTGAAGCTTGATTTTTTGCTGATGATGACGCTTTTGCCATTTTCTGTTTTAAATAAGGTAATCAATATTTTAACAAGCAATCTGCATAAAAATAGAACTAAAATTAGGAATTCTATTGCTATACAAATCTTTACCATTCCTCCCCGTAACACCCAAACGGATCCGGCAATGGTAAATTATTTTATTTTTTAGGTGCTTTCTTTTTACCTGCAACCGTTTTGCGTTTTCCTTTACGGGTACGGCTATTAGTACGAGTGCGTTGACCGCGTAAAGGTAACCCTTTACGATGGCGAACACCGCGATAACATGCAATATCCATAAGACGCTTAATATTCATTTGAACTTCAGAACGTAATTGTCCTTCAACTTTAAACTCGGCATTAATAATATTACGAATAGCAGTTTGTTCTTCGTCGTTCCATTCTACTGCTTTTTTATCATAATGAACTCCTGCCTTATCAAGTATATATTGAGAAGTACTACGGCCAATACCGTAAATATAGGTGAGTGCAATTTCACCTCTTTTGTTCTTTGGAAGGTCAATACCAGCTATACGAGCCATTAATATTGAAAATTTAAAATTTTAATTTAAAAATATATTTAATTATTATTGATTATATACGTTTTGAAATGATGGTATCAAAACAGCAACCTATTTTTACCCTTGGCGTTGTTTAAAACGTGGATTTTTTTTGTTGATGATATACAACCTACCTTTGCGGCGAACGATTTTACAATCTTCACTACGTTTTTTAATTGATGCTCTTACTTTCATGATGAAACTTGATTAAAATTTTCAAATATTATACAAACTATTTATAACGATATATTATGCGTCCCCTACTTAAATCATACGGACTCATTTCAACCCCTACTTTGTCGCCGGGTAGAATACGAATGTAGTGCATACGCATTTTACCGGATATTGTAGCCAAAATTTCATGACCATTTTCCAACCTAACTCGAAACATAGCATTAGATAATGCTTCTACTATTGTTCCGTCTTGTTTTATTAAAGATTGCTTAGCCATATTTTTAAGGACTGCAAAGGTAAGGGAAAAATTTCATTTAAATAAAAAGAATTGTTAAAATTAATAAATATTTTTTGAGGTTACCGATATTGTTTTATAAGCCTGCTTATAAAGATTATTAATTGCTTTTAAGGTTGTTTTTAGCAGTAAATGATACAATAACCCTAAGCAAATAGTAATTACTGAAATGTATATGCCTTAATATATTGCATTTTTAGATTGTTATCAGCAGCACTAACTTCATAGTATTCATTAAATGTTGTGTCTTTGTCCATTACAAAGCCTATAATATAGGTGTATGGCTTAGCACCAATTCTTATCTCCGGTATTATTTGTTCAATACCTTTTGGCATTGTAAATTTATCTATTGTGCTAAATGTTTTATATTGTACCGCTACGTCATATATACCTTTCTCTATTTGGCTATCGGCCGAGACAGTGATTGAAAAAATAAAATGATTCAATTTATCTTCTTCCGTTTTTAAAACCGGCATTTCCATTTTATCAATTACAGTACCCGGCATTACCGATTTAAGTTTACTTACAGTACTGTTATTATTGCAGGAACAACAATATACAGCAAATACTATTATAATAAAATAAGCATACGTTCTCATAAAATGTAAAATTAAGTATATCGTTTCAATCTATTTCTTAAATTTCAAACAATTCTATTACTTTTAGCCTTATAATTATTTTTATTCATGAGATATAGAAACTATTTAAAAAAATGTGCAATTGTATCGCTTGCACTAATAAGCATTAATATGACTACAAATGCTAAAGAAAAAAAAGGACTTGTAGAAAAGAAAGAAAATACAAGTGAAACAACTTTTAATGTTGAAGCACAATCATTTGCCGACTTACAAGTACTTCGCTATCAAGTACCCGGCTTCGAGAATTTAACACTTAGCCAAAAGAAGCTGGCGTATTATCTTTATCAAGCGGCACTTAGCGGCAGAGATATTATTTATGACCAAAAAAGCAAATATGGTATTCTGATACGTAAAACGATAGAAGCCATTTATGGTACTGCAAAAACAGACAAAAAAAGTGATGACTGGAAAAAATTTGAAGCCTATTGCGGCAGAGTATGGTTTAGCAGTGGTAACCACCACCACTATGGCAATGAGAAGTTTATTCCGGAATGTTCTTTTACTTATTTCGAAAGTTTAGTTAAAGCTTCCGATTTAAAAAAATTACCTAAAACTCCGGGCGAAAGCATCGATGCTTTTATTAAACGTATAAAACCCATTTTTTACGACCTTAATCTTGAACCTAAAGTGGTAGACCAAAGACCAAATATTGATAATATTACTAATTCGAGCAATAATTTTTATGAAGGCGTTACACAAAAAGAAGTGGAAGATTTCTATGCAAAATTTGATACAAAAGGGAATGCACCATCTTGGGGATTAAACAGCAAATTGGCAAAAGAAAATGGTGTAATTATTGAAAAAGTATGGAAAAGTGGTGGTATGTATGGAGCAGCTATTGATAAAATTATTTTCTGGCTTGAAAAAGCAGCTACAGTTGCCGAAAACACTAATCAACAAGACGCACTTAATAAACTGATACACTATTATAAAACCGGCGATTTAAAAATATGGGATGATTATAATATTGCCTGGGTAAAAGATACTACCTCTTTATTAGATGCTACAAATGGTTTTATAGAGGTCTATCTAGACGCCATAGGCAAAAAGGCAAGTTTTGAAAGTGCTGTTTCCATGAAAGATTTAGAGGAAACAAAACGAATTAAAGCAATTGCAGGGCAAGCACAATGGTTTGAAGATAATTCGCCTATAATGGCAGAGCATAAAAAGAAAACGGTTAAAGGAATTACAGCAAAAGCAATTACCGTAATAGTAGAAAGTGGCGATGCTGCACCAAGTACTCCCATCGGTATTAACTTACCTAATGCCGACTGGATACGTAAAGAACATGGTTCTAAATCGGTATCGCTTACTAACATTATTCATTCTTACGATATGGTTAGTGCAAAAAGCGGCATGATAGATGAGTTTGTTATAAATGATGTTGTAAAAGCACGCTTAAAAAAATATGGTGCATTAGCAGGTGCATTACACACAGATATGCATGAATGTATCGGCCATGCATCGGGACAAATAAATCCGGGTGTGGAAACAACTGACAAAACCTTAAAAATATATGCAAGTTGCTTAGAAGAAGCCCGTGCCGACTTAGTGGGACTTTATTATGTAATGGATAAAAAATTAGTAGATATTGGTGTAATGCCTGACCTGGAAGTTGGTAAAGCGGAATATGACAGCTATATGATGAATGGCTTACTTACACAGCTCACACGCATTAAACCCGGAGACCAAATAGAAGAAGCACACATGCGTAACAGAGCTTTAGTGGCACATTGGGCTTTTGAAAAAGGTGCAAGAGATAAAGTAGTAGAGCTAATAGTAAAAGACCATAAAACTTATGTGCAAATTAACGACTATAACAAACTACGCGAATTATTTGGGCAATTACTTAAAGAAATACAACGTATAAAATCAGAAGGTGATTTTAATGCCGGTAGAGACCTTGTGGAAAATTACGGCGTAAAAGTGGACCCTAATATTCACCAGGAAATATTAGACCGATATAAAAAATTGAATGTAAAACCCTATCGTGGCTTTATACAACCAAAATTAGTACCTGTAACAAAAGGAAATGATATTACAGATGTAAAAGTAGAATACCCAACTAATTTCTTTACTCAAATGATGGACTACGGTAAAAACTATGGATTTCTACCGGTTATAAATTAAAAATTTATTGAAAGTTAATTGAAATGCAGGGCTGAATTTGCCCTGCATTTTTTATGTAATATCGTTTTTAGCAAAAATATTTTTGCTAAAAAACTTGACAAATAAAAATTTGTTAGTACCTTTGGCAAAATAAAAATTGTCAAATGAAGGATTTTAAACCAAGTTTAGGTAATACAGCAAGAGGTACTGCATTTTTTCCGAGGAAAAGAGAAATTGATAAAATATTTGATTTATTGGAAATCAACGCAAATATCTATCTGTCAGCACCAAGACGTGTTGGTAAAACTTCCATATTAAAGCATTTAGAAGACGCAGAAAACGATAACGGCTATTATTTTATTTATGTCATTACCGAATCTATCTATTCAGTAAATGATTTTTATAAAGCCTTATACAACGAACTCCTAAATAGCAAAGCAATTCAAAAACTTTCGAAATTATCTAAAGGACTAACTGAACTGCTCTCTTCAGTAATAACAAATATTGAGGTCTCGGGTATTAAAACAAAGGAGCAAGCACCACCCGACTATCACGAATTATTCATTCATCTTTTAAGTAAAATTGAAAAAGGGATTGGCCGTGTAGTAATTATGATTGATGAATTTCCGCAAACTTTACATAATATAAATAAAAAACACGGGGCAATTGAGGCACGCAGATTTATTCAGTTAAACAGGGAATTACGCCATAATAAAACTACAGATGAAAAAGTAACTTTTATCTATACAGGCTCAATTGCATTGTATCCCATGGCAGAAAAAATTGGCTCACTAAATGATGTAAACGACTTGATAACCGTTGAAGTAAAACCATTGACAAGAAAAGAAGCAAAAGAGTTATTAAGCTTACTATCTAATAGAAAAAAAGTAGTCATTACTCCAAATGCTATCGAATATATGTTCGACGAAATAAAATGGTTTATACCGTTTCATATTCAGATGGTTTATCAGGAACTGGAGGATATTTTTTACAATAAGGAATCTGAATTAGATAATACAGATATTAATACTGCTATCAATAGAACTATTGCTGCCAAAAATAAGGCAATGTTCGAACCTTACTTTTCTCGGTTAAAGGGGTTATTAGATACAAATGAATATTTATTTGCAATGGAAATATTAATGTACACAGCAAAAAATGATTGTATAGAAAAGGCTGTTTGCTTTGACTTTGCTCAAAAACACACAGTAGATAAATTCAAAGAAATATTAGGCGAGCTTTGCGAGGACGGATATTTATATGAATCTGATGGCAATTACAGATACACATCGCCTATTCTTCAATTATGGTGCAAAAAAAATAATGATTATGGAATTTGAACCTAAATTATACAACCCGGCAGCACAGCCTGAACAATGGCTCATTGAGCATTTTGTTGTGAGAACGAAAGTATTTGAACGGATATTTGAAGATATTAAAAACAACGATATGATTCATCCGGAACAACACTACCTGATTCAGGGACAGCGGGGCATGGGAAAAACTACCTTATTATTGCGATTAAAATATGAGATAGAAAGAACCCCTGAGCTTAAAGATTGGCTGATGCCTGTATTCTTTAACGAAGAATCTTATGACCTTACGTCTCTTTCCAATTTATGGGAAAAGTTGCTTAAATATTTTGATTCTTATTTTACCGATGGCGGTAATTATTACAAAGCCACAGATAAATATATTGGCACTAAAGATTACGAACAAAGCTGTTTTAATTTAATAATTAACATACTAAATAAACACAAAAAGAAAATAGTAATTCTGTTTGATAATTTCGGTGAATTGTTTTTAGATAATTTAAGCGAAAGAGATGCCCACCGCTTTAGAGAAATATTGATGAATTGCCCTGAATTACGTATTGTTGCTGCGTCAGCAGTAGTACTTGAAAGCCAAAACGATTATTCAAAACCATTTTACGACTTTTTTAAAGTAATACATTTAGAAGGCTTAAACAAAGAAGAAACAATTGACCTGATTAAAAAATTACAAGAAAAGTCTTTAGAAAAAATTGATGTTGAAGCAAAGAAAGCACGAATAGAAACCTTGACAATTCTTACAGGTGGGGTAATAAGAACCATTATTATGCTCTACGATATATTACTTAATGACAAAGATGGTAGCGCATTACAGGATTTAGAAAAAATATTAGACCGCGTAACCCCATTATACAAACACCGGATGGAAGACCTGAAACCCCAGCAAAGGCGTATAATGGATGTGATAGCCAAGAATTGGGATGCCATAAGTACCAAAGACATTGCGGAAAACATAAGGGATAATGGTATGCCTGTACCAAGCAAAATAATATCAGCACAATTACAGGAATTAGAAAAAAATAACTTGATAGAAAAAATTAAAACCTCAACAAAAAACAATTTTTACATTGTAAAAGAACGTTTTTTTAATATTTGGTATTTAATGAGGCATGGCGATAGAAACGCACAATGTAAAGTAAAATGGTTAACGCGTTTTTTGGAAACTTGGTATGAAGATGAGAAGGAGGGAATGGACTGCTTTATAAAAGAATATTTACAAAAACTACAAAGTGGTAATTATTTAAGTGCATCGGCAATAAATATTACTAATGCATTATTGGCTTCTCCAAAAACGAGCCCTGTTAATCAGGCGTTATTGTTAGATGCTACAGAGGGAATTGTTTCGGAAGATGAAGGGAAATATTTGACCAAAGTTGATGAAAATGCATATAAAAAAGCCATAAATAAATTTGAAATTGGTGCATATTCTAGTACAATCGAAATATTGGAAAATACACCGATAAAAAATCAAAAAATAATTATTTTATTGGCATCAGCATATTATAAAACAAAACAATATAAAAATGTTATTAATTTACTTGAAAAACTAAACAATAAAAATGTAAGTTATATTTTAGGAATTTCATATATATCGCATGGAAAGTGGGCTGAAGCTGAAAAAGAACTATCAAGTGTAATATCAAACAAAAGCATGGGTTTGATAAAAAATACTGAAAATCAAATAGTGTTAGCTAAAATATTTTTAATGTCTCATTATTTAGATTTTAAAAAAAACAAAGAAATTGCCTTGTCATATCTTTATGATGTTGCAAAATGGAAAAACAATCATAAATACACTGTCCTGTTATTATCTGCTATTTATATATGGAATAATATATTTAACGATGCAATGATTCTATTAAAAGATATTGACGGAAAAATTAGTGAGGATGAGGCTCAATTACTCGGAAAAATAGTCTTAATTCTTCTTTCCAAAAAACAATACCACACCGCATTAAATTTGTTTAATAACGAAAAATTCCAGTTAAAAGACATACTAAAGCCCACTTATTATGCCTTAATGTATTTATTAAAAAATGAATATCCTGATGAGTATATAAAAATGGGTAGAGAGTTGGAGCAACCTGTAAAAGATATTTTACAGAAAATAGAGCAATACGCAATTGATTATGCATAACATATTATCGTAGATATTGCTCTAAGCATAATAAGTAAATATATTAAAGCAACTGCAAGATATTTTTCTAATTTTACAGGTTGAAATAGTACCAGTGTATATTTATTTAAAGATAGATATACATAATCATTACAATACAAATAAAACAGAATAAAATGTTGCACGCACATCATAATATTAAAGCCCCACGCGGTAATAAACTTACTTGTAAAAACTGGATAACCGAGGCAGCCTACCGCATGATACAAAACAATCTTGATAATGAAGTAGCAGAAAGACCTGATGACCTTATTGTATATGGCGGCTTAGGTAAAGCTGCACGTAATTGGGAATGTTATGACAAAATACTTGATTGCTTAATTAATCTAAATGAAGACGAAACTTTATTAGTACAATCCGGTAAACCGGTTGGCATTTTACGTTCTCATAAACACGCACCAAGAGTACTGATAGCCAACTCTAATTTGGTAGGTAAATGGGCAACTTGGGAGCATTTTAGAGAATTAGATGCTAAAGGATTAATGATGTACGGGCAAATGACTGCCGGTAGTTGGATATATATCGGGTCGCAGGGAATAGTGCAGGGCACCTACGAAACTTACCTTTCGCTTGCTAATCAACATTATAACGGCTCTTTAAAGGGCAAATTAAATGTAACAGCAGGGCTGGGCGGTATGGGTGGTGCTCAACCCTTATCAATAACTATGAATGAAGGTGTTTGTTTAGCAGCAGAAATGGAAGAATGGCGTATAAAAAAACGTATTGAAACTCGTTATTTAGATAAATGGACTTCTAATATAGACGAAGGTATTGATTGGGCTTTAGATGCTAAAATAAAAGAACAAAATATTTCTATAGGTGTTTGTTGTAATGTAGTTGATTTACTACAACGACTTATAGACCGAAATATAACACCTGATACCTTAACAGACCAAACATCTGCACATGATGCACTAATAGGTTATTTCCCAAAAAACTTAACTGTTGAGCAAGCTAATGAATTACGAAAAACAAACCCTGTGGAATACGAAAGCAGAGCATTAGATACCATTGCTTTACATGTAAACCAAATGTTGGAATTGCAAAAAAGAGGTGCAATTACATTTGATTATGGCAATAATCTTCGTGGACAAGCTTTTGATAAACGCGGTGTAAAAAATGCATTTGACTTTCCCGGCTTCGTACCTGCTTATATCCGCCCTTTGTTTTGCGAAGGTAAAGGCCCTTTCAGATGGGTGGCATTAAGCGGCGACCCTGAAGATATTTATACAACCGATAAGGCAATGATGGAGCTTTTTCCGGAAAATACAGGCTTAATACGTTGGTTGAAAATGGCTAAAGAAAGAATAGCTTTCCAAGGATTACCTGCTCGTATTTGCTGGTTGGGCATGGGTGATAGAGAAAAAGCAGGACTTATGTTTAATGAATTAGTAGCAAGCGGCAAAGTAAAAGCACCCATTGTAATTGGTAGAGACCATTTGGACACCGGTTCGGTAGCTTCGCCCAATCGTGAAACAGAAGCGATGAAAGATGGTAGTGATGCGGTTGCCGATTGGCCAATACTTAATTCTTTAATTAATACCGCAGGTGGCGCCAGTTGGGTATCGCAACATCATGGTGGTGGTGTGGGTATAGGTTATTCGCAACATGCAGGCATGGTAATAGTTGCCGATGGCACAAAAGATGCCGAAGAACGTTTGCGAAGAGTACTGTTTAATGACCCTGCTATGGGTGTTATTAGGCATGCCGATGCAGGATACGAAATTGCAAAAGAAACAGCCCGGAAATATAAATTAGACTTATAACATCTATTGTAACCAACAATAAATAGCAACCAACAACAAACTCAAAGTTAAGTAAAAGGGCGTCATTCCGCCCTTTGCAGAATCTCCTGAGGATTGGCAGTAGGTTTATGAGCATCGTGGTTTGCAGGGCAGCTTGCAGGTCATGAGACTTGAGATTTACCACAATAACAAAAAGATTTAATTGATGCCAGACTAAAAATGATAGACAGCCATGCTGAAAGATTACGCCCCATAAATGAATTGTACTACGAATTACAAACCACTATGTGCCTCAGCCTTCTTAAATACCACCCGCTTCACACGCTTCACTATCCCTTTTATTAAACCGCCATCACTTTGTATGCGGCGGTCTGTAGTCCACACTAAAGCTTTTATATTTGTAACATAATGTAATTTTCCGAAACCCTTATTTCGTAATTTTAATGCCAGCCAGCCATCTTCGTTTGCCCCTTTGGGGTGATTATAGCCTTCTACTTCAATACCTTGTAACCTTCTATACCCCGAATTAAAGCCATATACATTTACGGCTTCTTCCCTAAAATATTTATTTATATACCGGAGCATATCTGCCATATACTCATAAAAAAAGTAAGTAAAACGGTTGGTAACACCGGTTGGTATAAATGAAAAACGCCCATAAGTAATACTTATATTTTCATTGTTAGCAAGTGGGGCAATCATTTGTTCCATCCATTCTTTAGGGTATATAGCATCGGCATCGGCATTCAGAATGTATTTACCTTGTGCGGCAGCTAAGCCGGCATTACGTGCTGCTGTAATGCCTTGCTTTTTTTCTGTTATGCATTTTATTCCGGTTGCCAGTACTAATGCTTCCGTATTGTCTTTAGAATTATTATTTACTACTATAATTTCTACTACCCTATTGGTACTGTTTGCACTTAAAGATTGTAAAGTAAGTAAAATACCATCTTCTTCGTTATAAGCGGGTATTACCACAGAAACCTCCGGTATGCCATTTGATAATGAAGCGTAATTTTTTTTAATAACATTAATTCTCTCCTCATTTGTAAAGGAAGAAGTATCTATTATTTGTTTTATGTATAATGGGATAGCAATTGACCTCATTTAAATTAAACGTTTTCTTTTTGAAAAAGAGCAGGAATTGTTTTTAGAATCAATTTAATATCATACCAGAAATTATGGTTTTGGGCATAGGTATTATCAAGCATCAGGCGTTCTTCTTCGCTCATTTTGCCTTTACCCCTTTTTTCTACCTGCCACAATCCTGTTAATCCTGCGGGAGCTAAAAACCTTGGAGCGTATTTATCGGTAGTTAGTTTTTCGGCTTCGTATAATGGAAGCGGTCTATTACCTACAATACTCATATCTCCTTTTATCACATTCCACAATTGTGGTAATTCATCAATACTTGTATTGCGAATAAAGTTACCTACTTTAGTAATTCTCGGGTCATTTTTCAATTTAAAGAATGCAGAACCTGCTTGCAATTTTTTATTTCCTAAATATTGTTTTTCGCACCATGTATTTCCATCGGCATATAAAGGACTGCGACATTTAGAACCTGCCGCAGCACATTCATCGCAAAGTATTATTTTATTAGGGTCTATTTCTACTTTTTCACCTGAATTATATTGATTTAAATGTTGTAATTCTTTTAGTCGCTTGTCTGCATTTACAAACATAGACCTTAATTTATAAAATTTAAATATTCTATATCCTGTACCCACCCTAAGAGAATAATAAAAAATAGGACCTTTCGACTCTATTTTCATTGCAATCATTATTATAATTAAAAGCGGAGATAAACAAAGTAAAGCCATGCCGGCAAAAAACACATCGAAAATACGCTTTATGAGAGGTGTTTTATATACAACTACGGGTTTACGGTTACTGTGTTTTTGAAGTTCTGTCCAATTTTTTAAAATAAAATTAATTTTATTTTCTAATTGACTTTGGTTTAGTGGTTTTAAAAAAACATCGGCTACACCGGCTTGCAAGCACATTTGGGTTTGATTTTCATTTAGTTTATCAGATAAAAGAAAAAAAGGAATATTGCCCATTCCATTTTTTTTCAGTGTATCTAATAGGCTTACCCCGTATGGACCCATTACCTCACTTTCAGCAATAATAGCCGATACATTTAGATTTAGCTTATGATAATCTTTATATAATTCAAGTGAGCTTTCGAAAGTTACTAATTTTGTATTACCAAAATTGCATTTACCAAGTATATCGTAAAGCTTGTCCGATACATTTAATAGAGCAATGATACCTGCATTAATATCAGCCATAAATAATTATGAAATTAAAAATTGGTAGTAATTAGTGTTTTTCCATATCGTTTTAATATCACATTAATCCGCACTTCCAGTTCACGCGGATTAAATGGCTTTATTATATAGTCGTCGGCACCGGCCATTAGGCATTTTATTCTCGTATCCGACGCTTCCTCTCCCGATAAAATAATTATAGGTACCGCACTAAAAAAATTACTTGATTTTATCTGTACCAATAGGTCGTAACCATTTAATACAGGTGTATTAAGGTCAGAAATGATAATATCAGGTATATTGCCTTGCTGCATATAGGCAAGAGCTTCCATTCCGTTTTCAAAAGCTGATACCACAAAGTTATATTCCAACACGGTACATAGTAACGTTTTAATAGCTAAATCATCTTCAACAATAATAACTTTTTGGAGTTTTGTATTTGTAATGCTCATCTTTATGTTTATTTTAATGAAATATATAAGAATGGTGTATTAAAATAAAAAAATAATTTTATACAATTTTTATCCTAATTTTTGCATGAAATTTTTAAATAATAATTCTTATTGCTATTTAATTTCGGTGCAATTTACAATAATAATTCTTGCTTCGTTTATTAATTGTAGAAAAAATTATAAAAACAATATTGTTTTTAGTAGTTTTGTTTTTAGTATTGGTTTACATTGCACTAATTATTATAATTTATCTTATATATGCGAATTGCACACTTATTATTGGTACATGTAATGAACAACCAATTAATAAGATTAGTAAATAGATTGCAACATGAAAATTGCCATGTATTTATACATATAGACAAAAAAACACCTATTGAACCTTTTTTAGTATTAGAAAAAGATTACAATGTTACACTTATAAAAAACAGAGTTTTTGTAAACTGGGGGGGATATAGCATTGTGCAAGCAACACTAAATGGCTTTGAGGAAATTATTAAATCAAAAACACAATACAATACTGTAAATTTATTAAGTGGGCAGGATTACCCTATAAAAAATATAAATTACATATACGATTTTTATAAACAAAATGCTTCTACTGCATTTATCGAAACTCGTAATGTTTTTAATGATTGGACAGAAGCAATACCTAGAATTACAAAATTTCATTTTCCTGATGACAGGCTGCCTGGCAGCGTACTGTTAGAAATGATATTAGGCTTTATTTTACCAAAAAGAAAAATACCCAATTCCTTAATTCCGGTTGGTAGGTCTCAATGGTTTACATTGCCAATGGAATGTGTAGAATATATACTAAATTACATTAATGAAAATTCAAAAGTAGTTGATTTTTTTAAATATACTTGGGCACCAGATGAACTGTTTTTCTCTACAATTCTTTTTAATTCGAAATATAAAGAAACAATAGTAAGCAATAATTTAAGATATATTGATTGGGCTACCGGCACACCGAGCCCCAAAGTGCTAACAATTGCAGATGCAGAATCTCTTAAAAACTCAAAATGTTTATTTGCCCGAAAATTTAATGAGGAATTTGATAGTATTATTTTAGATTTTTTAGATGAAATGAATAATACAGTTGCTATTCCTTCATTTTTATAATTTATGTTATTGGTTTAAAATGTCATTCTATTGGTTTCAATTTATTATTCGAGGAAAAAAGTTTGGAAAAAGAATTAAAATTAACCAAAGAACATAACTAATATGTATAACAGTACGTTACGGGTTATTTTCTGTCAGTTTATTGTAAAAATAGAAAATAAGTTTTCATAATTGGGAAATAAATAAATTATCTACTACGTATGTGAATTTTATTTGTGTACTTTTATCCGAAATAAAGCCTCAATAACAATAGATTTTATTTTAATATATTATACTA
>CAIYTT010000196.1 GCA_903929195.1 uncultured Bacteroidota bacterium
TATTGAGGAGTTTAAAAAAGAATTGGTGGTGTAGTTAAGAATATTAGTATAGGTTTTTAGCTTTAAAAATTAATTTCAAACAATAAATTATTTTACAAATTTAAGTATTCTATATGCAAATCAGAGGTCTTATTTAGATGATTTATTTCAGGTATATCCAACAATACCGGACGGTATAGAGAGGTTGATACTAACAGGTAGCAAAGGGTTGAAAAAGCCTTTGAATACAGAGATAATCAAATGATTATAAAGGAATTATTAGATTTTTATCAATAGAACCACTCTTAGAAAATGTTGGTGTTCTTGACCTTAAAGGTATTCATTGGGTAATAGTTGGTGGTGAAAGTGGACATAATGCAAGAATAATGAAACCGGAATGGGCAATTGACATACAAAAGCAATGTGACGAACAAGAAGTATCTTTCTTTTTTAAACAATGGGGTACTTGGGGTGCTGACGGACAAAAACGTAGCAAAAAAGCAAATGGTAGAATCCTTTTAGGACAAGAATGGAATGAAGAACCTTATCTTGAATTATCTGAATAATTTTATTTGTTACTCATCAACTGTAAAAAATGGTTTTATCAGATACTTTTCAGTTCTTATTAACTATATATGCATGCAAAATAAAAAGTAAAATTTACCTTTTCAAAATACGGTAGGTCTGCCTGTACTGTTCTTCAACATTGATTTTATATAGTCTGTATAGTTACATATATACTTTCAAACCATTTACGCTACTCATTTTTAGCAATGTTCTTTTACCAAACCTACTGTTATCTAATATCCGGAATAGTAATACCTGTTATTTTACGAAATAAGTCTATTGCATATAAATCGGTCATTCCGGCTATAAAATCTAATAGCGAGAGTAGGTCTTGATATAAAAAATTTCGGTCTTGTGTAATCGGAAACTGGGAGGATACTAATTTTATAAGTTTACGAGATTTCAAAAGCTGCGGATATAAAATAGCATTCACAAATTCTTTCAGCAAACCGCCAATTATATTGTAACCGGCTATTTCTATTTCTACAACAGATTTATTATTGTATATATTTTTTACAGAAAACTGATTTATTGCTTTTATTAATTTCAAATCATCATCAGGAAGACATGCTAGAAGGTCTTTTTCTAATGTTCCGTTTAATATATGTTCTTCATTTTGTATAAATAGTGCAGATAATTTCTCAATCATTAAACCAATCCATCTGGCACGTATATATTGTGCCTTTTGATTATCGTCTTTTATTTTAGCTAATTTGTTATCTATATATTCTCTTGAATTAAAGTCAGTTTCGGTATCAAAAAAAGGTAAAAACAGGTTCATAAAGGTATCTAAAGAAACAATATGCAGTCTATGTGCATCTTCAAGGTCTATAACACGGTAACAAATATCGTCTGCTGCTTCGGTTAAATATACAAACGGATGTCGTGG
The DNA here is from genome assembly GCA_903929195.1 of uncultured Bacteroidota bacterium. Taxonomy (GTDB): domain Bacteria; phylum Bacteroidota; class Bacteroidia; order Chitinophagales; family Chitinophagaceae; genus CAIYTT01. The sequence goes on from CAIYTT010000196.1 coordinate 1,436, forward strand.
ATATACAAAGTTATATCCTTCTTTTTGTGGTAATAATAGTTTATTGGCTATAGCACAGAAAGTGGGGATTTCGGCATCGAAAAATCCTGATTTCTTTGTAGATATGAAGCCTGAATGGGCATTAAAGCCATCGGCAGACGAACAGGGGTATTTTACTATAGAGGCAAGTGTGGTATAAGTAAGTTTGTATCCACCCGGTTCCGGCTCATTAAAATTGTGGGTTAATACACGAAAAGCATTTGAATTGCCCTCAAAATATTCTAAATCTTTAAGTTGATTGGTACTTAACGTTGTTGTAAGTATGTTTTTTATTTCGCCCTCTAAGCCTGTAAAATAAGACCTTATGGCATCTTCGCCCGAATGGCCGAAGGGTGGGTTGCCAATATCGTGAGCCAAACAAGCAGAAGCAATAACTGATGCTAATTCATGACGGTAAAACTCTATAAATTCAGGGCTTTCGTTATTGTATTTTTCTGCAATCATTTCGCCTACTGCTTTGCCTAAAGACCTGCCTACTGAGGCTACTTCTAAACTATGGGTAAGTCTGTTATGTACAAATACAGAACCCGGTAGTGGAAACACTTGTGTTTTATTTTGCAACCGTCTAAATGCAGACGAAAAAATGATTCTATCGTAATCTCTCTGAAACGAATTGCGTATTAAGTCGTGATGCTGATTTACTCGTTCTTGTTCACCGGTTCGGATAGTAGAATATAAGGAAGCCCAAATCATTTTGTAAATATCCGATAAAAAATGGAAACCAATACGAGCTTTATTTTAGGCAAATAAATAGAATAAATATTTATTTTGA
>CAIYTT010000197.1 GCA_903929195.1 uncultured Bacteroidota bacterium
GAAGGCGTATATATCTATATAATAGAGGCAACATTTAAGGATGGTGAGAAAGAAAAGCATCAAGGAAATATTACTTTGTTGAGATAAAAAACACCTGAAAAATATAAAAGAGCCAAAATGTTTTGTAGTACAAAGCATTTTGGCTCAATCTTTTTTATAATAATGGGATTTCTTTGAACCAAAAATTGTTACAATAGTAATATTAATGTATTTGAAAAAATAGAAAATAGATGTAAACTTGTACAAAGTAAAGATGTCTTCGCATTTATTACAGATATAATAAAACTTATTCATTAATGGCTGCTACTAAAATATCTAAAAAATTAAATAATAATCAAAATAGTAATCAAAGCAAAAAGACATTTATTAGTCTTGATATAAAATTGTCTTTTATATTGTCTTTAGTTTCATTTGTAATATATGCAAATACGTTCAATCATGATTTTGTTTTAGATGACAGGTCTGTAATGGCTGAAAATTTAATCGTTAAAAAAGGTATTACAGCTATTCCTGAAATTTTTTCTACACCATATAGGTATGGGTTTTATGTAACATCAAATGACCTTTACAGACCGCTATCATTAGTAATGTTTGCAATTGAATATCAGCTATTTGATGGTAAGCCGAATGCAAGCCATGTAATAAATGTATTTGTTTTTATTTCTTGTGTAGTATTGCTTTTCTTATTTCTAAATTCATTGTTCGACCATAAGAAAAGAGGTATTGCTTTTGTTGCATCTCTTTTATTTGCTGTACATCCTATACATACCGAAGTTGTTGCAAATATTAAAAGCAGAGATGAGTTATTATGTTTCTTTTTTGCATTTTTGTCTTTAAATCTATTTATTAGATATGTAAAGAATGGGAAAATTAAGGAATTGATATTTGCAACAGTCTGTTATTTATTATCTCTATTTTCAAAAGAATCAACCATTGTTTTTGTGTTATTGATACCTTTTATTTTCTTTTTTTATAAAAACGAAGATAAGAAAAAAAGTATTTATATTTCAGTATGCTGCGTTGTTGTTTCTCTGCTGTTCTTATTTATAAGATTTTCAGTTTTAAATAAGTATAATGCAAATCATTTATCAGACATTGAATTTATAGATAACATGTTAGTAAATGCACCTGATATATTATCAAGGCTTGCAACTGCTATTCTTGTACTTGGCAACTATATAAAGTTGCTTTTTTTGCCTTATCCTTTAATATGCGACTATTCTTATAATACCATACCGTTTGTGAAATTTAATAATGTTTGGGTCATTTTTTCATTAATAGTTTATGTAGTATTATTTTTAATAGGTATTTACCGACTAATAAAGTATAAAAAAGACATTTTAGCATTTGGTATTCTATTTTTCTTAATAACAATAGTGTTATTTTCAAATATTCCGATACTGATAGGTACAATTATGGGTGAGCGATTTTTATTTTTTGCATCAGTTGGATTCTGTTTAGTATTATCTTTCTTTATTAATAAGATAGTCCCCGATACGGAACTTGTGTCTATAAAATCATTTATGGATAAAAGAATATTATTTGTTTTGCTGCCAATTTTATTGATATTTTCAATAATTACGGTAAATAGAAATGCTGATTGGGCAAATAATTTAACTTTATACAAAACAGATATAAAATATGTACCTAATAATGCCCGCATGCATTATTATATAGGTAATGAACTTTTAATATCTGTCTATTCGCAAGAAATAGAACCAAATATGAAAAAACAAATGATAGATGAAGCAGTAAATTATTTAAACACTGCCATTCATATTTATGATAAATACAGTGATGCACATAGGGTATTAGGAAATGGTTATTTATTAAGGGAGCAATATGATTCTGCTGAATACCAATATAAAAGAGCCATTTCGTTAAAACCTTTTGATAATGAAGCTAGAAATAATTTAGATGTAATGTATTTTAATACAAAAAATTATCAAAAATCAATTGAAGTAAATTATGATATTATTAAATTTGATTCAACTAAATATGAGAGGTATAATAATATTGGAGTCTGTTATATGAAAATGCAAAAATATGATTCTGCAATAATTGCATTAAAAGTTGGTATATTAAAGAAGCCTGAATATATACAGTTTAATCAGAATTTAGCATTGGCTTATAAGCTCAGTAATAATAGGGATTCAGCAAAAAAATATGAAGCTATTGTAAAAAAGGAAATACCACAATTTAGTATCTACTAATATGAATGCAAAAAGAAACCTAAGAACAAAATGTGCAATATTCTGTATATTTTGTTCTTAGGTTTTATATAAACAAATTGATTTATTATTTTTTTATTGCTGCAATACCCGGCAATTCCTTTCCTTCAAAATATTCTAACATAGCACCGCCGCCGGTAGAAACATAGCTAACCTGTTCTGCAAGATTAAACTTATTAATGGCTGCTACGCTATCGCCACCACCTACAAGAGAGTAGGCTCCATGTTTTGTAGCATCAGCAACTGCCAAAGCTATTGCCTTAGTGCCATGTTGAAATTTATCCATTTCAAAAACACCCATAGGACCATTCCATAATATCGTTTTTGAATTGCCAATCACTGTTTTAAAGTGCTCAATTGCCATATTGGCAATATCTAAGCCCATCCAGCCATCCGGAATCTCATTACTTAATGAAGAAGCTGTATTGGCATCAGCAGCAAATTTGTCTGCTAAGATACTATCGGAAGGTAAATGAATACAAACACCTTTTTCTTCTGCTTTTTTAAGTAAATCAAGTGCCATGTCTAATCTGTCATTTTCACAAAGAGAATTTCCTATTTGACCGCCTAAAGCTTTATAAAAAGTATATGCCATACCGCCACCAATTATAATGTCTGTGGCTCTTTCAAGTAGGTTTTCTATTATAAGAATTTTATCAGATACTTTTGCCCCACCTATAATTGCAGTAAATGGTTTTTCGTTGTTATGCATAATTTTCTCTGCTGCAGCTACTTCACCTTCCATTAAAGAACCGAACATCTTTTTATCTCCCGGAAAAAACTCTGCAATTACCGCAGTTGAGGCATGTGCTCTATGAGCAGTACCAAAAGCATCATTTACATAAATATCACCTAATTGAGCTAGCTTTTGTGCAAAGTCTTTATCACCTTTTTCCTCTTGTTTGTAATATCTTAGGTTTTCAAGTAATAGAACCTGTCCGGGTTTTAAGTTTCTAGCTTTATCAAAGGCATCAGCACCTATACAGTCATCTGCAAAAAGAACATCTGTATTTAATAATTTGGCTAATGGTGCTATAATAGGTTTTAATGAGAAATCAGCTAAAGTTAATTCCGGTTTTTTCTCAATATCTTTTAAAGGTCTGCCCCAATGGCTCATTAAAATTACACTGCCGCCATCTTTTAAAATTTTATTGATTGTTGGTAAAGCAGCACGCATACGGTTATCGTCTGTAATTACTCCGTTTTTAATAGGTACATTAAAATCTACCCTTATTAATGCCTTTTGGTTTGCGAAATTGTGGTTTGTGAATGTTGACATGTTACGTATAATTGTTTTATAATTAAAATTCTATTGTGTTTCCTTCTTCTAAACTTACATTATAATAATGTTGTATATAGTTATGTAAGACTGGTTTTGTATATTACTTATTCCTCAATTTGTTTTTTAGAAATGTAAGCACCAATTCTTGTGCTTCATTTTCAGCTTTTATATCATATTTAGGATTGCTTGGGTTTGCAAAAGCATGGTCTGCATCAAAACTGTGCATTTCAAATTTATAGTGTGTATTGCTTATTTTTTTGCCAAATGCTTCAACATTTTCTTTTTTTATAAATTTATCTTTACTTCCCCAAATATAGATTACATCGGTTTTTAAAGAATTTATCTTTGTTTCATCTTCTTCCGGGAAACCATAATACATTACACAACCTAAAGCTTGGTTACCGGCTGCTAATGTACCTGTAAAAGACCATGTACCACCCATACACCAGCCAAGAGTTGCAATTTTTTTGTTTTTGCCTATTTTTTGTAATAAGCCTCTAATTATTGCTTCGGCACGCTTACTGTCTAATTGGCTCATTAATTTACTCGCCTCATTCGGTTCGGTTGCTACATTACCGTCATATAAATCTACGGCATATACCTCTACATTATTATCCAATAGATTTTGCCAGTTTATAGATGCTTTTTTTATATAATCATTTAATCCCCACCATTCATGAAATACAATTAAAACCTTGTCTGTTTCTTTATCGGCAGGTAAGTAAAATGCGTGTCCTTCTTTACCCTTTTTTACCGGAAATGAAATCATTTTACCTTTTTCTGGGCTATAATTTAAGGGTAAAGGGGCAAGATGTGCAGCTTTAAAATCTGTTTGCATTGCTAAAGTTTGCATTTCAGATTGTTTTGGGCAACAGCTTTTTTGTGCTTTAAGTATTAAAAAAGGCAATAACAATACAAATGCCAATACAATTTTTTTCATATAATGTAAATATAGTAATCCTGTAAATAAAATAATATCTTAATAGAATGTATTATAATATTATTTTTTATTTTGCATTAGCTCTTTAATATCCGCCATTATTCTTTTTGCAATATTATTGGCAGTAGTTTCCGTACTGCTTTCAGAATAAATTCTTATAATAGGTTCTGTATTAGATGTTCTAAGATGTACCCAGTCATTATCAAATTCAATTTTAAGACCGTCTTCTGTATTTATTGGCTGTTTTTTATATTTATTCTTTATTTCTTCAAACAAGAGTTTCACATCAATTTCATCACTCAATTCTATTTTATTTTTAGAAATAAAATAATTAGGATATGTTCCTCTCAAAGTTAAAGCTGTTTTCCCGAATTTGGCAAGATGTGTTAAAAATAAAGCAATACCAATTAAAGCATCTCTACCGTAGTGCAATTCCGGTACAATAACGCCACCGTTACCTTCGCCACCAATAACTGCATCAACCTCCTTCATTTTTTTTACCACATTAACTTCGCCAACCGCACTCGGATAATACTTACCGCCATGCTTTTCGGTTACATCACGCAATGCCCGTGTAGAAGACATATTTGAAACAGTATTTCCCTTTTTATTTGCCAATACATAATCCGCTATAGCAACCAAAGTATATTCTTCGCCAAACAAACTGCCATCATCGCAAACAAAACAAAGCCGGTCAACATCAGGGTCAACCGCAATACCTAAAGAAGCATTTTTCTTTTTTACTGTAGAACAAAGTTCAATAAGGTTTTCGGGTAATGGCTCGGGATTATGAGCAAATTTACCGTTTACTTCCTCATTGATTACCGTAACATCGTTTACCCCTAAAGCATTCAATAATTGGGGCACTGAAATAGCACCGGTAGAGTTAATAGCATCAACAACTATTTTAAATTTTTTCTTTGCAATAGCTTCTACATCAACAAGAGGGTGAGCTAA
>CAIYTT010000198.1 GCA_903929195.1 uncultured Bacteroidota bacterium
AATTATTTAAACAATTGTATTTTAAATAGTTGTTTGTAAAAAAATACATAAGGCTATATGAAAAATTAAAAAATAATACATACAAACATTTTGTAACAAGATACAAGATAAAAAAATTTGCACATATGCACATCATTGAATATTGAAAATATTATATAAAATAATATGATAGCTATATCAAAAATAATCTAATTTATACAATATAAATAGTATATATATTTATATCAATTTTTTAAGCTAAAAAGTATTGACAATTTTAATTTAAAATATCCTATAAATTCCTACCTTAGCACTATGCCTGAAAAAAAACTATTTCTTCTTGATGCGCTTGCTCTTATTTATCGCGCTTATTATGCACTTATACGTACCCCCCGTATTACCAGTAAAGGACGGAATACAAATGCACAATTTGGATTTACAAATACATTGGTAGAACTTATAAATAAAGAAAAACCAACCCATTTGGCAGTGGTCTTCGACACGTCAGCACCAACGGAACGACATACCGACTTTGTAGATTACAAAGCAAATAGGCAAGAAACTCCCGAAGACCTTAGAGCAGCTTTACCCGACATAAAACGAATAATAAACGGGTTTAACTTGCCTTGTTTAGAATTAGACGGCTTTGAAGCAGATGATATTATTGGCACGGTAGCAATAGAAGCAGCAGAATTAGGCTATAAAGTTTACATGGTAACCCCAGACAAAGACTACGGACAAATAGTACGCGAAAATATTTACATGTATAAACCGGCTGCCGGTGGCGATAAAGCTGAAATTTTGGGAGTAAAAGAAATATGCGAAAAATGGGGCATTCGCAGAGTGGAACAAGTAATAGACATGCTGGGTTTAATGGGAGATGCAGCAGACAATATACCCGGAATACCCGGTGTAGGCGAAAAAACAGCAGCAAAATTATTAGCCGAATATGATACTATTGAAGCTATTTTAGCTAATGCCGGAAATATAAAAGGGGCTATGGGCGATAAAATTCGCAATGGCAAAGACATGGCAATGATGTCAAAAAAACTTGCTACTATAATTACGAATGTGCCTATCCTTTTTCATGAAGAGAATTTTAGGGTTAAAGAAATGAATAAGGAAGTATTAACGGAAATATTTAACGAGCTGGAATTTAAAACTTTAGGGAAAAGAATACTTGCAGGCACAGAAAACCAAGCACCCAAAGACCTTTTTGATAAACCGGTGGCAACAGACCTTTTTGGTAACACTGTAATACAAAAAGAAAATAATAGTAAACCTAATGAAACTGAACAAGGCATTAAAGAAGAAAAGGGTTTAGATGGCAGCTTAGACACTATAGCTACTATTAAGCACAATTATATTTTAATACAAACAGATGAAGAAATAAAAGGATTAACTACTGAATTAAAAAAATACAAAGAGATAGCTTTTGATACGGAAACAACAAATATTGATGCTAATTTGGGAGACATTGTAGGTATGAGTTTCTGCTTTGATAAAGGGAAAGCCTATTATGTAACACTGCCAACTGAAAAAACGGATGTAATAAAGATACTTAATGAATTTAAACCTTTGTTTGATGACAAGGAAATACTTTGGGTAGGGCAGAATATTAAGTATGATATGATAATGCTTAAATGGTATGGATTTGAATTGAAAGGAAATGTATATGATACCATGCTTGCACATTATGTTATAGACCCGGACGGAAAAAGAAGTATGGATGTTTTAAGTGCAAAATATCTTAATTATGAACCGGTAAGTATAGAAACATTAATAGGGAAAAAAGGGAAAGGACAAGGCACAATGCGCGATGTGCCATTGGAACAAATAAAAGAATATGCCGCTGAAGATGCAGATGTAACCCTACAACTAAAGCATGTATTTGACCCACAACTAAAAGAAAGTGATGTTAAAAGGGTATTTGATGAAATTGAAAACCCTCTCGTACCTGTATTGTTAGATATGGAATACGAAGGGGTGGGCTTAGATGTAAACTTTTTAAATGACTACTCTAAACAATTAGAAAAAGAAATAATTACTGCCGAACAAAATATATATCAACATGCGGGTTTAAAATTTAATATTGGCAGCCCACAACAATTAGGCAAGGTATTGTTTGATATTATGAAATTAGACGAGGGTGGTAAAATTTCTAAAACGAAAACAGGTCAATATGCAACAGGCGAAGATATATTACAAAAACTAAGACACAAACACATTGTTGTAGAAGACATATTAGCATATAGAGAATTAACAAAATTAAAAAGTACGTATGTAGATTCCTTACCCGGCTTAATTAATCCGCGTACAGGTAGATTGCATACAAGCTTCAATCAGGCTGTAGCTGTAACTGGCAGGCTAAGTAGTAATAACCCTAACTTGCAAAATATACCTATACGTACCGATAAAGGTAAAGAAATAAGGAAAGCATTTATTTCCAGAGGCAATGGATATAGCTTGGTTTCGGCAGATTATTCGCAAATAGAATTACGTATTGTGGCAGCCATAAGTGGCGATGAGGCAATGATACAAGCATTTAAAGACCAAAAAGACATACACACAGCTACAGCAGCAAAAGTGTATGGTGTTGAAGAAGCTGATGTAACCGGCACAATGCGAAGAGCAGCAAAAGCCGTAAATTTTGGTATTATTTACGGGCAAAGTGCTTTTGGCTTAGCCGAAAATTTAGGTATTAGCCGTACAGAGGCAAAAAAGATTATAGATAATTATTTTATTCAGTACCCATCTATAAAATTATATATGGATAAGTCTATTAATTTTGCTCATGAGCATGGTTACGTAGCTACAGTGATGGGCAGAAAACGTTGGTTAAAAGATATACATTCTGCCAATCAAACCGTAAGAGGCTATGCAGAACGCAATGCTATAAACATGCCCATACAAGGCACTGCTGCCGATATGATTAAATTGGCAATGATACGCATACATAAAGACCTGTTACAACACCGATTAAGAACAAAAATGATTTTACAGGTACATGATGAATTGGTTTTTGATGTACCAACGGAAGAAATAGACCAAGCCCGGAAATTAATAAAACAAGGCATGGAGGAAGCAATGGTTTTGCCCCACGGTGTACCCTTAAATGTAGAAACCGGTATAGGTGATAATTGGTTGGAGGCACATTGAGTATGGCTTGTTAAAAGAATGATTCTATTTTTGAACACAGGACAATATCCATCGCTATCCGTCCGGGACACAAAGTAGTTGTAGGCATGAGTGAACATGACATCATTGAGGCATACAGTCTTGAAAATGTGGATGTTTTTTTCTTTGTGTAGTATTGGAAGGGTTCTTAAATCACAGTTGGAGGGACTTCATTAGTGGAGTCCCTTTTTGTTTTACTCCCCCAATATTTTTAATGACACTAAAGAAGTATAATTTTCGTTCAATGCATCTGCATATTAGTATGGTATATTTGCAAAATGGATATTGCAACAAAGAGAAAAATCGCTGAATTTATTTGTGGTGATGATACCATCAAATATCCCGTTTATCGTAGCTCGTTCCATCTTACAAGGTTTTTTAGCGACATTGGAATTAACGCGATGCATGACGGGTCTTCAAGAAATCCATGGGCTTATTCAGTAATTGAAAAACTTAGTGGTCAAGATTTACAGAAAGTAATATTAAGATTAGGTTCACCTAAATTATATGGTGGTGATAGAGAAAAAATTAAACTTGCTTTAAGTACACTTAATGAAATATTGGCAATTGAGTGGTTGAAAGTTAATATAGTTGGAGTTGAACCACAATTAACCAAAGAAAAACCCAATTATGATTTTTCTGAAAAACCAGTTGAGCGCGAATTAAAACCATTGCCGCCACCTGACTTTAATCGGCTACAACTTGAATCAGGCATATCGGAAATTCTTCAATCAAGATGGAATGAAATTCAAATTTGTATTGATAAGGAAGCAACGGTTAGTGCCGTTATTATGATGGGTAGCATGCTTGAAGGGTTTCTAATGGGAACAATGCAGAAGAAACCGAAGATTGCTAATTCCGCATTAAATGCACCAAAGAAAGATGGTAAAGTAAAGCATTTTGCCGACTGGACACTAAATGACATGATTGACGTTGCTCATGAAATTGGGTGGATACAACTTGATGTTAAAAAATTTAGCCATGCCTTGCGTGATTTCAGAAATATTATTCATCCTTATCAACAACTTGCATATAGAACTTACCCCGATATAGATACATGTAAAATTTCATGGTTAGTCGTACAGGCCGCATGTAATGATATTGCAAATTGGCTAAAAGTAAATGAAAATTAAATGCGACTAATACTTAAAACTAAAGATAGACTGGTTAATTTATTTTGGGTGTTTTATAAGCCACAGATGGTTATGGGCTGGTTTGCAGGTGATTTTTTAAAAAAAGAACTTGGATTGCCTGATGAATTTCATTTAGAATCGCATTTTACTTATCCCAAAGATGGAAATTTCCATTTCTCACATAAATCTATGAGAGGAGATTATGAAGAATTTATTACGGTCTATTGGGATAAAGTGAAAATAAAAACAATCGTCAACAAAATACCATCTGTTGAATGGAAAACAAGGGAGGAGTTTAAAGAAAATATTTTGGGACATATGGTTCCTCAATTTATACCTGAACCACTTGAAAATGTAAAAAATTACTTTTTCGGAACTTTGGGTTTTAATATTATTAATGGGGAGTTTAGACATTCCAAATACGATAAAATTATTCAAGAAAAAGATATTACAAATGATGATCTTGTAGTTGATGTGTCGAAATTAAGCAATCACATGGTAAATATATCTTCCCTGTTGCGAGAACCAGATAGTCAATTTGGCGCAATAAATATTGAGCTTTTTTCCAAAATTCAAAAAATATCAGATTCTCTTATTTTGGAATTACTTTGCATGATAAATCCAAATACCACAAATGAAGGTTAATCTATATAGATTAACACTTTTATCAAATAAGTGCATTTTCTAAATTTTCTGCTATAATCGGTTTTAGATTTGGAATGTATAGTTCTGGGTCGTTTAGGTTTTGGATGGCAGTTCGAACATCCTTTAAGGTGGCGCACAACTTGTTATTTATAACAAATTGAATTTTCTCATAAAATAGGTCTTATTAAGAAGTCTAGGTTGCTTTTTGTGTCTGTACTTTTGTTACTATTGGAATTACAAACAGGTGTGCTAATATATAAATATGAAGATAATTGCTCCAAATTTTGAACCAGCGAGAAAAGAAAAAGGCTTACCCCGAGTGGTTGTTGGTGGTGCTGTATATAAGAAAGCAGTTAGAGAAATGAAAGAACTGATTCGCAAACATAACGAAGAGTTAGAGAAATTTGAAATTGGCAATTCCTCCACAACAAGAAAATATGTTCGTTAGTAATTCTGATTTCTCGTCTTTGGCAGGACGGTACATATTTGTTGATAATGATTTCTTGGGTTTTCTGTTTGAAGATGAAGAAAACTTAGACGAGAGTCTGAATATTTTTCCTGAGTGCTATCTCACTATTGATCCTTTTGTAAGACTCGAGTTTTTGCGTGATATTTTTGTGCCTAATCAAAGAGATATTAGAGAGAAATTCATTTCGTATGAAAGTGTTTTTCAACATGCAGAATCGCATCATGAAAATTTTATTCCAATACAAGAAAATGCCCTACTTCTCTCTAAGGTATACGCTCATCAAAGAGGTAATGGGAAGGGTAGCTGGAGTACTGTTGATTTGCTTTTAGCAGGTCGCTCAATGCTTCACTGGAATACCTCTGCAATAATTACTGGCAATAAAAAAGATTTCCCATAATCGGTTTTTGACACAATCGGAACCCTAACATACGAAACTAAAGATAACCATCTTAAGTCTTTTGCTGTAATTATATTTAATAAGGAAAAATATATCGCTTGTGGAGCAAAGCTTTCAAGGTTGTAAAATATACTGCTTTGAAGGAGATTTTTAGATTCCTAAACTTGGATATAACTCGTCCATACTAACCCCATAGAGCCGAGCCATGCGAGCAAGATTTCCAACATGTGGATAGGTTAATCCTTGCTCCCATCGAGAAATCCGGTCTGTACTTTTAAGTCCCAGTTCTTGTGCCACATCAAGCTGGGTAAGCCCAGTCTTTTTGCGATGTTCTAATAAAGTATTTTGTATTGGTGTTGTTTTCATATAGGTAATGATATGGTATGTAGCAATCTCCCAACAGAGGGGGGATTTTGCCGTTTCCAGATAACCTGCTTTACTTTGTTCTATAACCTGCCACTTACCCCTAAACGTATCTATACGGCTCAACAAAATACTGATATTAAGGTAAACTGTACTTCCAAAGTCTAATTTACGGTTCCTTTTTTTAGATATATCCATTTTGTATCCAATTCTATCCATTTGCAAAAGTACGGTTATCTATCCAATTCATATCCAATTCTATCCATTTATTTCTCTTCCTCGTCCTCCTATGAATGTTTCGAGGATGTTTTTTAGGACGTTTGTAACGCCTGTTTTTACTTACTATTCACCACTGGGCGAAGCTTCCGGCTTCCGAAACAAGCGAGAACGCATTAGGACCAAGATGGACCGCCTCGACCAATGGAGCTTCACGCTACTTTTACTTCCCTATTCTATTATTTTGCATAGCACATGTAATAATAGAATAGCTTTTGTTTATAAGGAAACTAAAATTTATTACATTTGTAGCAATGACAACAAGAACCATTGTGGAAACACCACTTATGAAACAACATAAGGATATAAAAGCTAAATATCCGGATGCAATATTATTGTTTCGGGTGGGCGATTTTTATGAAACGTTTAGTGAAGATGCCCTTATTGCTTCGCGTGTTTTAGGTATCACTCTTACCAAACGTGCTAATGGTGCAGCTTCTTCGGTAGAATTAGCCGGTTTCCCTCACCATTCTTTAGATACGTATTTACATAAATTAGTAAAAGCAGGGTATCGTGTTGCTATTTGCGACCAATTAGAAGACCCTAAATTAGCTAAAGGGATTGTAAAAAGAGGTGTTACCGAATTGGTAACCCCGGGTGTGGCTACCGGCGATAAATTACTTGAAAACAGAACTAATAATTTTCTTGCTGCCCTGCATCTCGGTGAACCTGTATGTGGTATTGCATTTGTAGATATATCTACCGGTGAGTTTTATACTGCCGAAGGCGATATGGAATACATGGATAAACTGATACAAAGTTTTCAGCCTTCTGAAATAATAGTATCCAAAGGACAGACTAAAAAATTTAAAGAACAATTTGATACTAAAATATATACATTCCACATAGACGAATGGGTTTTTAGAGAACAGTATGCGTATGATTTATTGTTACAGCATTTCCAAACTCAGTCGCTAAAAGGGTATGGCATAGACGAATTGAAAGCTGCAATTATAGCTTGCGGCGTTGTATTGCATTATTTGCGCGATACCGAACATGTGAACCTGCAACACATAAATACATTGCAACGAATAGTAGCAACCGATTATTTATGGATGGACCGATTTACAATACGAAACCTGGAATTAATATACAGCAACTACGAACAAGGGGCTAATTTATTGCGTGCCATAGACCATACCCATACGCCAATGGGTGCCAGATTAATGAAACGCTGGTTAGTTTTTCCGCTGTTTGATATAAATAAAATAGAACACCGATTAAATTTAGTGAGCTACTTTATTTTAGAACAAGATATAAACCGGACACTTAATCAGCTAATAAAACAAACGGGCGATGTAGAAAGACTAATAGGTAAAATACCTTTAAAGAAGGCAAACCCCAGAGAGGTGCTGCAACTGGCAAATAGCCTGAAACTGATGGAACAGATGAAAGAAATAAGCCAAACAAACAGCGAAGCTTCTTTTAGAAATCTATTGATGCCCATGCAAGCCTTAAATGAAATAAGTACTAAAATAATACGATATATAGTAAGTGATGCCCCTGCTGTAACGGCAAAAGGTGGCATGATAAATGACGGAGTATCGGAAGAATTAGACCATTTAAGATATATATCGCGTAGCGGGAAAGACTTTTTATTGCAAATACAACAAAAGGAAGCACTAAGAACAGGTATCTCTTCGTTAAAAGTATCGTATAATAATGTTTTTGGCTATTATCTGGAGGTTACCCATACCCATAAAGATAAAGTACCCTTAGACTGGATACGCAAACAAACCCTATCGAATGCCGAACGGTATATAACACCTGAATTGAAAGAATATGAAGAGAAAATATTAGGTGCCGAAGAGAAAATACTTGCCATTGAAATAGACTTATTTAAAGATTTGCTTATAAGCATAGAGCCTTATATTTCTGCTATACAAACCAATGCACATATTGTGGCACAATTAGATTGCCTGCTCTGTTTTGCCGGTAATGCCGTTAAATATAATTATCACAGACCGGTATTAACGAACGATTTGGTGCTGGATATAAAAGAAGGCAGACATCCGGTAATAGAACAGCAACTGCCACCTGGCGAAACTTACATAGCAAACGATATTTTATTAGATAAAACCGAACAACAGCTAATTATTCTCACTGGGCCTAATATGAGTGGTAAGTCGGCATTGTTAAGGCAAACTGCTATCATTACTTTAATGGCACACATGGGTAGTTTTGTACCGGCAACGAAAGCAACAATAGGGCTTACAGATAAAATATTTACACGGGTGGGTGCAAGCGATAATTTAAGTGGCGGCGAAAGTACCTTTATGGTGGAGATGAATGAAACAGCAAGTATTATAAATAACCTTAGCGAACGTAGCCTTGTAATATTAGATGAAATAGGGCGGGGTACGAGCACGTATGACGGTATATCGATAGCTTGGTCTATTGTAGAATATTTGCATAACAGCAATACAAAACCCAAAACACTCTTTGCTACTCACTATCACGAACTGAATGAGTTGGAACACCAATTACCAAGAGTAAAAAACTATCATATTACACATAAAGAAACAGGTAATAAGGTTATCTTTCTTCGCAAGCTTGCCACAGGTGGTAGCCGACATAGCTTTGGTATTCAGGTGGCACGAATGGCAGGTATGCCGGTAAAATTATTAGACCGTGCCAACGAGATACTAGCCCTACTAGAAGAGAAACATGGCGGTGTTGCAGACACCAATACGATACAAAAAGTAAAGAAAATAAAAGCAACGCCTAATTATCAACTCAATATTTTTGATGGTGTTACTGAAGACATACGCAGAATACAGCAGTTGCTTGACGAAACAGATATAAATACTTTAACACCTGTAGAAGCATTAATGAAACTGAATGAAATGAAGAATTTAGTGAAGGTTTACGGTGAAAAATAAAATAAGCAGTGTTTTTATATGCCTTAAAAAACACTGCCTACAAAAAAGTAAACATAATTGTATAAATACCTACCTACTTATTAAATACTGCCCATTTTATTTGACATTGCACATAATTACGGTCAATATACTTATTGGTAGGTGTAATAATATTATTTATTCCTTCTCTGTAATAAATGGCTGCTTTTATTTTTTTAGATAATGCATATTCTGATTTTGCCATAAAGCCAATATCAAAAATAGGGGCTACTTCTATATTGCCTTTATAAGTTTTAGATGGCTCAGGACGATTATCAACAAGCATTTGCTGAAAATCGGGACCTACACCTATATTCATCCTTTTCATTAATTTATAACCAAGCGAAGGCGTTACCTGTGCATAATTAAGATTATAACTCTGTTCGGATATTTTTGTTATGCCGTTTACATTTACTATATCGCTGGCATAAGCAATTCTGCTACTGCCTCTGGCTGCATTGCCATGTGTATATACAATATATTCATTTCGTTGTGTATTATTGCTCGATGTAAATGCAATATCACTTTCTACATACACTTTGTCATTAATCATTCTGCGTGCAGTAGCACCTATCATATAGCCGTTGTTTAAATTACCGTAGTTATAACCACCCGATATTATTATAGAAGCTTTAGGACATTTATAAGTTGTTTCTTCTTGTTTAAAAGTATAATTTTTATTTTCTGGCTGTTCTTTAATTTTCTTTTTTAGGTTGCCATCCTCATTTTTAGCAAGCAAGTCAATTGTATTAAACGATTTTTTTTGACCTTTTTTTGTAGTAAAAGAATAATTATTAGTAAAAGCAGCCATGCTAATGCCTATAGAATTAGAGTCTGTTTTTGTAATAACAGTATTTACTTTTTTGTAAGTTATTCCAATATTCGTAGTATTCTCAATAGCAGAATCTACCAATATTTTCGGTATCTCTGTCTTCTTTTTATTTTCAGTTTGAAGTGTTTGGGATTTAGTCACTTCAACTTTTATTTCAGAACTTTCCGGGGCTGCATTTTTAATAATCGTGGTTATGCCCATAGCCATTGTTACCGATGCTGCAACACCAATAAGTGGCATCCACCACATTAAGTTAATTCTGCGGTTTTTCGCATTGCCCTCCAACTTCTTTGAAAGTAAGTTCCAATTCTGTGGATTATACTCAAAGTCGTTCTGCTCAAATTTCTGTCTGACTAATTCGTCAAATTCACTTGGCTTCATACGTTTTTGTTTTTTGTTTACTATCTTTTATTTTCTTTTGCAATATGTTTCGTGCTTGGTGCACATGCCAAGACGAAGTACTTATGGTAATGTCTAATTGTTGTCCTATTTCTTTATGATTAAACCCCTCGAAAACAAACAAATTGAAAACGGTACGTGTCATAGCCGGTAAGGATTGTATTATTTGTACCATTTCCTTAAATTCTATATTTTCCAATCCATAATTGCTAACACTTAAATTTGTTTCCTCAGGTGGTAATGCGTTTACATGCATTACCATTTCTTGTTTCAGGTAATTACTTTTTAAATAATCTAAGCAGGTGTTTACCATAATTCTATGCATCCAACCGGCAAACGACCCAACATTATTAAACTTATCTATTTGTGTAAATATTTTAAGAAAACCATCATTAAGTAATTGTTCGGCATCCATCATGTTTTTTGCGTAACGAGCACAAACCTTCAAGTACATACTGTAATATACTTTATACAGATGTTCTTGAAATGTCCGATTCTTTTTTCGGCACCCTGCTATTATTTCCTCTTCAGAATATGCGGGCATAAGCGTTGTGTTATGTTAGCTGCTGTTTTATATTAATAATGTCCTTTTGTCAAATACTTGTTGTTTATTTTTTAATCCTAATACCTCTCCTATTATAGACGATTTATTACTTACCAATCTTGGGTAATTTTAAAAAAATATTCAAGATTTAAAAAAGGATACTGCAATATAAATAAAAAATTCGTAACTATTCAGAATGCTATAAAATTTATTCAAAGGAATGTACGGACATGCCTTCGGGATTTTGAATAAGAAAATTTGCTTTTTATTTTTGCATACCTCTGAATTGCAGAAAGATTATATTTATTGTGCTACTTATTTTGAAATTGCATACAAATAAACACCTATATTAAAATGCAATTAGTTTAAAGCTGCTAAATTTATATACATACACAATAAATTACAAGTTTTTTCGTAATATAGTATTGAAACACTCTAATTCAAAAAAATATTCAGTAACTTTATTATCATTTATAAAATTACAAAAATGAAAAATTGCATCATTTTATTGTGTTTAGTTACTTTATTTATCGGGTGCGATAAAAATTATATTGCAAATCCTCCAACTAAATTTACCGGTTGCAGGATAACTAAAATTGTTCAGTACCCATTAGATTCTAATATAAACAATGCCTACTTTTTTGTATACAATGCCGATGGTACTGTTTCTAAAATTTATTGTGCATCAAAATTATATAGCGAATACAATCATTTAATTAGTTTTATTTATAGTAAAAATTCTATTATTGCAATGACATATTACCAAAACAATCCAAGCTATATATATAATAATGATTCTATTACTTTAGATGCTCAAAATCGTGTTAGTAATATTACAAATAGATATGGTGGACATGGTACATTACAAAATTATGCGTGGGAAACCTATACTTATAATACTATAGGAAATTTACAGGGCATTACATATATTTTAGATGGCCAACAATCTATAGACACCTTAAATTGGCAAAATGGGGATATTACAAACTATTATAAAAATACAAATTTGAGTTATAACAAAAACACCTACACCTATTTTTATTATGATACTGTATATAACACAGGAAATGTAACAGCCGAAATTAATAATTTAATTTCCTATGGTAGATCTATTTACAACAGTACACACCTTACAAAATACAAAATAACACAAAACGGCAATGTAAAAGATACCACTAAATACTCCTATCAAATTGACAATGCAGGCAAAATTACTTACATAAACAAAAAATACGACTTAACCGATTCTACAACATTAATATACTACGAATGTGAATAATAATAAAATCGCTATATAAATGTAATTTAGCAATAATGTGCCAAATTACATTTATATAGCGATTTTATTATATTTTAAAAAACAGTACACTATTTTATCTATCCACATCGGGTATAATTAAGTCAATAGTTGACATAATAGCTACTAAATCTCCAATTTTAGTGCCCACTGCCATAGTACTTAATGCGGAAAGATTAGAGAAATTAGGCGACCTATATTTTATTCTGTAAGGAGATGCTGCTCCATCACTTACAATAAAGACCCCTAATTCACCTCTTGCTGTTTCTACACGTTGATAAAATTCGCCCTTTGGTAGTTTTAATACCATTTTTGTTTTTGCCTGAAAATCACCATCCGGAATATTATCTATCAATTGTTCAATAATAGAAACCGACTGTTTCATTTCTGCCATACGCACCAAATAACGTGCATAACAATCACCACCGGTTTCCAGAATTTCTTTAAATTCCAGTTTCTCATAACCATCATAAGGAAACCATTTTCTAATATCACAGCTAACACCCGAACCCCTTGCCGTTGGCCCGGTGCAACCATACGATATAGCATCTTCGGGAGATAAATAACCTACACCCATAGTACGTTGCTGAAAAATGACATTGCCGGTTAATAAATCATCATATTCTTGATATTTTGATTTAATTTGTTTCATTACGTCTTTTACACGGCTCTGAAAATTTGGGTGTATATCGTACATAATACCACCGGGTACATTAAAATTTTGTGTAAGCCTTGCACCGCAGGTCTCTTCCATAATAGCCAATATAAGCTCCCGCTCGCGAAAGGCATAAAAGAAAGGCGTTACAGCACCCAAATCTAATCCCATACATCCCCACCATAACTGATGAGAAGAAAGACGGGTAAGCTCTGCAAGTAATACCCTTATTACTTGTGCTCTGGGGGGGGCTTCTATTTGCAGTCCCTTTTCTACTGCAAGTGCACAGGCTTGGTTATTAATATGTGCACTTATATAATCCATACGGCTTGTGGCGTATATAAAATTTCTATACGACAGGCTTTCAGACATCTTCTCTATAGAGCGATGAATGTAGCCCAAATGGGGCTGTACTTTTTTTATTGTTTCGCCATCTAACCACACTTTAAGGTGCAGTACGCCATGCGTTGATGGGTGTTGGGGGCCAATATTGATTACAAATTCCCCTTCTTCTGTTATTTCAGGTGCGCCTAACAAACTCATATTGATATCATATTTTCGTCTGTGTAATTTTTTCTTAATGGGTATCCTATCCACTCCTCATCCAATAATATTCTACGCATATCGGGGTGGTTTATAAACTTAACACCGAATAAATCATATACCTCACGCTCATGAAAATTAGCAGTTTGCCAAATATCACAAATAGTGTTTATGCTCGGAGTGTTGCAATCGGTAATTTTTGCTTTTACCACAATATTATGCCTATGTTTTTTAGAAAGCAAATGGTAAACCATCATTAAATGCGTTTTCCAATCAATACATGTAAGGCAGAAAAGATAATCAAAACTAAATTCCGTACTATTTCTTAATGTTTCCATCAGGGCTCTAAATTCTTCCGGTGTTGTTACAATGTTCAGGAATTCACCTGATTCATCGTAAGTAACATTTGGAAAAATTGCTGATACCTGTTGTTTTATTTCTTCATTGCTCATTTTTGCTTTTTTTATTTGTTAATAAAAAAATAGTTCTAAAAATTCATAGTATAATCAAGAAATAAATTTACTATGATAAAGACTAATCCTGAAAATCAATTTTTCTTAAATTTTATCAAACATATCATTTATAATTTATTGATTTTTTAGTCTGATTCCCAAATAATTGCAAAAGGAAATAATATTTACTGACATATTCATTATAATTAATGCCTATTAAATACTTTTCAATTTTGCTGCTAAGGTAATTCTATTTTTTGGAGGATATATTATAACCTATATATTTTAATTTTTAAAATTATATTTATTCTATCATTTCAAAAATACAGTCGAATAAATCTAAACAGTGATTCTATTATAATGAAAATACTAAGACATTTGTTCCATCAATTCATTTTTGCTAATATTCAAATGTTCTGCTACAAGTGCTAAAATAGACATTAAAGTTCCAATTTTTAATTGGTGGTGGTTGGGTATTGTTATATGATGTTCTCCATTTTGTTGAGTAGTTAAACGGATATGACTACCAGATTGTCGGGTTGGCTTGTATCCAAATTTCCGCAACTTATTTATTAGATATTGACCACTAATGTCTCTTGGTATTTTCATATTGCAAATACCTCATCTTTTACCAAATGTAAACGTATAAGTTTAGGTGCAAATTCATTATTGTCAAAGTGGCAATGCACTGCATCTTTCAACATTCGTTTTAAATCTTCAATTGTTTCTGCTTCTGTTACAATTGAAGCACCAAGGGCTTTAGCAATATACCCACCTTCTATGCTTTCTTCAACTAAAAAAATAATTTCATTCATTACTATCTGTTTATACAAATATAAGAAATATTTCTAAGAGTATTATGGAATTTCGTAACTATTCAGTCTCCATAAAATTAATCACGAGGGGATGATATTATTATTATAGCAAAATACTACGAACCCAGAATGAGTGATATTATTACCCATACATTGTAAAATAATATCACCCATTCGGGGTTTTGTGTTATTAAAATTGACATTTTTTATAATAATATCATCCTTTCAGGATTTTGAAAATAGAAAATTTGTTTTTTATTTTGTAAGCTTGAATAGTAATTTAAAATTACATATCTTTGCTATACATTATTCCCAGTAGCCCCTGAAGCAATTCAAGCTATTGGGTTTTGTTTTTAGGTAAGTTAATCAGTATTTTTCTAAACCTTACTTTTGCTACAAAACTATTATTTGTCTATATCTTCTTATTTATCCTTCCCAAAATAGGTTTCGTGTTTTATTTTTTCTTGCAAGGTTATTAACGCATGTAGCAATGCTTCGGGCCTTGGTGGGCAGCCGGGTATATATACATCTACCGGTATAATATGGTCAACTCCTTTTACTACCGAATAGGTATTATAAAAAAAAGGACCACCGGATATGGTGCATGCACCCATGGCAATAACATATTTAGGGTCGGGCATTTGGTCGTATAATCGTTTAAGTACGGGTGCCATTTTCATTACAATAGTGCCGGCTACAATAATAAGGTCTGCTTGGCGAGGTGAAGCCCGTGCTACTTCAAACCCGAAACGAGACCAATCGTATTTTGCATCTGCTGCCGACATCATTTCTATGGCACAACAACTGGTGCCAAAAACCAATGGCCATAAGGAATTAGACCTAGCCCAATTAATAATGTCATCTAATTTAGAAACTACAATGCCGCCATCGGGCGTTTCATGCAGTTGTGCCGGAAATATCAACTTATCTTTTGCTGGTTGGTTGCTCACAAGATTGTATATTGAATTGTGCTACAAAAATCGTTATTTTTAAGTATTCTTTTTAGTTTTTAGTAAAGAATAATAAAAGAATTATTAAAATAAATCGAATTGTAAAAAATATTTTATGTAAAAACTCTTATTTTCAATTAAAAACAATGAAATTTAAGTAAGTGATTTTGTTTTTATAAATGCTAAAACTCTTATTTTTACTTTTTTTGAAATTTATGCATTTAATAGAAGTAAAAACAGATAAGGATAAAAGTAATTTTATAAAAATAGGTATTGATTTATATAAAAACGACCCTAATTGGATACAACCACTAACTAAAGATATTGAAGAGGTGTTTGACCCCGAAAAAAATAAATTCATTAAAAGGGGTGGAACATTTATTCGCTGGCTACTTATAGATGAAAATGAAATAATTATTGGCAGAATAGCAGCTTTTATAAATAAAGCGTACAAGCAAGAACAGCCAACGGGTGGCATCGGTTTTTTTGAATGTATAAATAATCAAGATGCTGCCAATTTAATGTTTGATAACTGTAAAAAATGGTTGCAAGAACGTGGCATGGAAGCTATGGACGGCCCCATAAACTTTGGCGAACGAGAAAAATGGTGGGGCTTACTTATCGATGGTTATCATGCACCATTATATGGCATGACGTATAACCCACATTATTATCAAGAACTTTTTGAAAATTATGGATTCAAAGTATTTTTCAACCAACTCTGTTATGGTAGGAATGTTAGCGACCCATTAAATGAGAAATTCATTCATTTTCACGAATTAATATCTAAAGACCCCAATTATAAAGCAATACACATAAGTAAAAACAACTTAAATAAGTTTGCTAAAGATTTCTGCTATGTGTATAATAAAGCATGGGCGGCACATGGCGAAGGAAAAACAATGGATGAAAAAAGTGGTATTAAAATGTTTAATACCATGAAACCTGTAATTGATGAAAAGTTGTGTTGGTTTGCATATTATAAAGAGGAACCCATAGCCATCTGGATAAACTTACCCGACTTAAACCAGTATTTTAAACACATGAAGGGTGCATTTGGTATTATACAAAAGCTAAATTTTCTATGGCTTAAAAATTTTGGTAAATGCGACCGTTTCGTAGGTCTTGTTTTTGGAATAATACCTGAATTTCAAAGAAAAGGAATTGATGCATTTTTGGTGGTTGAAGCCGCGAAAACAATTCAGAAACAAAAAAAGTATTTAGAATATGAAGTACAATGGATAGGTGATTTTAATCCTAAAATGATAAATATTTCCGAAAGCTTGGGTACGGTATTAACCCGTAAATTAGCTACCTACCGTTATTTGTTCGACAGGAACAAAGAATTTAAAAGACATATTATCTTTGGACAGAGCAAATAGAAATAATAATTATTTCTATTTGCTCTGTAAGAATTAATAGTATCTTTTATTTACCACCCATTACAACTAAGTATCTTATTATAGTTTGCTGCTCTGATTCACTAATGGGTGTTTTGCCTTTTTTTATTGCTTTTTGAGCCATTTCAGGTACTATTTTCTTCCATTTTTCTTCGCTTTTAGACGATGGCTTTTTTGCATTATGGCATTGAGTACATTTTTGTTCATACAAAGTTTTACCATTATTAAGGTCAGACAAGGTAATGCCATTATACTTTTTAGTTCCCCTTGCAGCATCACTGTCTGTTGGCATTGTTAATTTGGCTGAGCATGAAGTTAAAAGTGCAATACCTATAACTGCTATCATTTTTTTATTTATCATCATTATTTTTTATAAATTTAATTTAAAATAAAATACATTTTTCAGGGTACTCATTTGCATAACGATAAACTAAGTTTCTTATATAGTCATTGTCTTTTAAAGGTTCTAAATTTTGTCTTAGTATTTCTACACTTTGTAACTGTACTTTCTTGTCGTTAATAAAGCCCATTCCGTACAAATTGCCATCCATCACTAAAATGCAACTATTTTCATTGTCCTCAATTCCTTTATCTATTATAGCAAAAGTGGGTAATTGCTTTTTTATCCAATTTATAGCATCATTCACTTTACTATTATATTCTGTAGGTAGCAGGTGGCTGGTGCAAGTACATTCTATATTAGCTACAACATTGCATAATTTTATACATAAACCGAATTTATCAATAAGTTCTCTTAATCGTTGTTGCCCCTCGGTAAGTGTATTGAAAGTATAGATAGGTTTAAGACCATTTTTGTTTTTTTCGATAGCAATTCTTAAATAACCTTGTCTGTCTTCGTAAGTAAGCAATGCAAATTGAGGTAAAAATCCTTTTTGACTTCTGTTATGTATTGGCCATAATCTTCTTATTTCAGCACTTTCCAGTATATTAGCCATTAATTCGGTAGCACATTCTTTGTAACTTATTCTAAAAGTTTCTCTTAAAAAGTCCTGTTTTTGTTTGCCTATTTTATTATTAGAGAAATGGCTTTTTACTCTTTTGCGTATATTTTTTGCTTTGCCAATATATATTGTTTTACCGGCAGCATTTAAAAAATAATATACGCCCGGCGTAGGTGGTAATCTATCAAGTTCTTCAATTGGTAGGTGTGGTGGCAAGTATTGCTCGCTGTTTCTGCCTTTAAGCATGCCATTAATTACGCCTTCCGTATCGCGTGCTATAATTATGGCTAAGAGATCGGCAGTAGCAAGTGCATCGCCACCTGCACGGTGGTGTTGGGTATGGTTAATGCCTAAAATAGTTGTAAGCTTGCCTAAACTGTAGCCTGCTAAGCCCGGTAATACCTTACGTGCCAGCCTTACAGTGCAGAGTTTTTTAGACTCTAATTCGTACCCGTGCACTGCAAGATGTGCTTTTACAAACGAATAATCGAAATTTACATTATGTGCCACAAAAATTTTGTCTTGCAACAATTCAAACACATGTCCGGCTATTTCGCAGAAAGAGGGAGCATTAGCAACCATTTCGTTGTTAATACCGGTAAGCCTTTGTATAAAAAACGGAATAGGTAAATTGGGGTTTACCAAAGTTTCATAAAAATTAAGCACTTTAATGCCATCGTGTATTACAATGCCAATTTCCGTTATGCCATTACCTGCTGCATAACTTCCCGTTGTTTCTATATCTACAATTGCATATAACATGAAGCTAATTATTATTACCTCTCCTTATTAAGCTGTTCACTTTTTTCTGTCTCTTCTTAATTTATAAACTGCAATTACGGTAAACTTAATAAAGATTGAACATTTCTTTGAAAAATAAAGTAGATTTCTCAAATTTTACCTATTAAATTTAGGATAGCTTTAAGATAGTAGTAGTTTTTAAAATAATAATTTGGTTTTAATGCCAAAAGCGTAAAATCTTCTACGAGCATCAATATTATAAAAATATACTTGTAAATCACACTATTTTGTATTCACTTTGTTACATGACAAAGGCACTAAATGTGGACACAATATTTAACCTTGAAACAGTGCTATTAGGCTATGATCATTGGTTTTTGGCAAAATTTCACGATCATTATGTTCCAACAAATAATATTCCATTTACTTACGAGAAGTCAAAAAATATTCAAATCTACCCTAACCCCGCCACCAATCAAATCACTCTTACCTATAAGCAAATGGATATTTCATCAATTTGTATTTACAATATGCAGGGCATCCTGGTTTATGAAAGTAAAATACCTATTATAAACACTCACTCAACCATTAAACATTCAATTTCTAAATCTGACAAATGGAATATATTATTTGAAAGCAATTGGTCAGACAGGTATTGAGTGCGTTCCGTTTGTTGTGCAAAAGTAGGAAAATATATGCTGGCAATTAATACAAAGAAATATTTACCACTTGCTCTACCAATGCATCAACAAAATATCTTTTTGAGTTTGATTCTGTTCTTATTGGATAATATATGATATATTTATATATAAATAATAAATTGAAACATGCTTATAAATAATATATTTGAGTTCACAAGGCATTTTGGGCGATATTTTTTTATATTCTAAAATATACATAAAAACTATTAGCTGTACAATTTAGAAGACAACTCCTTATGTATTTTTTTAACTATTTGCGGTTTATAGATACGATTCTCAAAATTACCTACATATTTAATACCTTTTATTGCATTAGATAAAAAGATTTCATCTGCTGCACCTAATTCTTCTTTCGTCAATGGCTTTTCAATAATAGCGGGTATATTTTTTATAATATATCTTCTCATAATGCCTGCTACACAACCATCAATTAATGGGGGCGTATATATAATAGAGTCTTTTATCCAAAAAATATTCGCAATAACACTTTCAATAATTGTGCCTTTAGAATTAAGGATAAGAGCGTCATTCCATTTGTTTATTTTGGCTTGTTTTGCTGCAATCGCATATATAAGCGCATTAGAAGTTTTAAGATTTGCAATGCTATCGTTTGCTTTAAATATCCCTTCTGCAATACCAATTTGTAAGCCGTTCTCATTTAATTTATATACATCATTTTCTAATGGAAAACATTCAATAAAAATACCTGTTTGATTATCAAACGAAGTAAAAATTCCATCACCTGTAGTAAATAATTGTAATCGCACTCTACATAAATTAGATAGCTTATTTTTTTCAACTAATGTCAATATGCCATTTTCAATTTTCTGTTTGCTAAAAAACCTTGGCACACCTATTTGCAAAATATCCATACCCTGTAATAGTCTTTCCCAATGGTAATCAAATAATTTAATGTTGTTATTTAGTATCAACATTGTTTCAAAAAGTCCGTACCCATATTTAAAAGCATTATTTTTTGTGAGAATTGAATATTTATCAGCATCTTCTATTTTACCATTTATGGTTATGTAATACATACAACAAAGCTAAAACATAAAAGCAATAAAGCACAAACCGGTAGTTTGTGCTTTATTGCTTTTTAATAGTATTCAATTATAAATTATTTTTTTTCAATTCAGAATTATGTTTTAAAACTTTTGCTTCTATATAAAAAATAATTTCCTCTGCCATATTTTTTGCTTGGTCGCCTACTCTTTCTAATTTTCTAATTATAGAAAGTACATATAACGCATCGGTTACTATTTCTACATCTGCCTTAATACAATCCGTAACGCAATCAATTGCATTAATATTAATTACATCAAGAGCCTCATCTCTTTGAAAAATACTACGAGCCAAATTCGTGTCTTCTTTTTCAAACGCTATTCTTGTATCGGCTAATATGCTTATAGCCTCATCAAACATTTGCAGTAATTTCGTTTTCACTATTAAATCGCTATCAAACTCACCAAAGGAAGCAATAACGTATCTGGCTATACCATCGGCAATATCGCCAATACGCTCTAAATTGGTGTTTATTTTCAAGGCAGCAAGTAAAAACCTTAAATCTATTGCTACCGGACAAAACAAAGCAAATACACCCTCACAATCTCTATCTATTTTTAATTCAAAAGCATTTACGCGTTTCTCTTTCAGTACAATTTCTCTTGCAAGGTCTTTATCAAATTTAGAAAAAGCATTTCTTGCCTTTTGCAATTGAGACTCTACCAATTGCCACATGGTAATTACCTCTGCCTTTACCGCTACTATTTCATTTTCAAGCTGTGTCATAGCTGCAAATTATAATTTTTCTTAGAATAATAAAACTAAAATTAAAAAAATCTATTAACTGAATCTACCGGTTATGTAATTCTGAGTACGTGTATCTTTAGGATTCGTAAACATAACTTTAGTATCATCATACTCCACCAATTCGCCCATGTAAAAAAAGGCTGTTAAATCGCTAACCCTTGCAGCTTGTTGCATATTATGCGTAACAATAATAAGCGTATAATTTCTTTTTAATTCATGAAATAAATCTTCAACTGTAGAGGTAGAAATAGGGTCGAGTGCAGAAGTAGGCTCATCAAACAAAAGAACTTCCGGTTCCATTGCTACAGCCCGTGCAATGCATAAACGTTGTTGCTGCCCTCCGGAAAGGAAAGAACCTTTTTTTACAAGAGAGTCCTTCACTTCATTCCATAATGCGACTTTAGTTAATGATTTTTCTACAATTATATCTTTTTCAGATTTTGGCAATTTTATGCCGTTTAGCAAATATCCTGCTATTACATTATCATAGATACTTAAATTAGGGAAGGGGTTGGGTCTTTGAAACACCATACCTATTTTAAGCCTTACAAATATGGGGTGCATTTCTAAAACATCTTCCCCGTCTAACAATATTTGTCCGTTTGCTGTGGCACCCGGAATTAATTCATGCATTCTATTTATACCACGCAAAAAAGTGGTTTTACCGCACCCCGAAGGACCCATAACAGCTATTGCTTTATTACGGGCAATCTCCATATTTACATTCTTCACAACATGATTATCCCCGAAATAAGCATTATATCCAACAGATTTTATAATTGTACTTTCCATTTTCTAGTAATGAGTTTTGTAAATATGTTTAATAATAATACCCAAAATAATAATATCAATGCAGCACCCCAAGCCATATCAAGCACTTTAGGGTCGCCTTGTGTTGCAAATTTGTTTATTAAATGCGGTAAGGTTTCCATTGGTTTAGTAATATCGTTAGATAAAAAAGTACAACCATAGGCAGTAAATAACAAGGGGGCTGTTTCGCCTGCAACTCTGGCAATTGATAACATTACACCGGATAAAATACCACTGATACCACAAGGAACAATAACTTTTAATACAACTCTATGAAAAGGTAATCCCAATGCATAGCCCGCCTCCCTAAGCGAATCGGGCAATAAATTAAGTGTTTCTTCAGTAGAACGAATGATTATTGGTAACATCATTATGGCTAAAGCGATGCTACCTGCGATAGCACTTGGTTGATGAAATGGCCTTACTAACCATGCATAAGCAATTACACCTACCACAACCGATGGAACACCTTGCAAAATATCAACTGCCAAACGACTCCAGTATGTAAATTTACTGCCCTTGTTTTCACTAAAAAATATACCACATAGTATTCCAATTGGGATAGAAATTAGGGATGCAAAAATTACTATTTCAAAGCTACCTAATATTGCATGTAGTATTCCGGCACTATCAGACAGCTCATCATGAATTAAAAAAGACCATTTAATTTTACTTGCACCTGCTTGTATAATATAAAATAAAATAAAAAGCAAGGGTATAACACAAGAAAAAGCAAACAGAATTACTAAGCCTTTAAAAAATCCGCTAATGCCAATTCTAAATTTAATTTTTGAACTAATATTCTTTTTTGCAGTCATAATTAAACATTTGAATATCTACTAATAATTTTTCTACCAATAAGATTAATTACAACTGTTACAACAAATAGAATTAAGCCTAATTCTACTAATGCAGAGATATGTGTATCATCAGTAGCCTCAGGTAATTCTAATGCTATCATACTGGCTAAGGTATTTCCTGTAGAAAAAATGCTTTTAGGGAATGAATTATTATTACCTATCACCATCGTTACAGCCATCGTTTCGCCTAATGCCCTTCCTAAAGATAATAATACACCGGCAAAAAGACCTGATTTTACATAAGGTATTATTACACTTCTAATAACTTCATAACGGGTTGAACCCAAAGAATAGGCTGCTTCTTTTAAATTAGCAGGCACCATTCTTATCATAGACCTTCCTAAAGATGCAGCATACGGAATTATCATTACAGCTAATATAAGCGAAGAAGTCATAATACTTTTTCCGAGTATTGGTATAATTACAGCTAAACCCCAAAAACCATATATTACAGATGGTATAGAAGCTATCAGTTCCACAGTGTTCATTAATAAGTTAGAAAACCATCCTTCCGGATAGTACTCACCTAAAAATATGGCTACCGCCAACGAAAATGGTATAGAAATAAGCAACGCTAAAAACGACGTTAAAAGCGTACCGAATAAAAAAGGTAATGCTCCGAAAACCTCCGGATTTACAACACTTGCAGTAGGATTCCATACCTGTGTCCAGACATAAGAAAAGCCGTACTTTTTAATTGAAGGCATTGATTGCCAAATTAAAGTAAGTAAAATACCTATTACTAAGGCTATCATCAACCAACCTATAACAGATAATGTTCTTCTAAAAACAACCTCTGTTTTTATTTGTCTATGCGACCTTTTTATGCTGTTTTTCGTTTTCACAGAAACTTCGCTCTTTGCGTTATAATTAATTACCCGCTCTAAATTCTCGGAGCGGGTAATTAAAGGATTATCTATTGATGAATTCATAAGGTTAAAGCCTATTGCATAACTGGTTTACCGTCATAAGTAACTGATTTCAATATTGCTTCGCCTACTGCAACTGCTTTTGGAGAAAGGGGTGCATAATTTAAGGCTGCACTATATTGTTGACCTTCGTGAGTCATCCACCAAATCAACTTAATCATTTTAGATGCTTTGTCAGCAGAACGGTTATTGTATTTTTGCTCTTTATAAACAAGTATCCAAGATAAACCTGAAATAGGGTATCCATCAGGTGCATCAGTATTCGTTAAAGAAACTTTACCATCGGCAGGAATGTCAATATTTGCAGCCGCAGTAACACTTGTAATACTTGGTGTAATTACATTACCTGCTTTATTGATAACTTTAGAATAAGCCATGTTATTTTGTATAGCATAAGCCAATTCAATGTAACCGATTGCACCGTTAGTTTGTTTAATGCTGCCGGCAACACCTTCATTACCTTTGCTACCTTCGCCTACCGGCCAGTTAACAGAAGAACCTTTACCTACTTTATTATGCCAATTTTCATTAACTTTATCTAAATAAGTAGTAAAGATATTAGATGTACCGCTACCGTCTGCACGGTGTACAATTTTAACTTCAATTGCAGGTAATTTTACACCTTTATTTATTTCAGCAATTTTAGGGTCGTTCCATTTAGTAATTTCACCTAAGAACATACCAGCAATAACTGCCGGAGATAAAACAATTGTATCTTTAAAATCAGCACCTAAATTATAGCTAAGTACTACAGCACCTGCTGTTGCAGGTATATGTACTGCCGGAGCAGATAAAGCAGAGTCTTGCTTACCGTTCAATGGAGCATCTGATGCACCGAAATCTACCGTTTTATCTGTTAGATTTTTGATGCCACCACCCGAACCAATAGATTGGTAGTTAACTTTAAGGTTGGTAGCCTTGTTGTATTCAGAAAACATTTTTGAATACAAAGGGTTAGGGAAAGATGCACCCGCACCCATTAAGGTATTGTCGGTAGAGTCTGACCCACCTGCTTTACCATTGCCACCACAACCTGTGATGAACATAGAACCGGTAATGGCTACTGCGATGCCGGCTAATAATAAACTTTTAACTGCTTTCATGGTTGATTTTTTTTAAATTATATAATAAATATTTTTTAAAACTATTTTCCGTAGATATAATAAAAAGTTAAACGGTAAACCGCATCAGTACCTTTTGTAGCACTAACGTTACCATTCATTTTAGAATACAATAAACCAGCATCATTAGTACCTGTTGTAGATAATGCACTTTCGTAACTGTTTATCCAAACGTTCGGCATAATATGTACATTTTTAACAGGAGTAAAATCTAAACCGAAAGTAACAAAATTTTCTTTTGTTGTAGGCTCATATTGTGAAGTAAGTGCTTTGTAAGAAACAACAAATTTATCGCTGATGTCGCTTTTCAACATACCACTTGGGTCATACATATCATAACGAGCAAAGAAACTTAATTTTTCTTTGTAGATTTTTCCACGAACGAAGAACGATAAATCAGTAGCAGTAGATGTTTTGTAGTACACTTTATTGTCTTTACCTACTACTTGTAAATCACCCATAATTGTATTCATGAAACCTTCAAAACCAATAGTGAATTTTTTATCATTCCAAGCAATGAATAATTTAGTCATATTACGGTCGTGATGTAGGCTAGCTGCACCAGGTAAGGAATACGTAGTTGTAGTAGTAGCAACCCCTGTTGTAGGATTAGTAGTAACAGTAGCAACTGCTGTTTCAGGATTGCCATCATGCATATAAGTCCAATGTAATTTTTGGTAATCTTGGTATAAGTCAATTACTAATTTCTTATCAGCTAATTTTACCCAAACATCACCATAGAACCATTTGTAAGGGTCGTTTTCAGGTTTTGCACTTTGTCCGTTACCTACCATTAAATCATAACCGCAAGTACCGTCTTTACCATATTTACCTTGTAAAGTAGCACCCATATCAAAAGATGGAGTACGACGAATATCCGATATAGTTCTTTCTATAGAACGGTAAGACCAAATAGCCTCAGACATCATTGGGAATGATGGAGTTGCAGCCTGTCCGATAACTAAATCAGTACCTTTGAAAATGTTTTTCCAACGTAAGTTAGCTAATTTAACATAAGGAGAAAATTTATTGTTCAATAAAACATCACCGTTATTACCTAAAGCTAAAGTTCCTGCTGTAGTAGTAGTACCAGTTTGATTTGCAGTAACTTTTACGTTAGTACTTGTTGCATTTGCTCCTTGACCTAAAACACCTGCTGCAAAATCATCTTCAGCTGCTAATAAAAATTCAGCAGAGAATTTTTGACTGATTTCATAATTGTAGCCCAAATAAATACGACGCCATTGAAACATGTTAGTGTTTATTGGCACACCGGTGTATTGGTTAGAACCACCACGGTTCAATTCGTCAGAACCACCTTTATTTGCATAATCACCAAATGCATAACCCCATAACTTACCTGAAGGTTTAAATTCAGCAGTTGTATCTGCATTCATCATTGTTGCCGGCATTTGTGCTCCTGCCTGCATTGCTAACGCTAGGAAAGATAAAGATAAACCTACCTTTGTAACTAATTTTATCATTGCTTTATGTTTTAATTTAAGTGCAAAGAAAACTTTTGATTGTCATTCCTGTATTAATTCAATATTAAGTTTACGTTAAGTTTTCCAAGACAATATTTTATTAAAAATACACATAATGTACAATATGCTGTAAATCAATAAATATAAGATATTTATAATTATATTTTGTTTTTAGTAGAAAAAATATTTTTTAGAAAAAGTGCTATTTTGTAGTACTATTTCAAATAATATGATTGAATAATAGTCCCATATACACAAAAAAAAATTGTCATGGATTAACTTTTCCATGACAATTTTATACTTTTATTGTTTTTTCTTTTATCGCAAAAGCGTTACATTTCCTTGAAATAACTCTTGCCTTCCATTATCGTCTGTTATTGCAGTAACTACATATACATAAACATCCATTGGCTGTGGTACTGCTTTGTAGGTTCCATCCCAGCCTTGGTTAATATCTGAAGTTGAGAATACCAATACACCCCAGCGATTGTAAATATTAAAAGATACTAAAGATACAATACCTCTGTCTTGAATTTTAAAAATATTATTTACCCCTGTACCCGGTGTAAAAGCATTCGGTAAGTTCACAATACTCTTCGTATATACATGCACTTTTACAGAATCTACACCTACACACCCATATTCATTTGTTGCTGTTAATATATATTTCGTATTGGTAGTTGGGGTAGCAGTAGGGCTCGATATATATCTGTTGTCAAGTGTTTCCGGTGGAAACCAATTAAAACTGGTACAATTGCTTACAGCCTGTAAATGTGCCACTTCTCCCGGATATAAAATGATTGAATCACCTAAATCTATTATTGCTGCCGGTAATACATTTACTGTAGTATGTGTCGTATCGGTACACCCATACGAATTAGTACCTACAATTGTATATTCTTGTGTTACAATAGGATATACTTTGGTACTAATAGCATTTTTACCAATTGGAGAATACATTAAACTATCTTTTACATCATAAAACGGATACCATTTATAGGTAACTGGATAAGAAGAAGTATCTGCGAGCTGAACGATTACCGTATCATAAGGGCAAATTGTAGAAGTTGTTGGAGTAGCCGTAATTTTCGGTTTCGGATTAATTGTTACTAATACAGAGTCCAATGAACTAATACAACCTTGCACTGTCTGTGTAACAAAATAATAGGTAAGACCTACATTTGCTGTAGATGGTACAGGAGGGTTAGGGTTGCCCGTAGTTCCCGGAATATCATTTGGATACCAAAGTAAATTAGAACCGATTACTTGTACTGAATCAGCAGGGAATTCTTGGCAATAAGTAAGGTATTTTATTTGTGGCGGATTAGGTGTTTCATGTACTACTACCGTATCGTTGACCGTTTTCGAACACCCTAAACGGGCGGTAACAGTAACCTGATAAATACCCGTATATTCTAATATTACAGGCGACCTGCTCGGGTCGGGTATCGTTGACATAAATGAATAGGGACCATTCCAAGAAATAGTAACCCCGGTATCTATTATCGAGGTAAAGTTTAAGACACCACCCGTACAAACAGGACTATTATTAGACACTTTGAGTGTAGGAACCGGTGAAACTACATAAGTTACAAAATTTTCTCCTTGGCAAGGTCCCGGCTGAACAATTACAGTATATAGACCACTTTTTGCTGTATCTGCATTAGGAATTATTATATTTGGGGTTGTAAATGTAGTAGGAATTCCATTTCTTGTCCATACATATTGTAAATGAAGTGCGCTATCAAAAGAATCAACTGCATAAATTTTCAATGTATCGCCTGCACAAATAGGCGAATTGGTAACCATTGAAGGCACATTTGCTGTCGTATCAATAGTTACAAATATAGAATCAATTGGAGAGCCGCAAAAACCAATTGAATCTGTAACTGTATATAACCCTGCTCCGCCAATAGGTACAGGTGTTCGAGTAGGGTTTTGAAGGTTAGAAGTCCAACCGTCCGGAGCTGCCCAATGCCATGTACCTCCCGGCGGCGAAGATGTGCCGGTAAGAATTAATGTACCGATACCACCCGAACAGGGAGTATTTGTAGTAGTAGTTGGTTTTAATGGTGTTTGCCCTACGGTTACATTTGTAAATACAGAATCGTAACATGTAAATGCACCATACGTTTTATACACAATTACAGAATAATTGCCAGACATTGCTGTTGATATGGAATCACGAGTAGGGTCGTAAATAGTAGATGAGAATGCAAGTGGGCCTGTCCAAGTATATTTAGTACCCGGCGTAGGTGAAATTACATTTAACGTAAATGTATTAGGTACTCCACCTGCTACTGCCGCACAAGGATGTAAAGGGATGCTATAAATTGAATCTACCTTAGGGGTAGAATCTACGGTTACATATACAGTAGTATTACCAATTGCAGGGCAACCACCATAATATGCCGAAACAGAATAGAGACCTGTATAGGCAGTAATAATATTAGGTATTGACGGGCTTTGTAAGGTAGAAGAAAAGCCATTCGGTCCAGTCCACATATATTCAGCACCGGCAGTGTCAGTACAGGTAAGGTTTAATGTTTTACCCGAACATATAGGGAAAATAACCGGTATTACCGGAATAGGTGGTGTAACCCTTGCATTCACAGTTACTGTTAATGTTGTGGTGGAAGAACATGTTCCGTTCCTAACCAAAACAGTATAAGTACCACCATCACCCAAAGTAGCAGCAGGTATTACGGGGTCTTGTAAAGAAGAACCGGTAGGAAAGCCGGGACCGGTCCATAAATAAGTAAACCCAAAAGCAGTATCGCTTACATAAAAATGGATAGAACTACCAACGCAAAATGGATTTCCTGTCCAGTGGTCATTTGTCCAAGCTGTTAAAGGTGCATATGGCATAGAATCTATTATGATTCTTATAGTAGAAGAGTCGCTAACACCACCAATCGTTTCCACAAATGTATATAAGCCGGAATCAGCCAATACCGATGGCATAATGGATGGATTTGCAGCTAAACTTATAAAACCATTTGGCCCATGCCAATGATAAGTACCCGCAACACCACCAAACGAATAAAACTGTATTCCACTACCTACACATAGACGATTACTTAGTACACTAATAGAATCTACGTGTACAAATGTAGTAATAGAATCACTTACACCAGCAATTGTTTCAACTACTGTATAAAGGCCGGAATCCCTTAATATTATTGCCGGAATTGTAGGATTTTGCAGTGTACTTGTAAATCCGTTTGGTCCATGCCAAAAATAAGTTGCCCCTGCCCCGCCTGTTGCAGTTAAATTAATAGTGTTACCTACAAATTTTGGACTGTTGTTAGATGCTGTAACTGCTGCCCTTAATTGAAATACAGATAACAATATACATGTTATTATTAAAATTCGTTTCATATTCTCATTTTATATAAAAATAATTAAATTTTATTCACATTTATTAAATTAAATTTTA
>CAIYTT010000199.1 GCA_903929195.1 uncultured Bacteroidota bacterium
ATATTTTATTTAAATTATAAGTATAGTTTGTATTTTACAATAAAAAGTAATTCAAATAATTCAAAAATCAAAAAAACACTTTATAAAAAAATACACATTTAATAATAATAATTTATAAATCCTATTTTTTTCACAAAGGTATTAAGACCTTTAATTCAATAAATGATTTTAGTCATTCTAACCATAATTTATTTATTATAATTTTGTAACTAAAATTGGTAATTCCATTTTTGATTTATATTATTGTGTTTAATTAAAAAGCTATTTTATGGGTTCTGCTGCTCTTATACTTTTACTAATTTGTGGTGTTGCTTTTGCAAGTGGTGGTATGTTATTGTCTTGGGGTATTGCAAAGTCATCTAAAAACAAGGTAAAGGACGAACCTTATGAGTGCGGTATCCCAACCACAGGTACTTCTTGGATACAATTTAATGTAGGTTATTACTTATTTGCACTTATTTTCCTCATTTTTGATGTTGAATTAGTTTTTATGTATCCTTGGGCTGTTGCAGTAAAAAAAATAGGTATTGGCGGCTTAATAGAAATTATAGTTTTCATGTTCATTTTATTCATGGGTTTACTCTACGCTTGGCGTAAAGGTGCTTTAAAATGGATGTAATTTTTATGGACTACTTAATTTTAATTCAAATATCACATTAATATTTTCTTTACCAAGTTATCCATTTCATTTAATTCATTTTCAAGATTCTTTTTAATTTCCAATCTTAAATTACCTAAACTTCGTGCAGTTAATGTTTCAGTAGGTATATTTTCTTTTAAGAAAATAGCAGTTTTTTCATGGGCTTGCTTGCTTAGTTTTGTTAATTCTAAATGTATTTTATTTTTTTCATCAAAGAGAGGGTAATAAATATCTAATATTTTTTTTGATACATGCCTTGGTCCAAAAGATCCCTTTGCCTGAAAATCTTTCATTAAAGCATTAGGAGTTGACGAATTTAATATTGAAGCTAAGTAATATGCTTCATCAATATTTTCTGTATAATAAACATAAGCGGCACTTTCAACAATAAATTCTAAATCATAATCTTCTCTTTTTACAATAGTCGCATTGGCATCTTTTGCTGATGCTGTATATAACACCATGTATGGGCAATTAATATTTTGTGAAACCAACTTATTTTGCCAGTTCAGATAATTTTCGGGTGATATTTTTTTGTTTTTTTCAGTTCTATATATTTCCCAAAATTTCTCTGCTTTAAAAAACCATTTAGAACCATAAGAATATCCTTCTCGCATAATTTCAATTGCTGAATAAAGTTTGATAGTTTTAATATTATCTGTGGTTTCAATTACCATAGGTAATATAATTAAATCAGGTTTATAAAGTGCAAAGGGTAAAATGCTTTTTGATATTGCCGTTTTATATAAAAAACAACTATCAACACTACCTTTTATATCCAAATCCTTCCATGGCTTTTTAGCATCTGTTTTTATTTCTTTAGAGGTTTTAATATGTATTATACGTTCATCCCAATCAGGGGGATAATCTTGCTCCAATTCTACAAAATAAAAAGTTCGAGGTACTATAGTAGCACCTTGTTTAAATTTTTCTCTATATGGATTTACTTTATTTTGGGTTTTCTTTTTTCTAAGCGATAATGCAGTTGAGTTACCTTGTTTTATATAATGCCATGTTACATTTTTTTCGGTTAGTTTTTTTTCAGCAACAACCAAATGACAATTATGTGCAGGTAATCTACCACTAAATATTTTACCGTCAATACCTTTAGCGGGTATATGCCTATCTCCGTTTATAGCTTTATTGGCAAAAAACACACAACTCGGCACATTGAACAATGGAGATACTTTTTCCAAATCCCACACTTCACTTAATTTAAAACCCAATGCTTTACCACTTCTTGTATTGTCGTGGTGGTCTGAACTAAAAAAACTTCGTGGTAATACAAAAGCCAACTTACCGGTTATTTTAAGAAAATAACTGCTGCAATAAGCCATAAAAATTGCCGCAATTTCCAAATGCGGAAAATTAGCTACCCTATCCGGCTTTACTTGGTATTTTATGGCAAGTGCATTAAGTATATCCTGATATTCTTCATTTTTTATATTGCTATAAGTAAACCATGGCGGATTGCCAATTATAAAATCAAATCTATCGGCAAGGAAGTAGGGTTTATATAAATTCTGCATAATAAACTTCCATATACTGTCCCTTTTGCTTTCTTTTACCTTTTTCAAGCCCTCGTAGATACTATAAAAACTATTTTGCACATTTACAGACATGCTACTATGTTTAGCATTTTTTCTTTTTAAAGTATTATATAACAACAGTACCGTTTCTTTCTTTTTATGCATTGTTTGTTCTGCAAGTTCATCGCATACTTCAAGTGCATCATCAAAAAGCTCCATATCATCAAGTATCTGGGTATCAAGCTCGTATTTTTCTTTATCAATGGTCATTTTAAATTTCTCGCCATAAAGAGTACCAACCCCTTTGGGTGCAAGTAATGTATTTGCTAATATGATATTGATAGATACAGGCGATTTTACCTTTTTCATTTCATTTCCCAATGCCAATAAAAAAGTTGTTTTAGCAATCTGCACACTAAGTGGGTGAATATCTATACCATAAATAGAACTACAAATTTCTTCTATACTAATTTCCGGTTCAGTTTTTTTTAAATGGTTAATAGCAGCACGTAGAAAAGAGCCACTACCGCAAGACGGGTCTAAGACCAATTGTCCTTTTTTTATGTTTAATTCTGCCACAACACGCTCACATAACCAATCTGGTGTATAATATTCACCTAAAGCATGTCGTGTATCTAAGTCTATTAATTCCTGATAAACACCTTTCAATACATCTTCTTCCACATTATTAAAATCAAAAGTTGCTATTTCTTGTGCAAGCCTTCTGAAAACTTTTTTCAGACTCCTGAAATTTCGCTCCATCTTTACCCAATGAAAAAAATCATTTACTACAAAATTTTTAATATTGTACTTACTAAAAATTGTACCGTCAATAATTTCTTTAAGTCCGTCATCATCAATAAAATCATCCCCTGCAACTACCGAATATGCAAGCATTTTTGAAAAGATGCTTAAATAGGTGTGTATTAAAAAGTTTTTTTCAGTGGCATCATACGAGCCATAAGCTATACTTAAAAATTTACGCCACTGTTCGTAAGAAACCTGTACTTCGCCATATTTTTTAGCTTCTTCAAACCCTTTATTCATTATTAAATGGCAGTCTATAAAAACACTGCTCCTGATACCAAATGCATCTTCAACAGCAAGAAGTGTTGCTTTTTGTTTTTCCTCTTTAAACAAGAAACGGTCTATCCAATAATAAAAATCTCCTGCGTTTTCTTCTGTTAATGTAAAAGATGCACTTGGTA
Organism: uncultured Bacteroidota bacterium; assembly: GCA_903929195.1. Taxonomy (GTDB): domain Bacteria; phylum Bacteroidota; class Bacteroidia; order Chitinophagales; family Chitinophagaceae; genus CAIYTT01. The sequence goes on from CAIYTT010000199.1 coordinate 3,378, forward strand.
TTTCTTGTAATATCAATTCATCTTCCCTCAGTTCATGCAATTGGTCTAATTGAGATACATCGGGATATAATACTTTCCAATTTATAAAATCGGAAACAATAAGGGTATAATTATAACCGAATCCAGACCTAAACTGTCCTAAAAAATAGCCTGCAAGCTGTTCTTTTGCATGTTTATAACTAACTTTTAAATCATTTTCAAATTCAATTATAACATTATTATAAAGTGTATCGGCACTCCCTTTATGCAACTTTTCTTTTCTGGGTATATTTATTACTGTTTTTTCAGAACCTTGCGTTATTTGGTCAACTATCGATAATATTTCAGTATCATTTACATATAGCCTATTGAGTAAATCCTTAAACGCTTCTTTTTTTGTTGCTTCTTTATTTGCAAATTTTATCTTTTTATAAAATAATTCAATATCTTCAATTTGCTTATTTTTCATTAATCTTATTTTATTTAAAAATCTACCAATATTAAATTTAGAATACAATGCAAGATAGCAAAATGTATAAACAAGATACAATAAAAAATTACATTAAATAAATTTTACACAGCATAATAAACAATATATTTTAAGAATTATTTGCAGGTGTATAAACTGATTGTATAGGATTTATATTTAATTTACTGTCTAATAAAAAAAACCTCACATTTTGAGTGTGAGGTTTTTTTATTGAAATTTTATTGTTGTTCTTCTTTTATGGGTATATTTTCTCGCCCACCTCGCATTTGGTCTAATAAATCTTTTATTTTAGGATATACAATCTGTAGTTTTTGTTCTATCCCTTTTGCACTTGCTATATCGCCAACCATTTGGGCATAAGAACCAGCATATTGCATAAGCTGGAACTGCTGCATAGCATAAGATGCATAAGCTCTATGCTCATCGCTTTGCAAAGAACCAATCCAGTTACATTCATTAAATGCATAGTTTACAAAAATATCCATTTTAGGTATTAATTGCTTTGCCATGGCGCTGTCTCCCTCTCTAGCTGCAGTCATACCAAGCGACTGTATTATTTGGAACTGTCTTCTAATATCGTCAGCCAATGCAATTTTTCCATCGTGTCTTAATGTAGATACCCAATTAATATTATCAACCGAGTTTCTAACAATTTTATTTGTAAGGGCAGCAGCCTTTTGTTGTGCACCGGCAATATAATAGGCAGCAGCAATATAATAGGCAGTCATATCATACGTATAAGAATGTTCAGTAATTCCTGCCATTGTTTTATCTAATACTTGTACTGCTTTGTCTTTTTTACCTTCTGTAGTTAATGCATTTGCAATTAATGCAGCATCCATACGGTAAGTTACAAATTCATGTCTATTAGGCTCATCAAAATAAACATCATTACGTTCTGCCCCACCCCATACAAAAGTGTGCATAAATAAATCATAGCTTTTTTCGGTATTAATTGTTCCCATATCCTGTGGGTTCAATTTGGCTATAGAATCATTAAATTTATACGGCATTAAACGATATACAACACCTTCTCTGTGCATATAATCACCGGTACCACCATATTCACCTTGCCTTAAACCGGCATCAAAATAAAGCGGGCGTTTCCAACCATCTTTTGCTACAGCAGCAATTATATTTAAAATTGCCAAATCGCTCTTGTATGCTACTTCTTTAGGGTAGTTTATCTTAAAATCAGTAACAATATTGCTAGTATCTTCCGCTTTAGCTAAATTGTTTTTCACCAAATAATCTTTACTAACAGGAGGAACAAAGAAATGTTTAGCAGGCATAAAATTCACATATTCTCCCGATTGTAATTGCACCATATTATTCATGTCATTACTGTTCATGAAATCGCATATTTCGGAAAGATTATAATATTTATCTTGCTGAATCTGTTTACGGTCAAAATACCTTATATAGTTGTTACGTGTACCTAAGTAGCTTTCTTTTTTCCACATCATAGGTACTGCATCGGCATCATTAACTTTATAATTTAATTGGTCAATATACCAATCAATACCCAACAAGCTGGTATTTATTATTCTTACATCTTTTCGGAAACCCTCTACCTCTTGTATATACCATAGTGGATACGTTTGGTTATCGCCAAATGTAAAGAGTACCGCATTAGGCGCACAACAAGAAAGAGTATTAAAAGCAACTGCACGAGCTAATGTCTTTTTAGAACGGTCATGGTCGTTCCATTCTACATTTGCCATTAACATAGGTACAGCTACTAAACATACTACAATTGAAATAGCTTCGGCAATAGATTTCTGATTTACAAACTTCCTTATTAGGTCAGCAACCATAATAACACCTAAACCTATCCAAATTGCAAAAGTATAAGTACAACCTGCAAATGCATAATCTCGTTCGCGTGGTTGAACCGGTGGCATATTTAAATAAATACCAATTGCAGCACCTGTAAAGAAGAATAATGTAAGTACAATATATCCGTCTTTAGAATTGCGTTTAAATTGATATATAAGACCTAAAATACCTAAGATAAGCGGCAAACAATATAATTTATTATGAGCTCCGTTTGTAGAATACCCATCTCCCATTTTATCCGTATCACCTAAACCACGCATTTGGTCTAAGAATGGAATACCTGTTATCCAGTTACCATTTTGTGGGTCGCCTTGTCCTTCAATATCATTTTGGCGACCTGCAAAATTCCACATAAAGAAACGCCAGTACATCCAGTCCATTTGGTAACCAAAGAAATAATGCATATTGTCTGCACCGGTTGGTTCTTCTTTATCTTTTATTCCGCAAAAGCTTTTATAGAAATTTACGTGATTTGGTTCATTTCCTTCATAAATACGAGGAAAGAAATGCAATTGGTCTCCCTCATAAACAGGCTCCGTTTTTTTGCCTACTACAGCATAAATATCTTTGCCGTTATTCTTTAATTGAGAATACACTTTCTTGTCAGTATCTATTGAAGAATAGATACTGCTAAAGTAAGGCCCAAAGAAAATAGGTTGTTGACCAAATTGTTCCCTATCCACATAATCAAGGAAGGTTATCGGATTATCTGGGTTGGTCATATCAATAGGTACATCGGCTCTTGAACGCACAATGGCAGCAAAATAACTGGAATAACCAATGATAATGAATATTACACATAACACACTTGTATGTAATGCATATATTTTTTTACTTTTTGCTAATAATAGCAATCCTATTAATACAGCAGACATTAATACTAAGAAAAAGACAGCACCGGTATCAAAAGGAGCATTAAACGAATTAGTAAATAATATATCAAAATTAGCTGCCAATTTAGGTATGTATTGTATTACCCCGAACTGAACAAAAGCTAACACAACACAACCTACTACAAAAGCTAATATAGCACCTAAAGTACTCGACTTAAATCTTCTATAATAATATACCATTGCTACAGCAGGTATCGTTAATAAGTTCAATAAGTGTACGCAAACAGAAATACCTATCAGATACGCAATTAAAACCAACCAACGGTCAGCATATTTATTATCTGCCACAGCTTCCCATTTCAGTACTGCCCAAAATGTAATTGCAGTAAAGAAAGAAGATGTTGCATAAACCTCTGCTTCAACAGCCGAAAACCAAAACGTATCAGAAAACGTGTATGCAAGACCACCTACTAAACCGGCACCCATAATTAATAAGGTCTGACTGTTATCTGGTACTGCATCCCCTTTTACAATTAGTTTTTTGGCAAAGTGGGTTATGCTCCAAAATAAAAACAAAATAGTAAGCCCACTCATTAATGCAGAAAGGGCATTAATGAAAATAGCCGCATTTGGCGAAGGTCCACCTGTTGTTGTGTTTCCGCTAGCAAATAGACCAAAAATACGTTGCAGCATCATAAAGAAAGGGGCGCCGGGCGAGTGCCCTACTTCTAATTTATAGGCACAAGAAAGAAACTCACCACAATCCCAAAAACTGGCTGTAGCTTCCATAGTCATTAAATAAACTATAAAGGCAATTGCTCCGGTAATCCAACCGGTAAGGTTATTAATTTTACGATAGTTCATGTAAAAATATTAGAAAGAGACAAAAATAATAAAACTTAGCATTGTAAAGACCTTTGTTTCTCACAAAAGGTTAAATGTTATAAAAAAAGGGTGCAATTCTTGTTATGTATTTAATAGTAAATTAATATACAACTATAAATAGCAACTATAAACCACCGCTTAGTCTTCGTTTATACACTTTATTGTCTTTATTTAAACGAAATATTAAAAATAATATTTTACAAACTTAGAAAATATATCTAATTAATATTAAATTATTGAACACAAAAAATTTATTTGGTATAATTAATTTTTTCTTACTAAATTTAGGAATGAATAAACGGATTTTTGATATTATTGAACAAAGAAGTTTACATGCACCTAATGCAATTATGCTTGCCGCCAAAGAGTACGGACAATGGCGAACTTATAGTTGCAGAGAAGTTTGGGAAACAGCTAATTCACTCGCAAACGGGCTTTTGTCAATAGGAATTTCAAATGAAGATTTAGTACCTGAAAAACAAGAAAAAATTGCTATTATTTCGCCTAACCGTCCGGAATGGATGATTACAGATATAGCTGTGCAATTAACAGGTGCTGTACTAACGCCTATTTATCCTACAATAAGCCCTACAGAATTAAGTTATATTTTAGAACAAGCATCTGTAAAAACAATTTTTATTGCAGATGAACAAATCTTTGCCCGCTTCAAAGAAGTACTTTATTCTAATTCAAATTTAAAAAACATATATACATTCAATCAAATTGAAGGTATATCCCACTGGAAAACTTTAGTTGAAAAAAATCCTAATTCGTCGAACTATGATACAACAAAAATTAAAGAAGAAACTTTAGCAACAATTATATATACATCGGGTACTACCGGCGAACCCAAAGGGGTTATGCTTACGCATAAAAATATAGTAAGTAATATTAACGATTCTATGCCCGCATTTACCTTTGTTGTAGAAAATGGAAGAGCATTAAGTTTTTTGCCCTTAAATCATATTTTTGAACGTACTGTCAGTTATATATATCTACAAGCAGGTGTTTCTATTTACTATGCCGAAAACATGGATACGATTGGTCTTAACCTTAAAGAAGTAAAACCAATTGTATTTACTACTGTACCCCGATTGTTAGAAAAAGTTTATGAACGGATATTAAATACAGGAATGAATTTAAAGGGAATAAAAAAAATGATGTTCTTTTGGGCACTTGCTTTAGGTAAACAGTATGATAATATAGATAAAGGAAACCTGTTTTATCAAATTCAACTTTGGTTTGCTAATTTAATTATATTTAATAAATGGAGAGAAGCACTTGGTGGCAATGTTAAAGCCATTGTAGTTGGTTCGGCTGCGGCACAAGAAAGATTAGTAAGAATATTTTCGGCAGCTAATATTGTTATTATGGAAGGCTATGGACTAACAGAGACATCTCCGGTAGTATCAGTAAACAGATTTGAAAGCGAAAACAGAAGAATAGGCACCATAGGCCCACTTATAGACAATGTTGAAGTGAAATTAGCTGATGATGGTGAGATATTAGTGCGTGGTAACAACATTACAATCGGATATTATAAAAATAAGGAACAAACAGATGCTGCAATTAAAGACGGTTGGCTCTATACCGGTGATATAGGTGCTTGGGTAGATACTAAGTTTTTGAAAATTACAGATAGAAAAAAAGAAATTTTCAAGACATCAGGCGGTAAATATGTAGCGCCTGCAGCTTTAGAAAATAAAATGAAAGAAAGCCTATATATAGAACAAATGTTAGTAATAGGCAGTGGCAGAAAATTTGTAAGTGCCTTAGTAGTACCAAGTTTTATTCATTTAAGAAAACATTTTAGAGACAATCAACCTACTTTAATTATACCCGACAATAATTCGCAATTAATAAAAATGCCTGAAATACAGGAATTTATGCAAAAACAAATAGATAAATACAATGTATTTTTTGCACATCCCGAGCAAATAAAAAAAATAGCACTATTACCCGATGAATGGACAATTGACAATAACGAACTTACACCTTCCTTAAAAATGAAACGAAAAGTTATTGAACAAAAATTTGCAGCACAAATTGCAGAAATATACCAATCAGATGAATTAAATTAATTTATTGTAATTTTATTCATATTGTATTAAATATCTAAAAATAAGGAAATTACTATTTTTAGATAAACAATATAACAATGTTTCGGGCTAAATGAAAAATAAGCTAAATTACACGCTCAATGAGCATTAAAGTAAAAATTATTAATGACCCTGTTTATGGTTTTATTAGATTTCCCGAGCCGGAATTAATGCAAATTATTGACCATCCTTGGTTTCAAAGATTAAGACATATCAAACAAATGGGTATGGCTCATTTAATCTATCCCGGTGCAGTACATACTCGCTTTCATCATTCTTTAGGTGCTTGCCACCTTATGGGCAAAGCAATTGATGAATTAAAAGCTAAGGGTATTTTTCCGGATAATGAAGAATGTTTAGGAGCAAGAATGGCTGCTTTACTCCATGATATAGGTCATGGTCCATTTTCCCATTCTTTAGAAAATATTTTAGTTGGCATAAAGCACGAAGTAATTTCCAAATTAATAATGCATCGGTTAAACAGACAATACGGAGGATTACTTACGAATGCAATTAAAATTTTTGACAATACCTACAAAAAAAAATATCTTCATCAACTTGTTTCAAGTCAATTAGATGTAGATAGAATGGATTATTTAAATAGAGACAGTTTTTATACCGGTGTTTCGGAAGGTGTTATTGGATACGACCGTATTTTACAAATGCTTACAGTAAATAATGACGAATTATTAGTTGAAGAAAAAGGTGTTTATTCTGTAGAGAAGTTTATAATTGCGAGGCGACTAATGTATTGGCAAGTTTATTTACATAAAACAGTATTAGGAGCCGAATTGCTTTTAATAAATATATTTAAGAGGGCAAAGGAACTAGCAACCTTTGGTGAAGAACTATTTGCTTCTCCGGCACTAAAATATTTTTTATATAAAAATTTAACAGAAGAAGATTTCAAAAATAATTCCGAACATTTAGATGTATTTTGCCAATTAGATGAAAATGATTTAATGGTATCTATAAAAGTATGGCAAACACATAATGACAAAACGCTATCTACTTTGTGCAAAATGTTAATTTTAAGAAAACTTTACAAAGTTTTGCTAAGTTCTAAATCTTTGGCAAGTTTTTTGCAAGAAAAAAAGGAAGAAGGAATGCTCAGGTTGGAAATGAATGAAAATCAATTACATTATTTTATTTTTGATGGTGTTACATCTAATAGTACTTACAATATCAACGATGAATTAATAAAAATTGAAACAAAGAGTGGGTTAATAAAAAACATAACAGAAATTGATGATTCATTAGTTAATCAAACACTTGCACGTGCAGTACATAAAAACTACATTTGCTATGTTCCATTTTATTTAGAATGATATTGTCAATATATATTTATATAAAAATATTGAAAAACTAATAGATAAATAAGATAAAGAAAACTTTATTGTAACGGAATAATATTGATAAACTTGCAGTAATTATTTTTGTCGAATTTATTGATCATTTAGTTTTCAGAAAATAGTATTAATAGAAGAATTAAAGAAATTAACGCCAATGCAGTTTACAGCGCAGCAGATTGCTACATTAATACAAGGTAAGTTGGATGGTGATCCAAATGCACAAGTAAGTGAAGTAGCTAAAATTGAGGAAGCCAATGAAAGGTCATTGAGTTTTATATCTAATCCAAAGTATGAAGAATATGCTTATACATCAAAAGCAGCTATAATAATAGTTAATGAATCTCTCGACTTATCACAACCTGTAAATGCAACTTTAATAAGAGTAAAAGATGCTTACAGCAGCTTTGCTTTTTTATTAGAAAAATATAACGAAATGATTTCCGGCAGTAGCAAAACAGGTATCGAACAACCTTCTTATATTTCTGCTAATGCTAAGATTGCCGAAAATATCTATATTGGCGCATTTTCTTATATTAGCGAAAATGCAGTAATAAGCACAGGTGTAAAAATTTATCCGGGCTGTTATATTGGTAATAATGTTATTATAAATGAAAATGCGATTCTATTTTCAGGTGTAAAAATTTATGACGAATGTATTATTGGCAAAAATGTTGTAATACATTCTGGAACCGTAGTGGGGGGTGATGGATTTGGATTTGCACCGCAGCCCGACGGTACATATAAAAAAATTCCACAGATAGGAAATGTGATTATTGAAGATGATGTTGAAATAGGAGCAAACACAACTATTGATAGAGCAACAATGGGTTCTACTATAATAAGAAAAGGTGTTAAGTTAGATAATCTTATACAAGTTGCCCATAATGCCGAAGTAGGAGAACATACTGTAATTGCGGCACAAACAGGCATTTCGGGTAGTACTAAAGTAGGCAAATATTGTGTAATAGGTGGTCAAGTAGGTATGGTTGGCCATATTCATATTGCAGACGGCACAAAAATAAATGCACAAAGCGGTATTTCTAAATCTGTAACCAATCCAAATACAACATTAAACGGCAGCCCGGCTTTTGAATATAAAAATTCATTGAAAAGCCAAGCAGTCTTCAGAAATTTACCCGAATTACAACAAAGAATACAAAAACTAGAAGAAACAGTATTTGAATTAACATCATTATTAAGTACCCAAAATCTGGAATATAAAAAGTGAACGAAGATATATTAATAAAATCAGACATAAAACTTAAGCAGGATATTTCTTCTACTAAAAAGACAAGAAGAAATCAACAAACTTTGGCTGAACCTGTTAGCCTGCATGGCATTGGTTTGCATACCGGCAAACAAGTAACTATGACAATGAAACCGGCAAATCCAGGTTTTGGTATCCGGTTTCAACGTATTGATTTACCGGAAAAACCAATAGTAAAAGCTGATGTTGACTTTGTAGTAGATACATCGCGTGGCACAACAATCGAATTTAACGGCGCTCGCATAAGTACAATAGAGCACACAATGGCTGCATTAGTAGGCTTAGGTGTAGATAATTTATTAATTGAAGTCGATGGTCCCGAAATTCCAATTCTTGATGGTAGCTCTTCTTTATTTATGGATGCCATTGAAAGTGCAGGAATTCTTGAACAGGAAGCACAACATATTATCTATTCTATAGACTCTAATATACATTTTTACGACCCGGTAAAAAACGTAGAAATGTTAGCAATACCATCTGCAGAATATCAAATTACGACTTTAATAGATTTCAATTCACCCGTTTTAGGTACGCAACATGCTACCCTAAAACATCTATCTGAATTTAGAAGAGAAATAGGGCCTTGTAGAACTTTTTGTTTTTTGCACGAATTGGAATATTTGTTAGATACCAATTTAATAAAAGGTGGCGACCTAAGCAATGCTATTGTTGTTGTGGATAAAATAGTAGGGCAAGAGGAGTTGAACAGATTAGCTAAGATTTTTAATAAACAGAAAATAGAAGTAAAACAAGAAGGAATATTAAATAATGTTCAACTACATTTTACAAATGAGCCGGCGAGACATAAATTATTAGACGTAATAGGAGACCTTTCTTTAATCGGGCATTCTATTAATGCACATATTATTGCAAGCCGCCCCGGACATGCATCTAATGTAGAGTTTGCTAAAAAAATTAAACAATACATTAAAAAGAATAAACACCTTTCTGATATACCACAATACGACCCTTCGCAACAGGCTATATATGACAGTTCGCATATACAGAAAGTATTACCACATAAATTCCCGTTTCTTTTTGTAGATAAAATAATAGAATTAAGCGATAATCATGTAGTTGGAATAAAAAATGTTACCTTTAACGAGCATTTTTTTCAAGGTCATTTTCCGGGAAATCCGGTAATGCCCGGAGTATTACAGATTGAAGCATTAGCCCAAACCGGTGGTATTCTTGCATTAAACAATATTACTGACCCTGAAAATTACGATACATATTTTCTGAAAATTGATAAAGTAAGATTTAAAAATGTAGTAAGACCGGGTGATACACTGATATTAAAAATGGAATTGTTAAACCCAATAAGACGTGGCATTTGTGAAATGAGAGCCACAGCTTATGTAGGAAATAAATTAGTAACTGAAGCAGAATTAGTAGCCCAACTTGTAAGAAAAGATAAAAAATGATTCATCCTCTCACATACGTACACCCGGACGCAAAAATTGCGCATAACGCAAAAATCGACCCATTTACCACTATACATAAAAATGTGGAAATAGGCGAAGGTACTTGGATTGGTTCTAATGTAACCATAATGGATGGTGCCAGAATTGGTAAAAATTGCCGTATCTTTCCAAGTTCGGTAATCTCAGCAATTCCGCAAGACCTTAAATTTAAAGGCGAAGATACGCTTTGTATTATAGGTGATAATACCACAATAAGAGAATGTGTAACCATAAATAGAGGCACTGCAGATAAGCAAGTAACCAAAATTGGTAACAATTGTCTTATCATGGCTTATACACACATTGCACACGATTGCGAAGTAGGTAATTATTGTATTTTCTCTAATAATACTACCCTTGCGGGTCATATTATTGTTGGCGACTGTGTTGTACTTGCCGGACTTACTGCCATTCAACAGTTTGTGCGTATAGGCTCTTATGCTTTTGTTACAGGTGGTTCTTTAGTTCGTAAAGATATACCACCCTATGTAAAAGCTGCTCGCGAACCATTGTCTTATGTAGGCGTAAACTCTGTAGGACTAAAACGTAGAGGCTATTCAATAGATAAAATTAACCATATACTTGATATTTACCGAATATTGTTTGTTAGAGGTTATAATGTATCTAAAGCTTTAAGTATTATCGAAACAGAAATACCTGTTTCAGATGAGCGTGATGAAATTATTAGCTTTGTACGAGAAACAGGTAGGGGAATTATGAAAGGCTACACCCGCAGACATAATGAAGATATGCCATAGATATATTTTATCTATTATTTAATATAACATTATATAACTATATTGCATAATAACACTTATTTATTTTATACTTGCATGTTTAAAATAATAAGTGTTATTATGCTTTTTAAGCTAATTCTTAAAAATTAGAAGAATTAGCTTAAAATAAGTAGTATGAAATAAATATGCTTGAACTGTTAATAATATTTTTACCAATTTTGGATACAGATTTACATGGAAATTATTTTAGAACATATAAGTAAACGCTTTCAAAAACATTGGATTTTTAAAGACATTAATTATAACTTCATTACTCCAAATACCTATGCATTGTTAGGCCCTAATGGTTGTGGAAAATCTACCCTATTAAGAATAATAGCAGGTATGCAAAATGCATCGCAAGGCAAAATACAATTTATTTCAAAAAACATAGAAAAAATACCAATAAACGAAATTTATAAATCACTTAGTTTTACGGCACCCGGACAAGAAATTATTGAAGAACTGACATTAAGAGAATTTCTTACCTTTCACTATTCTTTTAAAAAAATGATGCCTGAACTAAATATAGAAAAAATAATTGAACTAATAGGGCTTGGTTCTAATTCAGAATAACCGATAGCTGAGTATTCATCTGGGATGAAACAAAGAGTAAAATTGGCACAAGCTATCTTTTCTGATACAGAATTACTTTTTTTAGATGAGCCATGTACCAATTTAGACCAAAAAGGTGTAGAACAATATAAGCAATGGATAGAAGATTATGGTAAAAACAGATTAGTAATAATAGCCAGTAACGATATTAGAGAATACTATTTTTGTAACCATCAAATAGTAATTGAAGACTATAAATGATTAACTTTGCTTTTCTATATATGGCTTTGTAGTACAATGGATAGTATAAGAGTTTCCGAAGCTCCAGATTCAGGTTCGATTCCTGACAAAGCCACAAACAAAATAAACTGTAAATTTAAGCACGAAAAGCGATGACAAATATTATTTGCTTACAAATATTCCATCTCTTTTTATGTCAATTGTACCACCGGCATAAGTGCAAACTCCCATTCTTGGTGAGTTGACAACCGGCATTTTTGAATAATCAGCAAAGTCATCGCATGTTTTAGCGTGCTTTTTAGCACACTTTTTACAAAATGTATTCGGATCGTAGCAAGTAGTACATAGCACTTCAGCAGTCGCTGATCCACAAATTTCACAAAGAATATTAAGTGGTTCATTACGGCTAAGTAAAATGATGTCTCCCGGCACAGTAACATTATACTGCGCCAATACATTTAAAAATAAAGTGGTAGTACTTCCAAAATCATAGTCATATTTTAGCTTCGTTCCATTTACAAGTATGTCTTTGGCTTTGGAATCCATTATTTCATCAGTATCAGATAAGAACTTATCTTCATCAAAGATTGTTAGAACCTTTTTCTGTTTTGGGTAACTAAATGAACTTAAATGCCCGCAACATTCAAGCCAAATTGCTCGAAGAAAAATATCAATATCACTCATAAGTGCGTTACCATCTACCCATAAATTCAGAAAATAAAGGTTTCCTGAACGAGGGTCTTCATCAACTCTAATATGAAAAGAAAGTCCTGTAGCCGGATTATTAGTTTCCTTTGCTAAATGTTCATTTAAATGTTTATTTATCCCAACCTTTGTAAATTCTTTATTACAAAAGAAGCATTTACCTACAGAACTCATTGTTGACATTACTAATGATATAGATGTAAAAATAAAATCAAAAAAGTATCAAAATAAAATATAATAATAAAACAAATATGCATTTAAGAATCAGAAACTGGAAGCACAAATAAAACAGAATGGCTATGTAATAATAGTACATAGCCATTCTTGAAAAATTATAGATTCATTAATATTTTTTCCTGTATTGATTTAAATTCTTCATCAGTAAATTTCAACTTGGGATGTAAAAAATCTAAATCTTTTGACGCATTAATTGGTACAAGATGCATATGGGCATGGGGTACTTCTAGACCCATAACTGCTATGGCGCATCTATTGCAATTAAAAACTTTTTCTATAGCTTTCGCAATTGGTTTTGCAAAAGAAAATACATTATTGATATATGTATCATCTAAATCAAAAAATTTATCAACTTCAATTTTAGGAACAACAAGAACATGCCCTTCTTTTATAGGAAAAACATCTAAAAAAGCAATAAATAGATCATTCTCTGCAATTTTATAGCAGGGAATTTCACCTGCAATTATTCTTGAAAAAATAGAAGCCATACTAGATAGTTATATTATTAATTCTTAATTTAATTGTTCCACTTGGTACAGTAATTTCTGCTATTTCATTTATTACTTTTCCTAATAGCCCTTTTCCTATTGGTGAGGTAACACTTATTTTACCAAGCTTCAAATCTGCTTCTTTTTCTGAAGTAATTTGATAAACAAAATCTTTATTTATATTTAAGTTAGTTACAGAAACCCTGCATAATACAGAAACCTTAGAAATATCTATATCTTTTGTTTCTAAAACTCTTGCAGAAACAATTGCAGATTCTAAATACGAAATTTTAGCTTCATGATGCCCTTGGGCTTCCTTTGCTGCATCATATTCAGCATTTTCTTTTAAATCCCCTTTTTCTCTTGCCTCAGCAATTTGCCTAGCAATTTCAGCACGTCCGGAAGTTTTTAGCATAGTAAGCTCTTCCTTCATTTGTAAAAGTGTTTCTTTGGTTAAATAATTTAATTCAGACATTTAATATACATTTTATTTGATAATTAAAAAAAATACAACGCCTCTGTCTTACAGAAGCGTTGCAATGCAAAAATAAAGAAAAAATTAGAATCAACGTGTTAAACGTAACGATAACATGTGTACACCATTAGCCGGTCTATCTGTAGGTCTATATGAATAATCAAATGAAAACATAGGACCTGAACCAAATCTTTTTTGAACAGTAATACCTGTTGCTAAACCTACATACATTGTAGTACTTGTAGCCGGATTACCAATACCATTTTCATATCTATAAGCAGCACGTAACATTAAAATATTACTAAAACTATATTCAAAGCCAATACCCATATAATCATTATTAAACGAATTAGACTGAAAATCACCTATAATTGAAAGTCTATGTTTCGGTGTGCTGTCTGAAGTAGTAATATGATGCTCATCAAGATATAAATCATACGCAGCTCCAAAATTTAAATAAGTAGGTATTTCAAATTTCTCTGATGGATAAAGAGTAGTAGCATTAATAACAGGTGTACTTTGAGGATTTTCCATATTTACAGAAAAACCGGTACCTGTAAAACGCATATTTGTACCAATGTTACGTAAGGTAATTCCAAAATGAAAATTATCACGTTTCCCTGTTACGTACTGAATACCACCATCCATTGCCAATCCTTGTGCACCTACGTTACTAATTTGTTCTGATACATAAGTTGCAGCAAAACCAACACTTACGTGCGTACTGAATCTTTTAGAAAAGCCCATTTCAATATTTAAATATTGTGGTTGGAATGAACCATAGCCCTCCGGTGCGTAGTAATTTGTAGCCGGAATATCGCCAAAGCCCATAGACATAATATTAAAACCTATTACACTGGTTTCACTAATATGTTGCGCAATCGCAATGTCATTTATAGATACATTTGTTCCGGTTAAATAAATACCATGCGAAAAGCCTATCTCGGTAGAGGTATCTAAACCAAGACCGGCAATATTACTCTTCATAGCCTCTATACCAACTACACTTGCTGTGTTTAAACCAAATAAACCTGTTGACCTAGCCCAAGGATTTATTAATAATTCTGCCGCACCGGCTTGACCTGTACGATCTTTATTACCCGCAAATGCGCTAAAAGCCATACCTAACGTACAAACAGCAATACAAGCTCTAACTGAAAGTTTATTTATCATTTTATACAACTATTTTTTGTTATACAATTTTAAAGTTAAAATCAAATTAAATATTAATAATTCGTAACATCTATTGGACGTGTGGCTCCAAACCAACGCAATACTGTTTCTCCAATTCCTTCAGCTTTCACATCCATTAAATACATTCCGCTCGCAATAGGTAAACCAACGCTGTTGCGTATATCCCAATCTATATAAGAAGTATTAGGGTCGTTTTTAGTAAGAGTACGTATCAACGAACCATCTAATGAATAGATATTAATAGTTGTAACAGCAGGTAAATTGATTATCCTAACTTTTGTATCAAAACGAGATGTTTCATATCCTGAATAACCATAATAAGGATTAGGAACAACATTAATTCTGCTCAAAAGATTGCTTCTATTACTTGTATCAGACAATGAAGTAGGAGCTAAACTGCTGGTATTAAATGTATAATACGGGAATTTAGCTTTTCCTTGCAATGGTTTTACAACTGTAATATTAGCTGTATCAGTAACACCTAAATAAGGTGCGTAAGGTCTTGTAACTCTAAATCTTAACGTAGTTTTTGTAGGTATTATACCATCTTTCAATGTAGCTAATTTCAAGTAAGGGTTTAATGTTGGTACTCCCATCCATTGTACCGGTGTATAAGCCTGTTGCATTGAATTATTGGTAGGCGATGCAGCTTTTACTTTAGAAATAAATACTTTATCACTATCGTACCTTGAAGATAATACATATACAATATGCTTACCACCAAAGACAATTGAACCATCATAAAAATTAAATTGTGTTGCTGTCGGATTCCAAATCATATCATCTCCATTATTTGATGATTGATACGAATCTTCTCCAAAAACAATATTTAATCTCTCACCGGTTTCTTCATTAATAGCATAACCCGGGAAAATAGACATACCTGTATTTGTTGCATCGGTAGCATATATAGGAGTCATACCATCTGCTGATATTCCACCTAACCAACTTGCATGATTTCTTAATGCAAATTTCTTTGAACCACCCTGTGCTAATTGAGGATCTTCTTGTTCTTCAACAACAGCACAATAGGTCCAATCTGCTTTATTTGGTGTAAACACAATATTTACATCCTGTAAATTTCCAAAATCAGCTAATTGTGTAGTTTGATATTTTGTATCAGAATAAGCTAATTCAAAACCACAATTTGAACCAACCAAATAGTGATTATTATTATAAGTGGCTGCTAGATCGTAAGGACCCCATGTACTTTTGGTTGGCGAAAAATTATTCAACATTGAACCAAATGCACAGAACGGATCTAAATTCGGGGTAGTAGCACTTCCGGGGTCTGAATAAGCACAAGGATTTGTTACAGTAAAATTATTAGAATAGTGTGTAGATGTGTTATAATTACTACCACATCTTAACCAGTTACTTGGTACGCTATCCGCAGCATCTTGAATACCCCAAAGCCATGGTGCTGTACTATTTTCAAAAGTAATATCGGATGAAATATAACCATTAGCAGTATTGGTAGCACGATTAGCACCGGGAACAGATTGTTGCTGAATTGAAATAGATAAACCATATTTTTCAGTAATCTGCTCATTTAATCTGGCAATACTTAACTCACTATATATTGTATCAATAGTTTTATTGTTATTTACAGCAGTTAACATCCATGTAGCAGATGTAGAAATAGTTCCTGCTTTGTTAGTATCAATAATTTGTAATACCCAATCGTAAGCAGGTACAGATAATGGATTAATTACTTTAACATCAATAGGTCCTTGACTTGGCATATAAACAAGCTCACCAAGCGAATTATTATTAATGATTGCTTGTTCTGATGCAGAATCTAATTGAACAGGCATTCCACCATTACCTACACCTTCAATTCTATGAACAGAAACACCTGAACCAAAATCAGCATTCAATATGGTACCCATTGCACCATTTGATGGATTAGGTAAACCGGAAACGACAACAATATTTGTACCGCCACCGCCGTGTGCACTTCCTATATATGGAACATCTTGGGTAGCATTAGGATTTAATGCATCAAAATTGGCAAAATTATTATAACCATAAGCAATTGCTACATAATAATAATTATGATAATTAACTAATTTCTTATCTGAAGAAGGTGCAAATTGGTCTTGTGTAATTTCAAAACTATGTACAATACCACTATCCTTACCTGTAACTTTAATAATTGGCACCCATGTAGTATCACTGATGCTGGTATTTTTCTTGTAATTTACAATTTGTGTTACCCCATCAGAAATATCGCATTGAAAAACTTCAAAAGCTTTTGTGTTGTCAACTTCACCTGTAGTTTGGTCAAAAATTTCAGCAGATGTAACCTGACTATTTGCTAATTGGAACACTCTATATCCTTGAAAGTGGAATAAAGAATCATTACTAATACCTTTAGATTTTGTAACAACCTGATGATATTGCAAAGAGTCGGCATAAGTACCATCATTACGTCCATAATTTTCAGCAAAGTTATTACTACCGTAGTCATTCATCATATAGAAAATAAGACGTCTGTCTAATTCTTTTACCACTAACCTTGGTGCTTCAGGACCTTCAGTAGTTTTAAAATTTGCATCAAATAATGCTTGTGCACCATCATCTATACCTTTTATTGTTTTAAAATTGGTAGTAGGACATCCTTGTAAATGCGGAGCCCAAATACATCCAAAAACGATGTCATTAATTGCATTCGGCAATAATTGAAAAGGACCGGATGAGAATATAAAACGTCTGTCTCCCGGATTGTTGTTACAAGTACACTCCGACCAATCGTGCCCTGTACCCGGATCGCCCCAGAAAATAAAATTACTTGCCGGACCGGCACCATAACCTTTACTTTGTATGCCAGGACCTTGGAAATCATAGCTAAAATGTTCACCATCTCTAATAGTACCTGTCATATATCCATATATCTGAATACCATTTGTAGGATTACCTATCACACTAAAGTCATTATTGTAATAGCCGAAATTGGTCATACTAAGTTGTAGTAAAGTATCGGTTTTACCGGGACGATGTACAATTTTTTTAGGACCTTGAAAGAAATCCAATCCAACCTGAGGCGGATTAACACCATAGCTGTTAGGAGGATTACCACCACTACCACCATCATTATTTGTACCATTGTATTGAATTCCCAAACCTCTTGTTGTATCGCAACCAATAAAGTCATCTAAATAATAACCTAAATCACAGTCATCCCAAACAGCTATATAAGTACTATCAATAGTAAGTGTACCTCTATTAATAACGCGATAATTGCAAAAAGTAGCATCATTTAAAAAATCTTGGGTAGCATAAGCAAATGCACTTGTTTGCACCTCCACTCCAATAGATGCTGTTTGTGATTGTAATTTCAAGTTACCGGCATCATTAAATACCCACCAAATATATTGGTCTCCGGTAATTAATGGATACTCACCCAAATTAGGTTCATAGATACCATTACCGTTAAGGTCTTTAAAGGGGGCATAGCTTTTACCTGCATAAGCCGGATTATTATCTAATCCTAACGTATAACCGGTAGAACCTTTTGCATTAATATTTCCCGCACCCGGCCATTGATTGATTACATCAAAGTTGCTACCTGTTGTTGATTGACCTGTTTTGTATGCTTCTATAAATAGATTAATGGTAGCTCTGTCCACTTTCCAAAATCTATCCCAGCTATTACATGCATCGGCAGTAATTTTTGCTGTTTTATCTAAAGCACCCGGCCAATAATCATTACCATCTTGGCGATAGGTCTGTGCTGCTACTTTTAATTGTCCTTGTTCATCATATCCGCCTATCCAGCAAGATGCTGCAAACTGGGAACTATGTCCTGAATTCTTGGGAACTTCATAAGAAGCAACTTGCTGTCCTATGTCCCACCACATATCCCCACCGGTCATTAAACGGGCACGTACGTTATTAATGTCCAAATCTATGGATGCTAATGCAGGTAAACATCCGGACGCTGATGTTCTTAAACCTGAATTACGATGGGTAGATGTTTGAATGTTTTCCCTTGCTCCGGCTTGCCCAATGATACCCGCTATAGCCAGTATCGAAATTGCACCTGCAAAACCTATTTTTTTACTTAACATCATAAAATTAATATATAATATTATTAA
>CAIYTT010000200.1 GCA_903929195.1 uncultured Bacteroidota bacterium
AGACATCAGCATGCTCGCAGACGGTATCTATCTGATAAGCATTTATGACCAAGAAGGTACTCTTCTGAAAATAGAAAAATTAGTAAAAACAAGTAACTAAATACCTTTTTATTACATACCAAAAAAGTCTTTCGTACATGTGCGAAAGACTTTTTTGGTTTAAGGGGGGGGAAGCTTAATCAAGTATAAATATCAAACAGATTTCTACATTTCATTTTGTCCTGATAAAAAATCAGGATTTCATTTTATTGCGAAATGACGGCTTTGTTGAATTTCGAGTTTGTTGTTTGTGTATATTTGTTATTGTTAACAAAACATATAATTCAAGAAAATCAGGCGAACAAACATGGTTCAGACAAATATAAAAATATCCAAATCAACTTATCCTATAATAGCCCTAAAATAGGTGTAATTAAATTTTATAATACTATTCTAAAATAAAACTACTTACACTCAAAAACAATTACAAAACAAAATTATACACTCCATCAATACTGTATATTAGGAATAATTTTTTTACAAGTACTTTATTACCTATAAAAATATATTTTGTTCTTTAAACTATTAATCGTAATATTGCAATAAATAGATGAAATGGGTTTAACTAAAACAAATTTATTTACGGTACAACAAAATGAATTTGCAGATGTTGCAAGAGTATTGGGTCATCCGGCTAGAATAGCTATATTGCAGTATTTAGCTAAAATGAATTCCTGTATTTGCAATCATCTTGTAATAGAATTAGGTTTAGCACAACCTACAATATCTCAGCATTTAAAAGAACTTAAACAAATAGGCTTAATAAAAGGCAGTATTGAAGGTACAAGTATTTGTTACTGCATAGACCCCGAAGTATGGGAACATTACAAAAAACTATTTGCTGAATTTTTTGAAACATTAACACCTATAAATAATAATAACTGTGGACCTGATTGCTGCTAATTTTTTTAATAATAAAATTCAAATATTATGATTCAAAACAAAGTATTATTTGTGTGTATTCACAATTCTGCTCGTAGCCAAATGGCAGAAGCCTTTTTAAAAAAATGGGGAAATGAACATTTTATTGCTGAAAGTGCAGGGCTTGAACCCGGAACTTTAAACCCCAATGTAGTTGCCGTAATGGCCGAAATAGGGATAGACATTAGCCATAATAAAACCCAGAGTGTTTTCGACCTATTTAAGGCTGCAAAAAAATATGATGCTGTAGTTACAGTTTGCGATGGCGCCAGTGCAGAACAATGCCCTATTTTTCCGGGTAATGTAAAAAGAATAGCATGGTCGTTTCCAGACCCTTCTTCGTTTAAAGGTACACATGAAGAAATACTGAAACACACAAGAGAAGTAAGAGATACTATTGAACAAAAAATAAAATCTTTTGTTGAAGAATCAAAAGAATTAAAATATTGGTTTTAATTAATTATATAATTACAAATTCTATGCAAACAGAACAAGAATTAAAAAATCTGGTTAAAGAAAAATATAGTGAGATTGCTTTACAAGATAAAGAAACAAATGCAAGTTCTTGTTGCGGTTCGGGTTGCTGTAGTAGCGAAGTATATAATATAATGAGCGATGACTACACAAACTTAGAAGGTTATAATGCCAATGCCGATTTGGGATTAGGTTGCGGATTGCCTACTGAATTTGCCCTGATAAAAACCGGTGATACTGTAATAGACCTTGGCAGTGGTGCCGGTAACGACTGCTTTATAGCTCGTAACATTACAGGTGCTAGCGGCAAAGTAATAGGCATAGACTTTACACCGGCAATGATAGACAAAGCAAGATTAAATGCTGAAAAATTAGGATTAAACAATGTGGAATTTCGCATGGGTGATATTGAAAAAATGCCAGTAACTGCGAATATTGCTGATGTGGTGGTTAGTAATTGCGTTATAAACTTAGTTCCAAATAAAGCTACTGTTTTCAGCGAAATATTCAGAGTTCTTAAAAAAGGTGGACATTTTAGCATATCCGATGTGGTACTTAACGGACAATTGCCCGATAAGATAAAACACATAGCCGAAATGTATGCAGGTTGTATAAGTGGGGCAATACAAAAAAATGATTATATAAACCTGTTACAACAAACCGGTTTTACAAATATAAGTATTCAAAAAGAAAAAGTAATTACCATACCTCAAGATATACTTACTAACTACCTATTGCCCGAAGATACGAATATATTAAAAGATAGCGGTACTTCCATTGTAAGCATTACCGTATATGCCGAAAAACCAACGGCTTGTTGCGAACCGGGTTGCTGCTAATAAAAAAGACTAACTACACATGATGGTAAGGTGAATTGTTGAGAATACTGAAAGACCTATAAAGCTGTTCTGCAACAATTAACCTTACCAACTGGTGCGGAAAAACCAATGGGGACAAAGACCAACACTGATTTGCACGCTGTTTTATGGTATCTGTAACACCATAGGCACCACCTATAAGTAATACAAGTGTTTTTACACTCGTATTCATACATTGTTGTATCTGTGTAGCCCATTGCACAGACGATAATGACTTACCACGTTCATCAAGCAAAATGAGATAATGCGAAAGCTGGAGTTTTTTTAATATTAATTCTTCCTCTTGTTGTTTCATTCTTGCCACATCGGTAGTGGCATTTTTTTTATTTATTTGTAATACTACCAGCGAAATAGGATTGTAGGGTATTGTTTTACTGAAATAGTATTTTATTCCTTCATTTATAAAAGAATCATTTTCTTTGCCTAAAGACCATATTTCAACATTCATAAAGCAATATATAAAAACAAAGTTCTTTATTTTAGGCAAAATAAAAAAAAGTATTTGGCATGTTATTTATTGTTACGTATCTTTGCACTCCTTAAAAAAAGTACGGCCCTGTAGCTCAACTGAATAGAGTATTTGACTACGGATCAAAAGGTTTCAGGTTTGAATCCTGACAGGGTCACAAAAAAGAGAGCGGAGAGTGGGAGGGCGAAGTGCGCTGCTGTTCTCCGTTTTCTTTTTCCTTCGCTCACCGTTCTGTTTCTTCGCTCTAAAATTATGCAAAATGGAAAAACTAGTAGAACAGTTCTTGCCACAAATTAAAAAGCTTATGATAGCTTACGGGGTTGAACGTGCTTACCTTTTTGGAAGTGCTGCAAAAGGTACAATGAACGACAACAGTGATGTTGATTTTATTATCAAGTTTCCGGATGACATGAATTTCGTTACTTATTCTGACAATTATTTTGCACTTGCAGAAGAACTTGAACTATTGTTGCAGAAAAACGTTGATTTGGTTACAGAAAAAACACTTAAAAATCCATATCTTATACAAAATATAAACCTTCACAAACTACAGTTAATATGACAGGTGAAGAAAAAAAATTGCTCAAAGACATGGAACAATCTGCACTTAATATAGATGTACATCTTGAAGGGCGACGAATTTGGGAGGAGTTTTTAAAGAATATTACTAAACGTAGGGCTATTGAAAGAGAATTAGAAATTATTGGTGAAGCAACCAATAAACTCTTGAAAATTAATCCTAACCTGAAAATTACTTCTGCCAGAAAAATTGTTAATCTGAGAAACAGAGTAATTCATGCCTATGATGCAGTTGATGATATGTTAGTTTGGAAAGTAGTTATAAAAGATATTCCTATTTTGCTTTTTGAAATTGAGCTTTTATTACAACAATAATTCTAATGAAATTGCCATAAATAAAGATACCGCTTTCTGCATGATGTGGACATGGTCATAGAAGTACCGAAAAAAGTTAAGGCAGTGCGGCGCACCACAGGCTCCCGGTTTGCTGGGGGCTTTTTTGTGAAGGTTCTGCCTTTGCAAATTTACATACACTAATAAAAACCTATATCCTCCGGGGTATTAGGAGCAACAATACCAGTATTTATATCGGGTTGCCTGTTAGTTGGCGGAATTACTATACTGCTTTGTCTATTTGCTATATGAGGGGTTAATTGGCTTGTAGGGTTGTAAAATTCTATATCTAAATCTTGCAGCAACTTAAAGAATAAATTTTCATTAAGCAGATTGGGATTTGCAGGGGCAAGCCAACCTTTTTTTACACTCTCATAAGCCAGCAACCAACTTTCCGAAAACAAAATATCGTCTTTGAGTTCAGTCGCTAAGATATTTATGTGCGGATGTCCTTGAACAAGCCCCGTTGTATTAATTAAGTCTAATAGTATAAGGTTTGCAATACTGTCTTTGGTGTCGATTATTTTATTTGCTGAATTTTCATCAATCTCAATGTTGAAAGTTTTCGCTATCCATAAAGCCCATGCAACTTCAAAATTATGATTTAGTGGACAGTGGTCGTTAATAATACTATTGATTAGATTTTTTAATTTTGATTTAGAAATAGCATCTAAATATGAATTATAAGTAAGTAAAATGCGAGCTACTATATCTAAAACCGAAGGCTCGATTAATGCGGTTTTGAAAAGTAAATCTTCAAATAACTTCCAACTATTTCTTGGTATATTAATAGTCCTAAACTCAAAAATGCGTAATGAATATTTAAATACCCAATCTGGTCTTTTAGAGTTTTTTTCAACAAACCCCCATATTAAACTAAAATAGTGTTTTAAGCTATTTACTAAATTAGTCTTTTTGAATTCAAATTGTAGCAATGTGGTTGTAAATTCATCTTCAAACGCAAAGGGAAACTCTTTTATCGTTACTTTACTTTCATTAATCTCAAGCTGGAAATCGGTTAGTATTAATTGCAAGCCCTTTAAGACTTTATCAGCTTCATCTCTCGTAGAAACATATAAATAATAATCATCGTAGTATCTGCAAGCCTTTAAACCAATACTATCAAATTTCGCTTTTAATATACTGTCAATCCTGCATGCAACTAACTCGGCTAAAATATGTGATGTATCGGGTCCAATTGGAATACCAATTGATTGTCTTTCCTGACAGCTGCGTATTGCGGTGTCTATCTCTTCAGCAGATTTGTATAATGCAGCGTCAGCGTCCCCTGCGGCAATTAATGTTTGGAGGTTATCCTTTTGTTTGAAATAAACCTTTGCCTTATCTTTTCCTAATAAAGCCCATGCAATCGAATGGGTGTATATTGTTGGATAAAATTTTGAAATATCTACGCTAACTTCAATAATTTTACCAAATGAAGTTTGTAAACGATTTGTTCTAAAATCAGCAACGCTTTTACTAAAAGTCGAAACCGAACGTTTCGTAGGGCTTGTATCTGGAACTGGGTAGCTTTTTGAGTATAAAGAAAGAGCAAAGACATTTTCAAAATCTCCCCATTTTGCTACTATCTTTTCACTCAATAATGCGAAATGCATAGGATTAGGAATTTGTAAAAATCTACGGGATAGCTTCCCCTTTGAAATGGAAAAAACACATCCTTTGGATGAATTATATTTAGAAATAAAACTCTCCCTATGCAATTTCTTTCTGCGTTTAAAGTCGGCATCAAGTTCACCAGCTATTTGCGTTAGCACAAAAGCCACACTGGACATATCCGTATTATTTTCAACTACTGTTCTCCAATTTGGCAAAATAGCACCTATGTGATTGGCTAAAAGTATGGTGTTAAATGGCGGGGGAAGTTCTTTAGGAAAATAGCCCCTCTTTATAATGTCAGATAAAATCATTGATTTATTTGTTATAAAATGTCGTATTATATAAAAATTCTAAATTTGTTAGACTAAACTGAAAAAAGTCAATTTTAGCGATAAATGTTTTTCTATTATTTCAGTAGATTGGTTGTTTGATCGCCATTGATTTTAAAAAGAAGATGTACATTTATTCCATAAAGGGGCTGCTAAACGCAACCTTTTTAATTTACCATCCCCGATCTCGCGTCTCTTATTTTTGCGTCAATTGCCATAGTTTTTGCCTTCTCATCTTCATAGGCATCAAAAAGAATATCCTCCATAGCGTCATCGTCATTTTGTTGCAATGATTCAAGTGCCTCCAGCTGCTTTCTCATTTGCTCCAATCCCTCATTGATAAGGTTGTTAAATTCAATTCTCGGTTGTTCGGCCATTATGTGTTTATTTACACTCAAATATAGTTAGAATTTTCAGGTTGAAAAATCAAAATTTATTTCTCTATCTTTAACTATAACATTGCCCTTTTTAATTACCTTTGTCGTAAAATATATATATAAAACTTGAAAATATTGACCAAATTAAAAATTTAAAAGAAGGTCAGCCAATAGTAAAATATTCTACTTGCAATCGAAAATCGGAAGATAATTTCAGTTCTGCAAATGTTGACAATACTTCAATTCGTATAGTATGGGAAAATGATAAATCAGAAGAAATACATATTGGAGCAATACCAAAGCATTTGCATGGCGATTGGAAATCTATGGATATAATATTCGGTGCATCTCCAATATCTTACGAACAAATCATTGAAGATAAATGTTGGTGGATATTTAGTATTAAGCTGTTAAAATACTTTAACATTCAAACTGCGACATTACCCGAACTTTTACTTTTTACACTAATCATTTTCTAATTAATGGGGTGGCTTGAAAAAGCCTTCCAAAATATGAAGGTAATTCATCTAAATGATAAAATAGAAATTCACAACATTTTTTTCTCAGCTAAGATTTTTTTAAACGGGCACATTGCATAAGAAAAATCTTTGAATTGGTTTGAAATTTTGTCAGTGAGGCTCACAGCCACCAGAAAGGGTTTCAGACGATTCAAGTTTGAGACCCTTTTTCTATTTGCATATATTATTTTGTTAATATATAAAGTAAACACTGAAAAAGTAGCTAATAAGTAAGTTTGAACAAATATACACAAGAATCAAACCATAATAAAGTGCTGAAATAATCCCAAGCTTCAGTCCCTGATTGGAAATAACATAGGATATTATTAATAGTGCAAATAGAAATAAGGAGATTGAATGGATTGCTAATATGATAACTGAAATTTCAGAAGAGTTTGTGTAGTATATTTTATGGTCTTTAAATTGATTTTTCAAACAATTTTTTATTATACTAAATTCAATAAATACTATTTCAAAAAAAGATGAATTTATTCTATTTTATGACAATTAGAATAATATTCTTATTTTGCAAAAAAAATCAAATAAATGAATTTATTTATCAAAAGTTATCGCAAAATTATTTTCGGCTTTATTTTATTTACAGCCGTTTCTTTTGCTTCAATTGCACAAGATTTAAAATCAAAGATACCAACAGACCCCAATATTGTAACAGGTAAATTAGAAAACGGTTTAACATATTATATTAGACAAAATCACAAACCGGCTAATAAAGTGGAGTTACGTATTGCTGTAAAAGCGGGTTCTATTTTAGAAAACGATGACCAACAAGGGTTGGCTCACTTTATGGAGCATATGAATTTTAATGGAACAAAGAATTTTGAAAAAAATGATTTGGTAAGCTATTTGCAATCTATTGGTGTTCAGTTTGGTGCAGACTTAAATGCATACACCGGTTTTGATGAAACGGTATATATTTTACCAATACCTACCGATAAAAAAGATAATTTGGAAAAAGGATTTCAAATTATTGAGGATTGGGCACATAACGCACTACTTACCGAAAAAGATATTGATGAGGAAAGAGGTGTAGTGCTTGAAGAAAGTAGATTAGGAAAAGGTGCTGATGACAGAATGATGAAAAAATATTTCCCTCAAATGATGGAAGGTTCACTTTACGGAAAACGTTTGCCGATTGGGAAAGATGATATTATTAAAAATTCAAAGTATGATAAAGTACGTAGTTTTTATCATGATTGGTACAGACCGGATTTGCAAGCCGTAATAATTGTTGGTGATATAGAAATTGAAACTGCAAAAAAAATGCTTAACGACCATTTCGGTAAACTTAAAAACCCTGCTAACGAACGCGAACGCAAATACGTAAGTATTACACCGTCTAAAGCACCAAGAGCTATGGTGGTTACAGACAAAGAAGCTACAAACTATATTTTACAATTAGCATTTCCATACACTAAAAAACACGAAACAATTACATTAAACGATTACAGAAATGATATAAAAAAGAACTTAGCTTTAGGTATTATCAATCATAGATTAAGAGATTTATCGCAAGGTAGTAATCCCCCGTTTCCTTTTGCCGGTGTGGGTTTTGATGATATGATACATGGCTATGAAAGCTTTATGGTTTATTCCGGTTTCGGGAGCGACGGTGTAGATAAAGCTTTAAATGCTATTGTTGCAGAACTTTTGAAAATTAAAAAGTTTGGTATTAGTGAAAGTGAATTAACATTGGTTAAAAATGAAATTATGAGCAATGTTGAAAAAGCTTTTAACGAAAGAAATACAACCGACAGTAAAGATTATGTAGAAGAGTATCTTAGAAATTTCCTTTCTAAAGAAACAATTCCGGGTATTACAAATGAGTATGCTTATAATAAGTCTCTTTTACCGGATATTAATCTTACAGAAGTAAATGCGGTAGTTAAAGAATGGTTGGCAAATCAAAATACGTTTACCTTAATTACCGGACCTGATAAAAAAGAAGTGAAATTACCAAGTGATAAAGAATTACTTGCATTAACTGCAAAAGCATTTAAGCAAGATATAAAACAAAATGAAGAAAAAGTAGTCTCTAATGTACTAATGAAAAGTATTCCATCTGGTGGCAGTATTGTAGCTCAACAAAAAGAAGATGGTCTTGATGCTACTACTTATATTTTGAGTAATGGTATAAAAGTTACAATAAAATCTACTGATTTTAAAAGTGATGAAATTGTACTAACCGGAATAAAAAAAGGTGGTAAAAATAACTATGGTATAGAAGATAAGTATAACGCACATTTTGCTACAGACCTTGTTAAGGCAATGGGGGTAGGCGATTTTACACCTAATGATTTAGAAAAAGCTATTGCAGGTCGCAAAATAAGTGTTAGCACAAATATGGAAAACATAAGCAATACGGTATCTGCAAGCAGTACAGTAAAAGATTTTGAAGCTATGTTACAATTGTTAAATTTAAACTTAACTGCCGCAAGAAAAGATAAAGAATTATTTGAATCTTATAAAGAAAAACAAAAAACAATTTATAAGGATATGATTTCAAATCCACAAACTGCTTTTTTTGATACGTTGTTAAAAACTATATATAACAATAACCCTTTAACAGCTATACAAATACCGCATACAACAGATTTTGATAAAATTAATTTAGATAAGGCTATTCAAATCTATAATAATGAATTTAGTACAGCAGATGGGTATCACTTTTTTATTGTTGGTAATATTAAAGCAGAGACTGCCTTACCTTTAATTGCAAAATACTTAGGTAGTTTGCAAAAAACGAATAAGGTAGCCGCTTTTAAAGATAATAGTCTTAGACCAATAAAAGGAAATAGCACATTTAAATTTTATAAAGGCAAAGAAAAACAGAGTATGATAGTTGGTTTATTTGCCGGAGATGCACCTTATTCTGAAGATTTTAGACTTAAAGTGCTTGCAGCAGTTGAGGTTTTAAATATTAAAGTTATTGAAGAAATACGTGAAAAAATGGGTGCTATTTATGGCGGTGGTTTAGGTGCACAAGTAGAAAAAGACCCTTATGAATATTTTAGAATTCAAATGTATTTGCCTTGCGGACCCGAAAATGTTGATAAAGTAATTGTTGCTGCAAATGCCGAAATAGAAAAAATAAAAACAAATGGTGCGGAAGCGAAAGATTTAGATAAAGTAAAAAGCCAATTGCATGAAAAACATGTTACCGACCTAATAGAAAACAAATATTGGGCAGATAGATTGCTATATGTAATTTTTTGGGGTAGAGACAAGGACCGTTTAATAAATTTTGATAATTATTTACAGAAACTTACACCTGCCGACATAAAAGGAGCTGCAAACACTATTTTTAATGGTAATAATAATTTTACAGCTATACTTTATCCTGAAAAAGAATAATTTAGATAACTTGTTATTATATATGGGAAAGGATTAGTTTTATACTAATCCTTTTTTTTATGTCTAATTTTTACAAGTTAAATCTATAAAAAAGAATGCTATGTTAATTTACGAAAAAGTATTATGTAAATAAATAGGAAAGGAAATACCTTTGTAGTAATAAAGAACTAAAATTAGATTATAGATGAGAAATAGAAGAAAAATGCTTGTAAGTTTATTGTTTTTATTTTGGGGTACATTTGTAATTATCAATTCTTGTACACATGCTTATTATGTAATGCCCGATAACTTACGGAAAGGAGACCCGACAATCTGTTTTGAAAGAGATATTTTGCCAATTTTTATATCTAATTGTACGCAGAGTAATTGCCACAATGCTGTAGCCCACAAAGGTGGATATACATTAGATAATTATAGCAACATTATGAAAAAAGGCATTGTGCCGGGAAATATAGCCGCAAGTAAAATATGGGAATCGGTAGCAATGAATACTTGGGATGTAGAAAATATGCCTATTGATGCACCGGGACTTAATAATACACAATTAGATTTATTGCGCAGGTGGATACAATCGGGAGCTATTGACAGCGGTAGCGATTGTAGTAATACTATTTGTGATACCAATTTAATTACCTATGCGGCAGGTATTGCACCAATAGTACAAACATATTGTATCGGCTGCCATAATTCTGCTTCGGCACCCGGGGGTAGCTTAATTGGCTATAATAATGTACAAAATGCTGCTGTTAATGGTAAATTGATTGGAGATATTTCGCAACAAAGTGGTTACCACCAAATGCCTCCCGGTATTACCTTATCTGCTTGCCAAGTAACACAAGTAAAAAAATGGGTAAGTGCAGGTGCATTAAATAATTAAGTTATATATTATTGTTTTCTTTTAAAACTAAGCAGTCGGTACAAAATACGATTATTAAACGTTTAATAAATTCAAAACGTAATTATTGCGGTTGTAATTTTAAATAATGGGTCGTCAATGTTCTTGCCCTGTATCTCGGCAATTTGTGTAAAATTAAAATAAAAAAAGCGAAAGCTAGCATCGCTTCTTTCGCACTATAATAATGTAAATAAGACTGTATTCTAACTTCGGATTGCCATTTTATCATAGACAATTTTTGAAATAGTGCCGATTATGTCCGACAGGTTGTCCCATTTATTTCCATTTGTCATAACAGTTAATAGGTAGGGATTACCGTTAAGGTAGATAATTCCTGTTTCATGCAATTCTTTATTAATTCCATTTCCCCATTCCCCAAATTTATGTGCTACTTTAATGGTGGATGGAAGATACTTCATTAAACCATCTCTGAAAGTGCATTCAGTAAGCAATGAAGCAGCGTATTCAGATGATGCGTTTGAAAAATAACCGGCATTGTAAATCACACTAAAAAAATTAGAATATGATTTTGCTGAAACCCGGTAGGATGTATCCGAAAAACTAAGTTCTTTTAACCCAAGATCTGAAAAAGTTTTTTTGAAAACAGCCATATCCATAAAGTTTTCTAATACTACTGTGGCATGATTGTCGGAATTCGCAACCATATAATGTAATAAATCTTTTATTTTGTATTTATTGCCAATCATTATGTTATCAGATTGGTATTCCTCAATAGGGTACACGGTATTATCCTTTACGTAGGTAATTTCAGTATTTAATAATCCGGGATTATTTTCTGCCATTCGCAGATAAGAAATCAAGACAGCGACTTTAATAAGTGAACCCGGACGGAAACCTAAGTCCGGATTAATTACCATCCATTCATTTGTAGTTAAATTTTTAAGATAAACTGAACTGCAATTAAGAATACCTCCCCTTACTGCATTATCGATATAAGACGTAAGTTCACCTTTTAAAGACGAAAATCTTGGGGATTCACATTCGCATTCTCCGTCTAATAATGGCTTTATATATTTATACCCTTTCAATCTGTGGAAATTATAATCGCAATAATTTCCACTATCTTCTGCTTTTACTTCTTTATTTGTCTTATTTGTCGATTGCTCAGGCTGTTTAATTACAGTGTTATTGTTTTCAACTTTGTTATCATTACAACCAATGCATAATAAAGCTAACACTATGCCGAGTGTAGATGAAGCTAGTAAATAGAAAATAGATTTTTTTTTCATTTGAATAAAGATTTATCAAATTTTTTTTAATTATTTTATTTATATCATTAGTGCTTAAATAGGAATGCAAAGCAATATTACGTTTTGTATCAAGCTTTGTTTGTAGAATAAATTCGATGGTAAAAAAAAGAACTTGCTGTATCTTTACTCTTTATTAGTTTAGCAGTATATTATTATTGCTGATTTATGTAATAAATAGTTAGAACTTTTTATGGAGCAAATTATAATAGCCGATGACCATAGTATGATAAGAAAAGGGCTTAGATTACTATTGATGAATAGGTTATTATGCAATAATGTTGTTGAAGCAGATAGTTGCAATGCATTGATGAACGAATTAAAAAGGGAAACATATACTCATATTATCCTTGATGTTATATTGTCAGATGGAACATCACTTGAAATTGTGCCTACCATAAGGAAATTATATCCCGATATAAAAGTGATGATATTTTCCATGCAGCCTTACGAAATTTATGCCGATGCATTCAGGCTTTATGATATTCAATATTATCTTCCTAAATCATCGGATGAAGAAACGATAGTTAGTTATATAAGAAAATTTATAAATAACGAAAAATCTCCCAATCATATTAATAATAATGCTGAAAACAGCAATCCTTTTTCACTACTAACACCCAGAGAATTAGAGATATTACATTATTTGCTTAGTGGAAATAAAACAAATGACATTGCAAAAACACTTAATTTAAGCAATAATACAGTATCAACCTTTAAAAAGAGAATATTTGAAAAAACAGGTGTAAACAATTTGGCTCAATTATACGAAATAGCATCCTTAAATAATCTGAGTTTTTATTTAAATCCACCTAAAAATTAGTTACCAATACTTATAATCGCAATATAATAGGCATTCTTAATTACCCGCTTTTAGAGTAAAGTAGAACATGGAGCCTTTATTTTTTATACTTTCTACCCAAATTTTTCCACCATTTTCAATAACATATTCCTTACAAAGATTCAATCCTATTCCGTTCCCTTTCTCATTGTCTGTACCTGTATTAGTATGTCCTAAAGGCTCAAAAATACGATTTAGTTCGTCTTCATCAATCCCAATTCCGTTATCTTTTACCGAAAAAACAATGTAAAGTGAATCCATGCTTTTTTCGGCATTAATTGTAATTACTCCATTTTTGTTTGTAAATTTTATTGCATTATTAAGCAAGTTACGAATTATAAATTTAAAATGATTTGCATCCGCAAATACCATTAAATTGGGCTTGATATTGTTTATAATATCAATTTGTTTATTGTAAGCAGCAATATTCACAAATTTTAATATTTCTGAAACGATTTCACTTACAGTAAATTTTGATTGGGATAAAGTAATTCCTTGAATTTGGGCTTTTCCCCAGTCCAGCATATTTTGGAGTGTTTCATAACAAGTTACGGCATTCAATTCTATTTGATTTAGTAAGGAGTCTCTTTCGGATTCCGGTATCAATTTATTCCTGCATATCCTTAAAGATAAAGGCATAAATCCTATAGAGCCTATAAGGTCGTGGGCAATAATTGAAATAAGTTTATTTTTTACCTTGCTTGATTTATTTAACTGTACTTGCCGATTATACAATTCAATATTCAACTGTTTAGTTTTTAGGTAATAAAATATAACGATAATTAGTATTATGGAAAGGGCTAGAGAAATTGTAATTAACTCTTTTTTCTTTTGTTGTTGTTTTTGTTCGGCAATTTCCAAATTTTGTACTTTGTAAGTCAACTGGTCTAGGTTATGAAAAGCCTCAAGATTGGCATTAGATTTTACTTTTTCTACTGCTATTATGCTGTCTTCAATATTTTGTTGTTTTTCTTGCCATTCAAAAGCCCTTTTAAAGTCCTCTTTCTGTTTATAAATTTGTACAATACAGTTTATAGCTTGCACTTGCAAATCTTTATCATTTATCTTTTCCGCAATTTGTAGTGCGTCTTTCAATAAACTTAATGCCTTTGTGGGGTTGCTTTTAATATATAAGGACGACATATTCAGCAATATTAAAGTTCGCTCATCCTCTGTATGTTCCTTAACTGCAATATCTAATGCCTGCTTGGCAAAATTGATTGCTTTTGTAGTATCACCCATTTTAGCATAGATATCACTTATATTCTGTAGAGGCAGCATGTGTATTTGTGAGAATTGGGGGTCTTCGCTCTCGTTTAAGGCTAGTTCTAAATATTTCATCGCATTTGCAGTATCATTTTTACGATAATAGACCAAACCAATATTATTATTCAGGAAAATCACAACATCATTAACAGGTTTACCCTTATAAAAACTCAAGGCTATGTTGTAATATTCAAGTGCCTTGTCCAGTTTGTCGCTTTTTTCATTTGCTGTGCCTAGTTTTAAGTAGGTATCTGAAATAGCAACAGTATCATTGATATCTTTATATATGTTTAGTGCGGTCAAAAAATGATTTGTTGCCTCTAAATAATTTTTTTTTCTACCTTCAATTACCCCTAAAATGTTATTCGTATTAGCTATACCTGCTTTATCGTGTAGTTCTGTGTAAATATTTAAAGCTTTTTCATCGGCTTTCCTGGCTATGTCCAATAATCCTTCGGTGGAATAAGCTGCACCCAAATCAGAAAGCATTGCAGCAATACCGGGTTTGTATTGGTTTGTTGTGAAATGTGCAAGCCCTTGCTTACTATAGTAAAGGAATGAATCGGTATTAGAGTATTCGTAATAATTAAAAATATTATTGTATGCAGTTAGTCTTTGGGCATCATTTTCTGCAATTTGTAATTTATTAAGAAGTTCTGATATTGTTGTTTTTGCAAATACAGAAAAAGAAGATATTAGGAATACAAACAGTGAAACAAGAAACCTGTTTGAAATAAATTTCTGTGTTTTATGAATCAAAACAATTCCGTTATTTAATGGATATGCAAATATAACTGAAAAGAGAAGTTTTGCAATTAATATTTTTGTAATAAGCTTTAATTTAAGAGGCAGTTTTTGGCTTTTATATACAAAAACGAAAGTAACATTTTTTTAATTTACTAATGCATTTGTAAAAACATAAATTCAACTGTTACACATATAGAGAATTACTTTACGGTCTATACTATCAAAGTTTATTAAATGTATTTTATGGTTACATTTCTTTTGAATCATCAAAAAAACGAACTAAGTCTAACCAAATAAAGAAAAACATCATAATTGCACTTCCAGTCTTTCCTTTAATACAAAAAAGAATTGTGCAGGTATCCCTACCGCAAGAACAATTATGGTAATAATTATGAGTTTTTTTTGCTTATGTTCATCTCGCTTTTATGATATTCTAAAAATCGATATTCTACCCATTTATCCCTATAACCCATCAAACTTTGCACAGGGTATAAACAATTTCTCCGCTAACTTCTATTCTTTTCTAACTAGATGCATAACGATATAGCGTTTTCTGCCGCTAATCTAACAAAAAGTCCTCACTTCATCTTATCCATAAACACCATGCTTGCTTGTAGTGATATGGCTACTATACCTACGAACAATACAATCATTCCGTATATGTTTTTGGTTGTTAGCTTACTGGCTTTTAGAAGAATATACCCAATTAGTAAATTAAAACATGCCCATAAAACATTAATAGTTGGCGAAGAAAGACCTCTACCCGGTGGATTCGCAAATGGGGTGGGGAACGGGTCTCCTGAAACACCATGAAAAAAGTGTGGAACTACATTTGCCAAAAATGCCCCGGAGAAAAATGCTGCAATGTAATGATACCATTTCATATACTTTGATTATTTTAGGTAAATAAATACTCGTTTTTTATGTTATTATAAAAATACATTTGTAATTGTCTACCCTCTATACTCACCCCAAACACTACGCAATGTATCTGCTATTTCGCCAAGGGTACAGAGGTTTTCAACAGCATTAATAACTGCGGGCATTAAGTTTTCGGCAGTTAAAGCTTGCTGTTTTATGGTTGCCAAACATTTTTTTACTTCTGTATTGTTCCTTTCGGCTCTTAGCTTCTTCAATTTCTCCGACTGCTGTACACGTATGGAATCATTTATATGTAATAAAGGAGTGGTATTTTTTTCGTTACTCGTAAATTTATTTACACCTACAATTATTTTACTGCCGTCTTCTATTGCTTTATTGTAGGCATAAGCAGAACGGGCAATTTCATCTTGCATAAAATGGTTCTCTATTGCTTTTACTGCACCACCCATAGCATCTATTTTTTCTATTAATTTCCACGCATCTGCTTCAATATCATTCGTTAAAGATTCTATGTAGTAAGAACCCGCAAGAGGGTCCACTGTATCTGTTGCACCTGTTTCGTAGGCTAATATTTGTTGTGTGCGTAATGCTAACGATGCTGCTTCTTCGGTTGGTAACGAAAGTGCCTCATCGTACCCATTGGTATGCAACGATTGTGTGCCGCCTAACACTGCCGACAAACCTTGTAATGCTACCCTTACAATATTATTTTTAGGTTGTTGTGCTGTTAAAGTACTACCACCCGTTTGTGTATGAAAGCGTAACATTTGTGCTCTTGGGTCTTTTGCTCCTAAAGCTTTGGTAATAGTTGCCCACATTCTGCGTGCTGCTCTAAACTTGGCTACCTCTTCAAAAATATTGTTATGGGCATTAAAGAAAAAAGAGAGTCTTTGTGCAAATACATCTATATCTAAGCCTTTTGTAATTGCTGCTTGCAAATAAGATTTACCATTAGCCAATGTAAAAGCCAACTCTTGTACTGCATTAGATCCAGCCTCTCTAATATGATAACCCGATATAGATATAGTGTTCCATTTAGGCACTTCTTTACTGCAATACTCAAAAATATCCGTAATCAGCCTCATCGATTCCGCAGGTGGGTAGATATAGGTACCGCGTGCAGCATACTCTTTCAAAATATCATTCTGAATGGTGCCTGATATTTTCTTTATGTCTGCACCTTGTTTTTTAGCAAGGGCTATATATAAAGCTAATAATATAAACGCTGTAGAATTAATGGTCATCGAGGTAGAAATATCGCTTAGTTTAATGTCTTTAAACAGTAGCTCCATATCTAATAATGAATCTATGGCAACACCAACTTTACCTACTTCCCCTTCTGCCATCGGGTGGTCGGAATCGTAGCCTATTTGGGTAGGTAAGTCGAAGGCAACCGAAAGACCACTTACGCCTTGGCTTAATAAAAAATGGTATCTGTTATTAGACTCTTCGGCAGTACTGAAACCCGCATATTGCCTCATTGTCCATAAGCGGTCTCTATACATTGCCCCATGCACACCTCTTGTAAACGGAAACACACCGGGCATTTCATCCATTTTTATCGGCACACAATACACTTCCTTTATTTCTATTCCCGAATCTGTTTTAATTATCTTCTTATCCATCCTAAATTAAAAAATCAAAATTAAAAAGTATAAAAATCTTGTATTATTTCAAATACTAAAAAAGTACTATAAAAACTAATAAGAACTATAAGAAAGTACTTTACTTGCTTCCTCATTAATGATAGCTAATGCAACATCTGTAGGCATTTCACTATCCGATTTCAATATCATTTCCATAATCCTACCATAAAGCTCTAAAGCCGGTGCGTCCGGATTTAAGGTTTTAGATATATGGTTCGTCATGTTTACCTCTTGTTCTTTAACACCCCAAACTGTTTTCCATACATTGGTAGATACATAAATCTGTTGCGATAAATTATGTTCAAATTCAGAATTGATAGTAAAAACAATGGCTTGTTGTAAATCCTGTACGGTCATATCGGGAGTATAAATTCTGGGTATTATTTGCCTTGGTTTTATACGTTCTATAAACAAGGTTAAGCGCTCGTAAGCCTGCAAACGTAATCTCAAGGTAATATCTTGCGATTCTTTAAATATAGCTAATTGTTTTTGTTGAATATGTGTAACCAAAAACTTTTTTACAATCAGATAGCTTGATATTAATACAATGATAGCAGGTATTGTATATTTAAGTATTTCAAGCAAAACAGTTGTTGCATCCATAATAATACAAAAGTAGAAATTTTAAGTCATTTAGTTAGGAGTATTTCAAATAAGAATAATCAATTTTTTTGTACACAATTTTCTTCTTATTTTCGTAAAAAAGAAAAAAATGGGACTTAATATTTATTTAAATTTCAATGGAGATTGCGAAGCTGCAATGAACCATTATAAAGATGCCACAAATGGCACAATCCATTCTTTACAGCGATTTGGAGATTCGCCAATGCCGGTAAGCGAAACAGATAAAAATAAAATATTGCATGGCAGAATCGAAATTAATGGGGTAACCGTAATGTGTTCGGATACTCATGAAGCTAATGCTGTAACATTCGGTAATAATTTTGCAATTGCATTAGATTACAAAAATGAAACAGATTTAAACAGTGCATTCAATGCTTTAGCGGCAGGCGGAACAATTACAATGCCTCTACAAGATACTTTTTGGGGTGCAAAATTCGGTATGTGTACCGATAAGTTTGGGGTAAATTGGATGCTGAATTACGACATGCCCAAAAATTAAAATGTGCTGGTTATAGGAGTCTTTGGACATAAAGCTAATTTTATAAAGTAAAAAAGTGTTTTTGAGCAATTCAAAAACACTTTTTATTTATATCTGTTTAAAAAAATAAATATTATCCTATTGCTTGTGCTAAGTCTGTAATTATATCATTTATATTTTCTAAACCTACACTTAATCTTATTAACCCGTCTGTGATACCGAATGCTAATCTTTTTTCTCTTGGTACACCTGCGTGAGTAGTGGATGCCGGATGTGAAATAAGCGTATCGCAAGTACCTAAGGAAACAGCACTTGTACACATTTTAAGTCTGTTAATAAATTTTACAGCAGCTTCAAAACCACCATGTAATTCAAAACTCATCATAGCACCCGGGTGTTTCATTTGTTTTTTTGCAATTTCATAATCCGGATGTTTAGGTAATCCTAAATAACTTACATGATATACATTAGGATTGATACTTAAAAATTGAGCAACTTTTTCAGCATTATAGCAATGTCTTTCCATGCGTAAACCTAAAGTACGCAAACCATTTGTAAGTACAAAAGCATCGAAACCATTACTGTTGGCACCTAAAAGACGATGTGTTTTAGTAATAGCAGTGGTCATTTTATAGATGTCTTTACCTACTAAAACACCACCTATTGCAGTTCCATGTCCATTTAGATATTTTGTAGTAGAATGCATTACAAAATCTACAGGGTATCTAAAAGGTTGTTGTAAGTAGGGGGTTGCAAAAGTATTATCTACACAAACTATTAAGCCGTGTTTCTTACCTATAAGAGCCAAATTTTCTAAATCAAAGCATTGTATAGTTGGGTTTGCAGGTGTTTCAATATAGATAAGACGAATGCTTTTATCTTCTTCAATTGCTGTTTCTACTTTGCTTAAATCTCTAAAATCGCGAATTACGGCCGTCATGCCGAAATTAGGCAATACTTTATCTAATAATTCTTGTGTACCACCATATAATGAAAAATGAGAAATGATTTTATCTCCGGATTTTAAATTACCTAAAAGCATTGTGCTGATAGCAGCCATACCGGATGAGTGAAGTATTGCCTTTAAATTGAGCGGATTGCCAAAATCATCAGACAGGTTGTAGGCTTCCAACATAGCAATTTTATCTTCGGCTTCATTGATAGTTGGATTGCCGAAACGCCCGTAGATATTACCTTTTTCAGAACCACTGAAAAGGGCTATTGCTTGCTCTGCACTATCAAAAGTATAGGTGCTTGTAGCATAAATTGGGGTAAGATGTGCTCTGTTTTTATCAGCAACATGACCGCCATGAATACAAACTGTATCGAAACCCGGATTTTCTAATTTTATTGACATAATATTATTTTTTTTATATTAAACTGCTTTTAGTAGCATTTATGCTGTTTTATTTAAGTGACCGGGTAAATTTTCGTTGTTTCCTAAAAGCCATAACATTTTGCCATGAGCTTTTACGGCAGAACGAAAAGTAGGAAATACAGTATAAGGTAAATTATATTCTTTTGCGACTTGTTGCACAATCTTAGCAATTTCAGGATAGTGTATATGACAGATATGTGGAAAAAGATGATGCTCAATTTGGAAATTAAGTCCACCTATATACCAGCAGATAAGTTTATTATTAGGTGCAAAATCTGCAGTGTTCAGAATTTGATGCACAGCCCAATTATTTTGTATTCTTCTAGTATCAGATGGATGCGGAAATTCAGAAGATTCAACCACATGTGCGGGTTGAAAAATGGCAGCTAAAGAGAACCCGGCTATCACATGCATTATTATAAGACCCAACAAAACATGATACCAAACAATACCTGAGAATAGAATAGGTACTATTAAAGTTGTTGTAAAATAAAGTGCTTTTAGAAATGTTAAATGTATAAGTGCTTTGCGAAGGTTTGTTTTTTGGTTTTGTAATAAATCGCTTTTATGATAGCGAAAGAGTAAAACATAATCTTTCGCTGTTATCCAGTATAGATTCATAAGGCAATACAGAAACCATGCATAAATATGTTGGAAACGATGGTATTTTTTCCAAGGCTTATCGGGAGTCATGCGAAGTGGTCCTGCATCAATATCTTCATCAAGTCCGTCTAAATTCGTATAGGTATGATGAAGCACATTGTGTTGTATTTTCCAGTTTAAAGAATAGCCCCCAATCAAATTTAATACATATCCCAATAATCGGTTTACAGTCCTGTTTTTAGAATAAGAACCATGGTTGCTATCATGCATTATTGATGTGCCTATACCTACAATACCAAAGCCCATAACTACCCATAATAAATAATATAAAACAGGGCTAAGAGCAAAAAAAGAGGACGCTGTATGTGTAACAATAATAATGTAGGGTACAAAATAAAGGGACAACATTATAATTGTCTTAATATGCATTTTTGTATTAGAGTAAGGGGTAATTTTGTTAGTTTTGAAATAGTCGTTAACCCTAATTTTCAATACATCATAAAAACTATCTTTTCCTTTCGGGGCAAATTTTACAAGATTTTTTCTAACAATTTCAGACACAGATATACATTTAATAGGCGAAAGTAAAACATTATTTTACAGTATTATAATTTAGGTTTTATTTTATAAAAAAATAGTTTGAAAAATAAATAGTTAACTACTTGTTTATTAGGATTTTATTGCTTAGCTTTGTATCAAACTTAATCTTATGACAAAGAAAAATCTATTTTTTAAAATAACTGTCTTATTCGCTGTTATTTTCTCTTTTGGAATACAGTCTTGTACAAAGCTGGGTAATAACTTGCATTTTACATTAAAGTTACAACCTCCGGCTCTGTCTATTACTATTCCGCCAATACCGGTAGTAGATAGCACGAATGCAATTAGAGGTTCCACACCTTACTACTTTAATGTAGATTCCTTCATAAAGGCAGGAACAGGTAATTTATTAAGCATAAATAATATTACAAATGTTAAGATTACTGCATGTAATTTTAACTTTACAAACGCTACAACACCTAATAATTGGGCAAATTTCCAAAATGTAAATATTTCATTTCATTCAGATGCCAATACCAGCGATTTTTTAATAAATTCAGGTACTATACCAGACATTTTTCAATCTACACTTGCATTACCGGTAGATACTACTGCTGATTTAAGCAGTTATTTTAAAGGCAATAACTTTAATTATTCTATTGGTGGTAAAATGAGAAGAATTACTACTGATACTCTAAAATGTAACATCCAATTATCTTTCAGTGTTACTGTAAATGGATAGTGGATTTACTATTATAAAAAAAGATGCTATTGATTCGGTTTTGATTTCAATAGCATCTTTTTTATTTGTGCATTATTATTTATCCTTGCCAATTCTTATTAAAAGGTCCTTTTCTTCTTGCGAAAGTGAATTATAACCTTTAAGATTAATTTTATCTAAAATTTCATCTATTCTTTTTTGTGTTACATTCTGCTTATTGTAAGTTGCCTTTTGAAATATTTCATCTCTTTTAGGATTCAATTTTATTCTCCTTGAACCTATCTTTGGTGTAACTGAATTATCAATTCTTTCTATCATTTCATACATCCATGCTCCGGGTCTATAGCCGGCATTTAGTAATTTAATGTAGCAGAAACCCATAACAGCACCACCTATTAAAAGCAATAAAGAGGGTAGATTATAGGCAGTGCTTATAACCATTAATACAATAAAAACACCTGTTAATAAATAAAGAGGTATGCTGAAATATTCAGTTAAATAAAGTCTGTATTTAGGCGACAAAGTAATTGCAGCTATTGCTAAGCCCACTAAACCGGCTTTGGGTCCTAAAAAAAGGAAGTTTGTTGTAGTTGATGCCGGTAAAAATTGAATTAAAATAAAAAACAGACCACCACACACTAATGAATATAAATAAAGTGGTATTACTTGCTTATAACCAATAAGTAATTGTACAATATTGCCAAACGAATACAACCAAAGCATATTGCTAAGCAATTCCCAAAAACTGCGGTGAAATAATCCATAAGTTAGTATTGTCCACCAATGTAATTTAAAGTGGTCTAAGGAAGATAAAGCTATGTTAGGGATAAAAAACATATCAAAATTCTGTACACTACCATAAACAATCATTACAATTGCCCAAGCTATTGATAGCAAACAGTAACCCACACCATTAAAAATTATTAATTGTATAACTGCATTTGTACTGTAACCCGGTATATAAGATAAAAAAGATTTCCCTGTACTTGTTTTCATTAATGTAAAACTATTAATAATATTGATTGCGAATTTTGTTTTTCCATAACCTTAACAAAATGAATGCGAAAAGCATGCCACCTAAATGTGCAAAATGTGCAATGTTATCACCTGCAGAATTTCTGATGCCTGAGTAAAGCTCAAAAAGTGCATAAATTCCTACAAACCATTTGGCTTTAACGGGTATAGGTGGGAAAATAAGCATTAATTCAGCATTTGGAAATAAATACCCAAAAGCAAATAAAACCCCGAATACTGCTCCCGATGCACCTACTGTAGTTTCATTAATCATTTCGTTATAGGTATTAAACATCAATTGTTTGGCAGAATTGCTATAATCTATATTATTAAGGTCGTGGGCCCAATTACTTAGAAACTGTGGATTATTTATAGTTAAATGATTTTGGTTTATAAACTGTGTAAAACTTTGTAAAGTAGGTTGATGCGATAAATAAGTATTATAAAAGCTTGAAAATTCGAATGTAAGAACGCCCGTATGGCATAAAGCAGCTCCTAAACCACATATAATATAAAACAAGAGAAATCGTTGAGACCCCCACATGTCTTCAAGTACTCTGCCAAACATCCATAAAGCAAACATATTAGACGCAATGTGTAGTATTGTTTCCTGAAAATGTGCAGGTATTGGGTCGCCATGTACAAAAAGATGTGTTAAGGGCTGCCACCATCTAAACAAAGGGGATGCCCAATAATGTAATCCTAAATAATCGCCAAGATTAATGCCAAACCTATTATATAACGCAAACTGAAATAAGACTACAATTACATTAATAATAATGATATTTTTAACAATATTGGGTAAAACCCCAAAGCCACCTATTTTAAAATTAGCCATAGTGCAAAAATAGTACAAAGTAATAATAGCTAAATGCTAAAGTAAGAAAAGAGGAATTAATAAATCTTATAAAGTGGTTTTATAATAAAAAAATATGTGTTACAGAAAGAGAATAATGATGATGGCAAATATTTTTTACAAAATATTGAAAAAAATTAGGCAATAATTAATTATTTCATAACTTTGTTTCTCATAAAATTATTTTTATAACAATCAATACAAAAAAACAAACGAAATGAAAAAGTTTTTACTCACATTTGGGATTGCATGCTGCGGATTATCGGCAGTACAAAGTAATGCCCAAACAATTACCTCTCAAAATTTTGAAGGTGTTACTGTTCCTGCTTTACCTGCCGGTTGGATGCAGGGTGGTTCTACAGCAGCAGGCTGTCCGGGTTGGAAAACCGGTACTGGTGCAATTGTCGATTGGGGAACGGTTACCGGGACAACTGGATGTCCGGCACATACCAAATACGCTATTATCGACCAGTATAATGATACTACAACTACTACACATAGTGAATATGTACATGATACCTTAAGTTCTCCTGTATTTTCTATGGGAACTTATACTGCAAGTAATGTTTGGTTAAATTATGATTACTTCTTTTATAATGCTCAGTGGGGTTCTACAGGTCAAACTGAACAATGTTATGTGCTGGGTTCTATCAATGGTGGTACTTCATGGTCTATCATTGATTCATTAGGCGGTAATGATGCATGGAGTGGTTTATGGTCAACAGGGCATACTTGCCTTTCAACTTTAAGTGGTGCAAATTGCAAAATAGCTTTTGCTTATACTAATGGTTATACAACTTCTACAGTAGCCCATTTACTTGGTTGTGCATTAGATAATATTGCTGTTGTTAACTTAACTGCTACAGCAGCTTCTGTAACAAGCGTTGTTTACAACAGTAATGTAAATGGTATTGCTACAAACGGAACTCCGGTATCTTTTACAGTACAAAATAACGGTGTTACTATTACATCATTAAATATGCAATATCAAGTTGATGGTAATACACCTGTAACACAAAATTTTACAGGTTTAAGTATCCCTGCATATACTACATCTTCTGTTACTGCATTCACAACGTTAATGTCTGGTGCTGTAGCCGGTACAAATCATGTAACAGTAACTGCATTACAAGTAAATGGTGCTGCAAATTCAGACCCAGCCGATTCTATGGTGTCTAACTTTGTTTTAGCTACCAGAAATACTCCAAGAAGTGTATTAGTAGAAGAGTTTACATCATCTACTTGTCCTCCTTGTGCTTCATTTGCTGCTTCATTCGACCCTTTCTGTACCGGTTTAGGCTTTGATAATGGTACTTCAGGTCTTAATATTATTAAATATCAAATGAACTGGCCTGATTGGAACAATGATGCAAGTTATAACAATGATGGACTTGACCGCAGAACTTATTATAACTGTAATGGTATTCCGGAACATTTC
Source organism: uncultured Bacteroidota bacterium (assembly GCA_903929195.1). Taxonomy (GTDB): domain Bacteria; phylum Bacteroidota; class Bacteroidia; order Chitinophagales; family Chitinophagaceae; genus CAIYTT01. Next base: position 25,104 of record CAIYTT010000200.1, read on the forward strand.
ATAGACGGACAAGTTGACAATAATGGTTTCAGTTCTTCAGTTTATACTGCCGAATTTAATACAGAAAAAGCTGACAGTTCATTTATGACTATGGCTGCTTTCTATTATGTAGATACAGTACACCATAAAGTAAGTGTTAGAGCATCAGTAACTCCATTGTTTACTAAAACTGGTGCATATCACATGTATGTTGCAGTATGCGATAAGCATTATAAAAATTATGATAATGAGTGGGGTATGGTTGATTATTATAACGTTATGAGACAAATGTTACCTAACGGTAATGGTACTGCAATTACTTCATTTACTTCAGGTACTGCTATTCCTTATACTGATACATTAGTTGCTTATACTTTTGTAAATTCAAATAGTGCTACAAGTCTGTCAGATACTGCCGGTAAAATGCCACACATGAATAGTAATACATTCTGGAATAATCCGGGAACTAACAGTGAGTTATTAGCTTGGGTTGAAGAAGATGCAACACAATCTGTAATGCAATCTGCAATTTGTGCTACACCAATATTAACCGGTCTTAGTGTTACAACACCATCTAATATTACAGGTAT
>CAIYTT010000201.1 GCA_903929195.1 uncultured Bacteroidota bacterium
GTAAGGGTCATACATCTTTTTTATCTTTCTCTTTGATTTGTGAATGTTCGCCTAAAATCCCAATAGACTATGACATATGTATTCACAAATAGCAATGTCATCTCCAGTCTGATGGGTACGCAACTAGAAGTCAATAAGGTCCCTAACCTGCACGCCCAGAGCTTGCGCGAATTTCCTCATGTTGAAAATAGTGATGTTTTTCTCGCCGCGTTCGACCATACCGACATAGGTTCGATGAACTTTCGCCAATTGTCCCAGGCGTTCCTGCGAAATTCCCATTTTCTGCCGCTCTTCGCGAACTCTTCTGCCGAATGAGACCTGAAAAACTTTGTTTAAATTAACATTTATTATTGCAATAATAGTACTCTTTAATTCAAGTGTTTTTGCACAAGATGGAGAGATAACATTTAGAAATGCGGATGCTTATGCCGATATTAATCTTATGATTGGTGGTATAAATCAAAATTTATCTAAAAATTCACTTATTGCACAATACAATACTGCAAATCAAGTAAATGCATATAATGGGAATCTTAGTTATGTAAATGGGTTGTCTTTAGGCTGTAATTTAAAATTTGGATACTTCATTAATGATAAAAAAACAATTGCTATTGAATCCGGATTGTTTTTTATGTCCCAACAAGGCTTTTTAACTTTAGACTCCTTTCATACAGAATATAAATCTACCGATAAAAATAAAAAAGTATTTAGGCAAGTATTAACAGGAAAAAATATTGTTGAACAAATAAATGCAGCAAATTACAATATTCCAATTATTTTACATTTACAAAAAAGAAGTTCTAAGAAAATCTATGTAGCTTTAGATGCTGGCATTTTGGTTAATGTCGGTTTTCAGAATAATTATAATTCGAATGCTTCTTTTAATTATGAAGCAATTTATTCTTATGGAAGCAATAATATTGCTGTATATGATGCATCTCCCAAACCTTCTTCGGAAGATGTTTTACTAACCTATTCTCAATTTGTAAAAGAAAAAGGTACAGGTACAATCCAAAAATATTTCGACTCTTATTACAAAAAAGGTTATAATGTCGGTTGGAATGTACCTGTAAATAATAATACCGGAAAAGTGTTATTTAAAAATGGTTCTATTGGTTATATTATTGAACCTTCTTTAATATTTCATGTTAAAGAAACACTATATATAAATGCAGGTATTTATTATATTTCTCAATCATTTACTAATTATGAAAATACTACACAACATAGAATTACTGATGTTGTAGGTAGTTATAATACTCTTTTATCAAATATAAATTCAATAAGCAATACGAATGTTGGTGTAAAACTTGGTTTTAAAATTTTATTAGGTAGTACTAAAAACGATGACATAAGATCAATATATCTATATTGATCTTATGTAAATTTTTTTTAAGAAAAGCAATAAACTAAGATTTAGTTTATTGCTTTTCTTATTCTAATAAAGATAAATAAATCGATTATGTAAATTTGTCTTCATTTATATAAAATAACCCATTAAAAATATTTTTCTACTTTCTATTTATCAAAAACAAATCTGCTAATACTATTGCTGTAACTGCTTCTATAACTACCGGAACGCGTAAGGCAATGCACAAATCATGCCTTCCCTTTACTGTAAATGGTTGTATGGATAGTGTTTTATTATTCCATGTATTTTGTTCTTTAGGTGTGCTGCTTGTAGGCTTTACAGCTACTCTAAATACAATAGAATTGCCATTACTGATACCTCCATTTATGCCACCTGCATTATTAGTGTTTGTAGTACCCTGTTCATCTAAAATTGCATCATTATGCATACTACCTGTCATTAAGGCTGACTTAAATCCGCTGCCGAATTCTATACCTTTTATTGCAGGAATAGAGAATACAGCATGACTTATGAGTGATTCTATTGAATTAAAAAACGGTTCACCTAAGCCAACCGGTAATCCATCTACAACACAGCTTACAATGCCACCTATACTATCTTGATTTTCAATAGCTTGTGCAATTGCCTCTTCAATATTACTATTTCCACCTGCCTCTATTAACTTTGCATTTATCGTAATGCCTTGTAAAATTTTAAATGCAACAACACTTGCTGCCACCAATGGCAGTGTTAATCTGCCTGATGAATGACCACCACCACGATAATCATTAAATCCATTAAATTTTTTATTAATTACGAAATCTGCATGTCCGGGCCTTGGGGTGTTTTTTATCTCCTCATAATCTGCTGAACGAATATTTTTATTTTCAAAAATAATTGTAATGGGAGCACCAGTTGTAAAGCCGTTAAATATACCACTCATAAATAGAGGTATATCCTCTTCTTTGCGGGGAGTACCTCCAACATTACCACCTCTTCTTCTATCCAAAAAGGGTATAAAATCAGTTTCATTAATAGCTAAACCTGCCGGACAACCATCAATAGTAACACCTACCGATTTACCATGAGATTCACCAAATAGGCTGATTCTGAATAAAGTACCAAATGAATTCAATTTGTCTTTTTTAAAATCAATAAAATTGTGTTAGATAAGGGTATTTGTCTTCATACAAGTTTTTAACTCTTTCCAGTATAATATTTCTTAAAGAATCAATATTTAGTTTTTCAGTTGCAGAAACAAATATTGCAGAATTATTAGTTAAATGCTGCCACCTATTATTTAATTGGGTCAATAATTCATTTTTCACTTCCGGGTCTAACCATTCATCAAAAACCTGTTTTTCATATAAGTCCATTTTATTGAATATGGTTAAAATAGGTTTATCAAAAGCACCAATTTCTTGTAGTGTTTTATTTACAACACCCATTTGGTCTTCATAAGACGGATGCGAAATATCTACAACATGTAACAAGCAATCTGCTTCTCTAACTTCATCTAAGGTACTTTTAAAACTTTCTACTAAATGGTGAGGTAATTTACGAATAAAACCTACTGTATCGCTTAATAAAAAAGGTGTTTGTTCAAAAACTACTTTCCGGGTTGTAGTATCTAAAGTTGCAAAAAGTTTATTTTCTGCAAACACTTCCGATTTACTTAAAATATTCATTATTGTACTTTTTCCTACATTGGTATATCCAACTAATGCCACACGTATATATGCACCTCTTTCTTTACGTTGGGTCATAGCTTGTTTATCTATTTCACCCAGTCTTTTGCGTAATAAGGCTATTTTATCTTTTACAATACGTCTATCTGTTTCTATTTCTGTTTCACCGGGTCCTCTACTACCTATTCCCCCACCCTGTCTTTCCAAATGCTTCCACATACCTTTAAGCCTTGGTAATAAGTATTGATATTGTGCAAGTTCTACTTGCACTTTTGATTGTGCCGTTTTTGCTCTGCTTGCAAAAATATCTAATATTAAATCACTTCTATCAATAACTTTCACCCCTACTTCATCGCTAATATTTCCTATTTGCGACCCTGTTAATTCATCATCGAAAATAATTAAACCAACACCTTTTGCATGTACATATTCTTTAATCTCTTGTAATTTCCCCTTACCCACAAATGTTTTACTATCCGGATGAGGTAATTTTTGCATAAACGTTTTAACGGTTATTGCACCTGCCGTTTCTACCAAAAAAGCTAATTCGGTCAGGTATTCATTCATTTGTGTTTCCGTTTGTTCTTTATGAACCAAACCTACTAAAACAGCCTTTTCTTCGTTGTGAATAATATTTTTTTGATCTATCAAAAGTTATAAATTTAAAAAAAAGAAAAATTATTAAAACATATCAACTTAATCGTTCTTGTTCTCTTAACCACCTTTCGGGTATATCGTTTCTACATGCTGTTAAATAATCATTATAACTACAAGGTACATAAGAGCTATTCGGCAATCGCATCCACCATCTGTTTGTTCGTTTGCTTTTCAGAAATACCGTTTCTATTTCAGTAAAAACAACACTTAACATAATAAATTCATCATGTTCTGTAAGCTTTGCCTCGGTTTTACGCACAAGACAACCATCAATAAAATACCATATCATTTGTGCAATTAATCTGGCGGTCATGTGGTTTCTGTCATCTTTTTCATTATAACCAAATATTCCTAAAGAGGTAAGCGTGTCGCTCATGCCTGCATACCGAGTTAATTGGCATATTTCCTCACCTGTAAGCCCATTTGGCGAGCCATCTTTATTTGACGGTGCATCGCAATATCTTACAACCGGCATATCTATGCTAAAAATAGTACTTGAACGAAGCACAGGTTCCATTTCTTCAATATTTTCACGTACTTTACCTAATCTATAGAAATCAAATCGAAGTTTGTCTAAAGTTTCAAGCATTTTTGGGTGTGCATAGTAACTCTGAAAGGCTATATGATTATAATGCAATATAAAATTAGGTGTTTCGGTAAGCATATCTAATAGAAAACTATTTGCATTCATTCCTTCCGCTTCATCTAAATCTATATATATATCTGCAATAGAGGCTATTAAATTTTGTTGAAGTGTTTTATATACTTCATATTGCTGCATTGTTAAATCGTGTGAACCACCTATTATTATAGCAATTTTCTTACTATTGTTTATTTCATTAAGCACCATAAGTAACGCAGCACGGGTATCGTCTAAGGTTGCACCTTGTTTTACATCGCCGGCATCAGCAATTTTAACACCATTATGCCAATAATACATTTTATATAATTCTTTTCTTACCTGCAAGGCACTATTGCTATAACTCGCACCTGCGTGTGCACCACGCCATTCACCACAACCCACTAATACTAAATCAGCTTCATCCCATGAATCAAATTGAATATTAGCACCTAACTGCAAAGGTGTATATGTAGTATCTTCAGATATATCTGTTAAGACTACTGGTTCTAAAAAGGAAATTAAATCTTGCATAGTTTTAAATAATACGGAACTTTAAAAAGAACAAAATTAGGTTTATCGGTGGTATTTTAGCTAAAACTTCTTGTGTAAATCTTGTTATTGTTAAAAATACTTAAACTCTTGAAGAAAATATCTATGAAACCCCTTGTTTTTTTATATTTTTGGGCATTATCCTTTTGTACTATTTTATAGAGGATATTTTTTCAGCCTATGTCTAACGGAAAAAAAGCAAAACCATCTTATTTTAATGCTATAATGGGTGTTGCATTAGTATTATTCCTTTTGGGTATATTAGGTTGGCTTGTTATAAATGGAAGAGCTTTAACTCGTGCTTTCAAAGAAGATTTGGAGGTAGATGTTGATTTTCATGACCAAACAAGCGAACAGAATATAAAAAGAATGGAAGCAATTTTAATTGCACAGCCTTTTGTAAAAAATGCCCGAATAATAAGTAAAGAAGAAGCCCTGAAAATGGAAAATCAGGTAGAAAGAAGTAATATAAAGGAAATTCTTGGTGATAATCCTTTATTTGCTTCCATAGCTTTAAAATTGAATGAAGAATACGTAAATAAAGATAGCCTTGATAAAATAAGAAAATTCGTATTACAAAGTAATATAGTTAGAGAGGTAACTTGGTCTAATATGGTTGTGGACCAGATGAACAATAATTTTGGGAAAATAGGTATTATATTAGGTGCAATTTCTATTATATTATTAATTGTAGTTATTTTTCTAATAGACAATACAGTAAGATTAGCGATGTTTAGCAACCGTTTTTTAATAAAAACAATGCAAATGGTAGGTGCTACCCGCTCCTTTATTACACACCCATTTGATATGCGTGCTCTATTGAACGGTTTTATAAGTGGCTTAGTTGCCGTTGTAGCCCTTTGGTTGGTAATATCGTTTGCAAATTCACAATTACCCGAATTGAGCTTATTAAGTGAGCCTGTATGGGTTTTCTTTTTAATGATTGTAATGATACTTTTGGGAATACTTATTTCTATGTTTAGTACTCATAGGTCAGTAATAAAATATTTAAAAATGCATATTGACGATTTGTATTAAATATATATAATAATTTAACAATAATAAATTAATCTTTTTTTCTTAATATTGCAATTATGTCAACTAAAGTTAGTCCACAAACAACAACAAAAGATACTCTTGCTAAAGATGCAACCTCGCAAGCAAGTATGGCAAAACCAAGCCTAAAACCAACAATAAAGTTAAACCTAAGAGCGGATAGCCCAAAAAAGAAAATGACTTTATTGTTTGATAATGAAAATTATATTTTAATGGCTACAGGAGTTGCTCTTATATTCATTGGCTTTTTGCTTATGAGTGGTGGTAAAAGTCCTAATCCTCATGAGTTTAATTATGCAGAAATATATAGTTTTCGCCGTATTACATTAGCACCAATTGTTATATTAATTGGTTTTGGTGTAGAAATTTTTGCTATCATGAAAAAACCAAAAGATAGTGAAGTAATTGAATAATTTATTAAATTAATACAAAAAAAGAAGTAATACTTAAAGGTATTGCTTCTTTTTTTATTAATACATACTATTCTATATTAATACTTAATGTCAAAATTTATAATTAAATTTGATAAAAATTGATAGTAAATTTTATGGCAAAATTAGTTATAATAAGAAAAAACGCATGGACTGCAAGAGCAGCAAAATTTTTAGTATTTATAGATAATGAAAAGGTTGGCGGAGTTTATAATGATGCTACTTTTGAAATTGATTTACCTGCCGGTACTCATAAACTTAAATGCGAAACATGGTTAAAAAGTATGAGCTGTGAGGACTACGAATTTACAATAAGTGAAAATGAAACAGTAACAGTATTCGTAAAACCATCTAATTTTAATTGGGCTTTTATAGGCTTTTGCTTCCTATTTATTCTATTCAGACCTACAATTATGCCTTTATTAAATGTGGATATGAATATGTTCTTTTTACTTTATTCCATATTTGCAATTATATTATTATTTATATTTAGAAAAAAATTAATTGAAATTAAAGATTTTGGCTTATCTGTATAATATTAAATAATATTTTTTATCTTCACAAAAAAAAATAAGAACAATGGAAACAAAGAAAACAAGTATAACGGAGTATGCATTAAAATGGGGTGCAATAATTGGTGCAATAAGTATTGCATTAAGTTTTATTTTATTTTTGACCAATCAAATGGAAAATAGGCTTTTGCCATGGCTTATTACGGCAATTACAATCGTAATCTATTATTTACAAGTAAAAAATTATAGGGATAAAGAACTAAATGGTTTTATGAATTTTAATTCAGCCTTTGGTTTATGTTTTCAAATGTCTATATTCAGTGGTATATTAAATATAATATATGCAATGTTGTTTAGGTATGTTATATCACCTAATACTTTTACCATATTAATGGATCATGAAAAGCAAAAGATGTATGAAAAAGGCTTGACAGAAGACCAAGTTGATACTGCTATGAAGTATGCTAATATGTTTCAAACGCCAATTGTTCTTCTTATAATGATGATAGTGGGAACTTTAATAATGGGTGCTATCATATCATTAATAGTTGCTGCTATATGCAAAAAAGAAAAAAGTTTGTTTGCTGAAGAATTTTTAGAAAAATCATAATTTATATGTAAATTATCTAATAATAGATACTATTGGAAAAAATAGGAATTAAAAAATTTATTGAATATTCAAAAACATTTCCGGTTTTAGATGTACGCAGCCCCGGAGAATTTATTCATGCACATATTCCGAATGCTTATAATCTGCCATTGTTTAGCGATGAAGAACGAAAAATTGTAGGTACTGCATACAAACAAGAAAGCAGAGAAAAAGCTATTAAATTAGGTCTGGACTTCTTTGGTGTAAAGATGCGTAAAATGGTGGAAGTAGCCGAAGAAATAATTATCAAACATGATATTGGCAATACTACTAACAAATCTATATTAGTGCATTGTTGGCGTGGTGGTATGCGAAGTGCAGCCGTAGCTTGGTTACTTAATTTATATGGTTTTAAAGTTTACACATTAGCCGGCGGATACAAAAGTTTTAGAAACTGGGTATTAGAACAATTTGAAAACAAATATGTACTTAATGTAATTGGTGGTTACACAGGTTCGGGAAAAACATTTATACTACACGAATTAGAGAAAAAAAAAGAGACCATAATAGACTTAGAAGGTATAGCAAAACATAAAGGGTCTGCATTTGGTGGTTTTGAACAAATACAACCCTCGCAAGAAATGTTTGAAAACGAACTTGCCGTAAAATTACAAGAAAACAACAACAATCTACATCCAGATAAATCAATTTGGGTAGAAGATGAAAGCCAAAGAATAGGTGCAATAAATATACCGGCATCATTTTGGAAAACAATGCGAAAATCACCTGTTTATTTTATTGATATTCCGTTTGAAAACAGGCTACAACATATTGTTGCAGAATATGGAAACATAAAAAGGGAAGAACTCATAAATGCTATTATGAGAATACAAAAAAGATTAGGAAATTTGGAAACTAAAAATGCTATCAATTTCTTGCTTGAAAAAGATACCATTTCATCGTTTAGTATATTGTTGCGTTATTACGACAAACAATATGAAAAAGGACTACATAATAGAGAAAATATAATTGAATTATTGCAAAAAATTAGTTGCATAAACGTTGATGCTAAAATAAATACGAAACTATTACTTAATTCTATTTTATATAAACAGGAAGAAAACAATGGAAGACTATAAAGAATATAAACTTACTGAATTTACTACCGGTGGCGGTTGCGGTTGCAAAATTGCACCATCGGTATTACATCAAATGCTGCAAACAAATATTGTAGCACCTGAATATGAAAATTTGCTTGTTGGTAACAACAGTATGGACGATGCCGCTGCTTACGATTTGGGTAATGGCACAGCAATGATTGCAACTACCGATTTTTTTACTCCTATAGTAAATGATGCCTACGATTTGGGCAGAATAGCTGCTGCAAATGCCATTAGCGATGTTTATGCTATGGGTGGCACTCCTGTTATGGCAATTGCTATATTAAGTTGGCCATTAAAAACATTACCTATTGCTGTGGGGCAAAAAGTGCTGGAAGGTGCAAGAGCAATATGCAAAGAAGCCGGAATACCGCTTGCTGGTGGGCATAGCATAGATACATCGGAACCTATATTCGGGCTTGCTGTAAATGGCACTTGCGATATAAAAAATCTAAAAAGAAATAATACAGCAAAAGCCGGCAACTTACTTTTTCTTACTAAACCAATAGGTGTAGGCATTATGTCTGCCGCATTAAAAAAAGGAGTTTTAAAGGCTGAACATTACGAACTATTCAAAAAACAATTAGTAAAATTAAATAGCATTGGCGAACAGTTAGGTAAAATAAATGGAGTAACCGCAATGACCGATGTTACCGGTTTCGGATTAGGAGGACATTTAATAGAAATGACAGAAGGAAGCGGTTTGTCGGCTGAGTTAATCTTTTCTAATATTAAAATTATTGAAGGTATTGAAGAATATAGAGCACAAAAAATAGCCCCCGGAGCTACCAATAGAAACTGGAATGGATACGGACATAAAATAAATATAGCTGATACTCTTGATACAAACCTGATAAATAGCTTACTACCCGACCCGCAGACTAATGGAGGTTTATTAATTGCTGTAGATGAAGCACAAAAAGACATTGTAATTGAACTGTTTAGAAAAAATGGTTTAGAAAATCATATTATGCCAATAGGAAGAATGATGGATAAATTGGAGAACGTTATTTATGTAAAATAATACTACATTATATATAAACATTCTATAAAAATGAATAAACAAGACATACGCGTAGATAATTATATTGCGAATGCACCGGAATTTGCAAAACCGATTCTTACACATTTAAGAAGCCTGATACACGAAGCATGCCCTGAAATAGAGGAAAGCTGGAAATGGAGCTTTCCTAATTTTATATATAAAGGTGCTATTATATGCCATTTTGCTGCTTTTAAAAAGCACTGTGCTTTTGGTTTCTGGAAGGCAGCACTTATGAATGATGATGATACGATATTAAAAACAAAAGACAGAGATTCTATGGGTAATTTAGGCAAAATAGAGAGCCTTAACGACCTACCCGATGATGCACAACTAATAAAATACATACAGGCTGCTGTAAAATTAAATGATGAAGGAATAAAAATGCCGCCTAAAAATAAAGTTAGTGATAAAGAAAAAAAGGAATTGATAATACCCGAGTTTTTAAGCAATGAATTACTAAAAAACGATAAAGCAAATGAAATTTTTACCGGCTTTAGCTATTCTTGCAAAAAGGAATATATAGAATGGTTAACAGAGGCAAAAACAGAAACAACACGCACTAAAAGGCTGCAACAAGCCATAGAAATGATAGCCGAAGGCAAAGGAAGGCATTGGAAATATGCAATGAAATAATAGTTGCGAAGGGATGCTTTTCTCTTTATAACAGCATCTTCCAACACAGGAAATTGTTTTATTTTTATGAGATACATTAACCCAAAAACTAGTAATTGTTGTAAACAGCGCCTAAGTCGAAAGAGAATAATTTCACCAATTAGATTTATAACAATATTTATAGATAAAAACACCGGAATTGAAAAAATCTTCTCATATTACAATTTCAATACCTTCACGTTTCACCTCATCTACCAATGCCGAATCATTATCAGACAAAAAATGTTTTAACCCAACTGATACCGGCTCTATCCTTACATCTATATTACTTGTATAATACCAAGGTTTTACTCTTTCTTCAATATCGTTACAATCGAATTTTTCAGATACCAATAATACGTCAATATCACTAAAGTTACGAGCCTCGTTTCTTGCGTAGCTGCCAAATAAAAACGCCTTGTAAATTTTAAGTCCAGCTTCATTTAAAAGCCTGACATAAGCTTGTAATAATTTTATTACATCATTTTGTTTTATAATTTCGCCTTGAACCATATATACATATATTTAGTTTGTTGGAAATAATGCATTGTTTTATCTTCGTCTGGCTCTGCTGTAAATGCATTAGGATAGCGACTTTCTGATTGATATAATTGAATAATTAATATAAACTTTAATTGTTCATCATCAACATTTATTTGCGAATTATCTAATAACCATTTTAAATTATGAGTTTTTGGAGGATGCTTTTCATTTACTTTTACATATATTGCCTTTAATATTTTTTCTAAACATAAATGGCAATAGAACAAACATGCCTCAATGCGTTTATTTTCAAATAAAACAGTTGCAGTAAGCAGTTCTTCCTTTGCTCCTAATTCCCAATAATCAATTTGTTCATTTACATTTATCATAAACTAAAACACAAAGGTAGTTTTTTAAATGTATCAGCTTCATAGTTTTTATTCTATCTACATCTCTAATGTCACATTTTCCCCTTTGTTGGCGTTCTCACCAACAAAAAAACAGCATCTTCCAATACAGGAAATTGTTTTATTTTATGGGCAAAACTACTAAAAACTATTAATAGGTGGAACAGAATAACTATGGTATAAAATTTTATTTTATGTGTTCTAAATGGGTTAATTTTGAAATCATAGGGAACAAAACAGACTTTAGCATTTGTAATACATCATTTTCTGTGGTTTGCAAGAATACCTATTTCTGCTTATATTGTTTAAACCTTATCTTTGCAATATGGAACTAAATTCTCTAACAGCTATTAGCCCTATAGATGGTCGTTATCGTAACCAACTTGCAACACTATCCCCATATTTTTCAGAGTACGGTTTAATAAAATACCGTGTATTGGTAGAAATTGAATATTTTTTATTCTTAGCAGAACGTAAGATTATTAATTTGCCTGCAAAATTAAAACCTGCAAAACTAAGAGACATCTATAATCATTTTACAGAAGAAGATGCTCGTACAATAAAAAATACAGAAAAAACAACCAATCATGATGTAAAAGCTGTTGAATATTTTTTAAAGGATAAACTTATTGCTTTAGATGCCGGTGATGTTGTAGAATGGATACATTTCGGTTTAACGTCTCAAGACATAAATAATACTGCAATACCACTATTGTGGAAAGATGCATTAGAGAATGAATATCTACCCCAAATAGGAAAAATATTGACCGTAATATATAATAAAGCACAGCAATGGAAAGGCATACCTATGTTAGCCCACACACATGGGCAATCGGCCTCGCCTACTACTGTTGGTAAAGAACTTATGGTGTTTCACGAACGAATAAATGCACAACTAAATTTAATTCTTCAAATACCTGCTTCCGGGAAATTTGGTGGTGCTACCGGCAATTTTAATGCACATTATGTTGCCTTTAATCATACAGACTGGGAAAAATTCGGTGATGATTTTTTAGAAAAAAAATTAGGTTTAACACGTTTAAAATATACGACCCAAATAGAGCATTACGATAATTTTGCTGCCCAATTTGATACATTAAAAAGAATAAATACCATTTTAATAGATTTTTGTAGAGATATGTGGCAATATATTTCTATGGAGTATTTTAAACAAAAAATAAAAGAAGGTGAAATTGGCTCAAGTGCTATGCCTCATAAAGTTAACCCAATTGACTTTGAAAACGCTGAAGGTAATTTAGGAATCGCAAATGCTATGTATGAACATTTTAGTGCCAAGTTACCAATAAGCAGGCTGCAACGCGACCTAACAGATAGTACCGTTTTGCGTAATATTGGTGTTCCGTTTGCTCATAGCTTTTTAGCTTTACTTTCTTTAGAAAAAGGACTTAATAAAATTGTAATAAACATAAATAAGATTGAAAAAGATTTAAACAGTAATTGGGCAATTATTGCAGAAGCTTTGCAGACAGTATTGCGTAGAGAAAACTATCCTAAACCGTATGAAGCACTTAAAGAATTGACAAGAGGCAAAGAAAACATTAGCAAAGAAGACATACATCAATTTATTGACACTTTAAATATTAGTGATGTTTTAAAAAATGAACTCAAAGCAATATCCCCTTTAAATTATATAGGAGTACCATTTAAATATTAGTGCTTTTTAGGAATACAAATTATGATTATGGCGGTAGCATTACCCGATGATTTTTTAAAGGAATTGGAGCATATAAAGGGTTATAATAAAAAAACCTTTTTAGATGCACACCTACTACCCTCACCTACTTCCGTAAGAATGAATCCTAACAAAGCAATTCATTTATTTACAACGAATAAACCGGTTTTATGGTGCGAGAATGCCTATTATCTAAACGAAAGACCTGTTTTTACTTTAGACCCAAATTATCATGCCGGTGCCTATTATGTACAAGAGGCCTCTTCTATGTTTTTGCAGCATATTTTTAAAACAATAATAAAAGATAAAACCGGATTAAGGGTTTTAGATTTATGCGCAGCCCCGGGAGGTAAATCTACATTGATTGCTTCTTTATTAGATGCAGAAAGTTTACTCATCTCTAATGATGTAATAAGAACGAGAGCTACAATATTAGATGAAAACGTAACCCGCTGGGGGCAAATGAATACTTGGGTTACAAGTAATGACCCGAGAGATTTCAGTACACTTACAGATTATTTTGATGTTATTTTAGTTGATGCCCCTTGTAGCGGCTCCGGATTATTTAGAAAAGACCCAAATGCTATTAAAGAATGGAGTTTAGAAAATGTGCAACTATGTAGCGATAGGCAAAAACGAATACTTAATGACATTTTACCCTGTTTAAAAAATGAAGGAGTTTTGATATATGCTACCTGTTCTTATTCTGCAAAAGAAAATGAGGATATACTTGATTTTGTTGCAGATAATTATAATATAACAACAGTTGAAACAGAAATAAATGAAAATTGGGGAATTACACAAGTAAAGTCAACAAAAAATGAAATTTCAGGTTATCGATTTTTCCCTGATAAACTGGAAGGTGAAGGTTTTTTTATTGCAGCAATTCAAAAAAATGAATCTGATAATCAACAAAAAAACCATAGATATAAAACAGCTCATAATAAAAAAGCTTATGAACAAAGTAATTATTTATTAAATATTGATAATTATTTAGTAATTCCCACCGACAATGAAAACTTTAGTGCTATACACTCACAGCACGAATTAGATTGGCACATACTAAAAAATATTTTATATTTAAGAAAAACAGGAATAAGATTAGGAAATAGTACTATTAAAGATTGGATACCGGCACATGATGTAGCATTAAGTAATTCTATAAACTTGAATGTGCCATATATAAATGTTACAAAAGAGCAAGCTCTACGTTTTTTAAAAAAAGAAGATATACTTACAAATGAATCCGGGAAAGGTTGGTTTGTAGTAAAATATAATAATTTAGGCTTAGGGTGGATAAAGAATTTAGGAAACCGAACAAACAATTACTTACCCAAAAACTGGAGGATACGAATGGAATTAAATGAAAGTGATTTTTATTGATTACTTTTCAAAATCAATAATTCTGCTTCATTTAATAATTTATCTTTTTTTATAGATACAACACCCACCTCCTCACATACCAAACCACCTGCCAAATTAGATATTTCAGCCATTAATTTCACGTCTTTTGTAATTGTATATATAAGCGATGCAGTTGCAATAACAGTATCTCCTGCGCCACTAACGTCTGCTATGTTTCTTATATGTGTAGGTATAATTGAATAAACAAAACCATTATTATAATAAACCCCTTTTTCTGATAAGGTGATGTATGTAAGGTCGTGATGCAAGTTTTCGTATAAAATACGATGTACTTCATTTAATTCCTTTTCATTTACATTATCTATACTCAATCCCAAACCTTCTCTTACTTCTTTTAGATTCGGTTTAAAAATAGTAACATTTTTATAAGCTAAAAAATTCTTTTTCTTGGGGTCAACAGCGGTAATAATACCTATATGATTACAATGCTCTATAACTTTCTTTATCACATTTTCCTTTAAAACCCCCTTGTTATAATCTTCAAATATTACTAATTGAGGTTTTAATCTTTGTAGATATTTCAAAACCATATCAATAAACGGATGCTCTTCTTCGGTATATAAGTCATCGGTAACCTCATCGTCTATACGCAAAATCTGTTGGTTGCGGCTAAGTACCCTTATTTTTGTTGTTGTAGGTCTTCGCCAGCTTTTCATCAACAAACTGGTATCTATATTACTTTCATTTGCCAATTGTATTAAATTCATTCCCTCACTATCATCACCAATTACACTTGCAAGTGTTACTTTAGCACCTAATGCCCTGCAATTAAGTGCCACATTTGCGGCACCACCAAGCCTATAATCCCTTTTATTAAGTGCTACTACCGGTACAGGAGCTTCAGGAGAAATTCGCTCTACATCACCCCACCAATAATTATCAAGCATCACATCGCCAATAACTACAACATGCAAGTTCGAAATATCTTCAAATATTTTTTTAATTTCTATTTTATTCATATACTATCAATAATTATGTATAATTATACATAAAATAACTCCTACTTATTCTTTCTGTGTAAAATAGTAAATGGGTATGCCTATTAAAACTATTAATAAACCTAAACCGGAGGCAATTGTTTTTGTGTATAATAAAATAAGACAAATTAAGGAAGCTAAAATAATATATATAGCAGGAATAACCGGATAGCCAAATGCTTTATAAGGGCGTTCAATGTCCGGCCTAGTTTTTCTTAATTTAAAAATGCCTGCAATTGTAAGTATATAAAACAGTAGAACAGTGAAAATAAGATAATCTAATAAATTATTATATTGCCCACTTAAACAGAGAACAGATGCCCAAATACATTGCATCCAAAGAGCATTTGCTGGAACGCCTGCCTTATTTAGTGTGCCTGCATTTTTAAGAAACAATTTATTTTGAGCCATTGTATAATATACTCTTGCACCCGATAATATTAAACCATTATTGCAACCAAATGTAGAAATCATAATTAAAACTGCAATTATTAATGCTCCGTTATCTCCAAATATTTTTAATGACGCTGCAATCGCAACCCTTTCAGACTTTGCATGCGCAATTTCATTTATAGAAAGTACATTTAAATACATAAAATTCATTGATAAATATAATAGGGTTACTACCATTGTACCTATGAATAAACTTAATCCGATATTTTTTTCGGGTTTTTTAATTTCACCTGCAATAAAAGTTACACTATTCCAAGCATCGCTCGAAAACAATGCACCTACCATAGCACTGCCTATTGCTAAAACTAATGCTATGCCACTTAAACTATTATGTGTAATATCTTTCGTATCAGCACTGATAGTCATAGCATTCCAATTATTTTGCCAGTTACTTTGCCAAACGCCCGAAAAATTACTATGTAAAAAGCCAAATAGAATTAAGGCTGCTATTGCAGCTATTTTAGTAAATGTAAAAATCAACTGTATCCACTTCCCACTTTTAACACCATAAGTATTAAGTAAGGTAAGTATAAAAATAGTAAATATACCAACTAATTGTGCTGCTGAAATATGAAAACCTATTAAGGTGCCAACTATTAATTGTTCATCACCTAGTTGAGGTATTAAATAACCTGTAAACTTACCGAATGCTACACCTACTGCAGCTATCGTTCCCGTTTGTATTACAGCAAAAAAAGACCATCCATACAGAAAACCATATAATTTACCGAAAGCCTCATTTAAATATACATATTGCCCACCCGCTTTGGGATACATACCACTCAACTCGCCATAACTTAAAGCAGCAGTTAAAGTAATAAAACCGGAAATAAGCCATACAACAATCAACCAACCTGCACTGCCCACAGCTTGCGAAATACCGGCACTTACAATAAAAATGCCCGAACCAATCATGGAACCAATAACTAACAAAGAACCATCTAATAATGATAAGGTTCTATGAAAGGAAGTACTATTTTCAATTGGTAATTTTGTTGATTCTTTACTCAAAATTGTTACATTTTTTATAGATATAAAGAGTAATGATACTAAAAATATTTAATCAATTTATTTTTTCTCCTTTGTTGTAGCATTCATTGCTGCTGTAACATCTTTTGTAATGTCAAATTGACTATTCACTAATAATAATGCAGAATTAGAACCGGAATACGAAAGCACATAATCAAAATGTTTACCAAGATTATACTCAGCTATTAAGGAATCTAAACGGGCTTTTAGTGCCTTATTAAAGTCATCTTGTTCTTTCATAAATTCTTCGGTTAAGGACTGTTTTCTTGTTTCCAAACTTTTTTCCATCTGCATCAATCTTTTTTGTGCAGACTCATATTCGGATTGAGTAAGCGAATTTGACTGGGCTTTTTTCTGAATTTCCTCAGCATCACTTTGCATTTGTTGATAAGAACGAGTTAATTCTGCCTCCATTTGTGCCTGTCTGCGTTTAAATTCTTCTCTTTTTGTCTTTAATAAATCATAGTGCGCCTCTAACGAATCAATATTTAAATACCCTACCCTAAGGCTGCCATTATTAACATTTGCTACAGGTACAAGATTATTGTGAGGAGTATCTTTTTTATTATTAGAAAAAAACAAACCGAAAAGAACTACCACACCTAAAAAGGAAAGCGAACTTAAAACTAAAGAAACATTTTTCATTATTATCCGATTAAATTATTTTGCTCAAAAGTAAGGTCAATAAGAATATATTCCACAATATGTTTTATTAAA
>CAIYTT010000202.1 GCA_903929195.1 uncultured Bacteroidota bacterium
ATTAATAAAAAAACTATAATCCTAAAAGCGGATTTTTTTTTAGCTTTTATTGTGGACATGATACTATTAAAAAATTTATAAAATTGTATAAATAAATAAATAGCTGATTATTATGGTACTAAAATACTTATTAGCTCTTTTATTCCTTCAGTTGCCGGTTTTTCTATTGCTATTACATTTTTATACTTTGTTACATTAGGTATGTTTTTATCTATAACATATTTTTTCACATTTTCTTTAACATAATCTACCAAGCCGGCAGCAGGATATACGGCTAAAGATGTACCTATTAAAATAAAAATATCTGCAGAATACAGAATTGGTATTGCGTGTTCAATCATTGGCACCGGTTCTTCAAACCATACTATATGGGGCCGTAGCTGCCCACCGTCTTGTGCTTTATCTCCTAATTTTATATCATTTATTATTGTATAAGTTTTCAGCTCATCTTTCTCACTTCTCATCCTCAGTATTTCACCATGTAAATGCAATACATTTTTAGACCCTGCCCTCTCATGCAAATCATCAACATTTTGTGTTACGATTTGTACATCAAAGTATTTTTCAAGCTCAACTAAGCCAATATGTGCGGCATTCGGTTTTGCTGCTAATACATCTTTTCTTCTTATATTATAAAAATCTAGTACTAATTGTGGATTTTTTCGCCAAGCTCTCGGTGTAGCAACATCTTCAATATTAAATCCCTCCCAAAGCCCATCAGAATCTCTGAAAGTTTTAAGACCACTTTCAGCACTAATTCCTGCACCTGTGATTACTACAATTCTTTGTTTTTCCATAAAGTAAAATTAAAATAATTTAATTGAAAAAATCAATCCTTATCCATTTTCTTTATTAATTAAAAACAACATTTCTTCATGTATCAAGCCATTAGTGGCAAGGGTTTCTTTATCAAAAACATTATAGAGTTCTCCATCAAAATTGGTAATACGTCCTCCGGCTTCTTGCACTATTAAATAACCGGCAGCCACATCCCATGAGTTAAGATTATATTCCCAAAAGCCATCGAACCTTCCACATGCTACCCAACATAAATCTAATGCAGCAGAACCTAAACGGCGAATTGGAAGACCCTGCATAATAAATCTTTCAAATACTTTTATTGGGTGTAAATGAGAATCACCGGGCCATTTATAAGGAAAACCGGTTACTAAACAAGCCTTCTTAAATTCTGATTTTTTTGATACAGAAATAGGTACTCCATTTAAGGTTGCACCATTTCCTTTTTCAGCAAAAAACAGCTCATCCATCATTGGGTTATAAACTGCACCTAATATAATTTCGCCTTTATATAAAAGCCCAATACTAACACAACATATAGGTATATTATGTGCAAAATTTACGGTACCATCAATCGGGTCAAGTATCCACTGATAATCAGATACTTGGATTAATTCACCTACTTCTTCACTAATTATAGTATGTTCCGGAAAATATTGGCGTATAATTTCTATTATTTTATTTTCAGAGAATTTATCTACCTCTGTAACTAAATCATTTATACTTGTTTTATTGTCTATCTTAAAAGTGCCATTAAAATAATGTTTAATAATTTTTCCTGCTTCTTTTGCGGCAAATAGTAATACTTCTTTCAATTCAGTCATTCATTATAATTTTAATTCTTTTCCTAAATAATAGTCTATTACTTTTAGTTTAAATATCAAATCGTACTTAGCACTCAATAGATTATATCCGGCAGCAAAAGCTGAATTTTGTGTAACTAAAAAATCTACAGTACTTATTAAACCAACATCATATCTTTTTTTAGCAAAATCCAATGCTCTTTTGGCTGCATCATCTGCACGTTTAGCAGCATTAAATTTTTGAATGGAATTTAATGCATTATTATGTGCCTTATAAACATTTTGTTTTAATGTAAGCTCTGCATTAAATTTATTTAATCTCTGTGTTTCTAAATTTATTTTAGCCTGACGAATTAAATATTGCGATTGCCAACCATTAAATATGGGTATTGTTAAGTTTACCGAAATAGTTTGACGAAAGTTATTATTTAATTGCTTACTAAATGGTATATTAGTTACATCACTTGAAAATGAAGGTTGATAAACATTGTACTTTTTCAAATTAGTACTATCAACAGCAAATCCGGTAAGCTGATAGCCATTAGGCGTATAAGAAACTGTTTGATAATTGCTTGCCCAGTTGGTACCGAATTGCGCCCCTATACTTAATTGGGGGTATAAATTACCCTTAGCAGCCTCAACACCTTTTTCGGCTGAATTAACTCTATACTCGCTACCTTTAATAGAGCCGAAATGTAACCTTGCTTTTTGGTAAATATCTTCAGACTGCATAGATGATGCAAGCAATGCATCGTCTATCGTTACATCAGGTAATTGAATTGTAAAAGGGATTGACATATCTAAATTTAATAATGACTTTAAATCCAGAATTGAAGAATTGTAATTGGAAATTGCATTAATTAAATTAGAACTATCTGTAGCTAATTGAGATTCTAATTGGGCAACATTTAATTCCGGCAACCTACCGGACACTGCAAATGCTTTCGTTTGTATTAATTGTGCCTCGGAAAGGCTTACTTGACTTTTACAAACATGTATTTGTTCTTCTGCAAGCAGTGCAGATAAAAAGCCAGTAGCTATGTTTAAAGATACATCGTCTTTTAATTGTTCTAAATCTGCTAAAGAAGCTAATAAACTATATTTATTTTTCGCAATTGTATTCCGAACTTGCATCCAACCGAAAACCAATAAGTTGGCAGTCCCACTTGCACTTAGAAAATTATAATCTACATCTACAAATTGATTGGTTGTGGGGTTAATGGAGCGTCCGAAGCTTCTACCGTAATTACCATTTGTATTTAATGTTGGCAACTGCGAGTATTGACTTTGATTATAAGTATATTTAGCCATACGGGCATTTAGAGAATCCTGCTTTAGCGAAATATTGTTTTCAATTGCATAATGAATGCATCGCTGCAAAGACCAAACATTGTCTGTTTGCTGTGCATCAATAGTATTATTGAAAATAAGAAGTACTATAAAAAAAAGTAAACTAAAACGCATAGAACAAAAGTAGTTGAAATTAAGGCTATAAGCAAATGTCTATTCTGTATTAATATATATTTATGTTATAACGACAAAAATACATTGTTTTACAACTATTTTTGATAAAAACAAATTCTACATCTTGGTTCGTAAACATCTTTTTCGCCTAAAAGAACCTGGTCTTCAATTTTAGCTATCCGATACGAGTAATTAGCTATATCGCCACATTTCACACATATTGCATGAAGCTTTGTTATGTATTCTGCCCTTGCTAATAATGCAGGCATTGGTCCGAATGGCTTGCCTGTAAAATCCATATCTAAACCGGCTACAATAACTCTCATACCCCTTAAAGCTAATTCTTCTACAACTTCTACTATACCTTCATTAAAAAACTGTGCTTCATCAATACCCACAACATCCACATCCGATGTTAACAGAAGTATATTATAATGGTTATCTACAGGTGTAGAACGTATTCTGGAAGCATCGTGCGATACAATATCTGCCGGGTCGTAACGTTTATCAATTCCGGGCTTAAATATTTCCGCTTTCAAACCCGCTATCTGTACTCTCTTTAATCTACGTATCAACTCCTCAGTTTTCCCTGAAAACATGCAACCGGAAATAACTTCTATCCAGCCTTTTTTCTTTGTAGAATGAAATGGTTCTATAAACATAAATAGCAACTACTGTTAATGCTACAAGATAGGCAAAAAAATAAGAATAAAATAGTTATAAAAATAAATTACATGTCTTAACAATCAAATTTATTAAAAGTACGTACAAATATTTTATTTTTTATTTTTCAAATCACCAACACCTTCATTTACAAGTGTACCATCTCTAAGTTTCTGTACACCATCAATAATTACTTTATCACCTGCTTGTAAGCCCGATTTTACAATAATTTTATCGCCTATTGACTTACCTAAAATTAATTTTCTTTGTACTGCATGTAACCCTTTTTCTTGTTTAGCACCCGGTGTATTATTAGGTATTAAGGTATCAACTGATACAAATGCAAAATACTCACCCATTTGTTCTACAATTGCCTTTCCCGGAATTAACATTTGTTGCAATGTATCTTGATTTCTTACTTTTACGGTACAACTCATACCTGCCTTCAACACGGCATCGGGATTAGGAAATTCAAGCCTTATATTTAAAGTTCCGGTTTGTGAATTAACAGCACGGTCTATAATATAAATTTTTCCAATTTGATTATAAAGTGTATTATCAGGCAATGTAATTCTAAAAACAGAATCTGTGTTAGCCGGATTATTTTTTTGTAATTGAACAAATCGAGAAATCTGTTTTTCGTTTACAACAAAATCTACTGCCATTGGGTTATTGGTAGATATAGTATTTAAAATTGTTTGCCCGGTAGTAACCGTATTACCCAACTTTACTTGCGAAATACCTATAGTACCATCAAATGGTGCTTTAATAATTGAATAATTTAAATCTGTTTGTGTTCTTATCAAATCTTGTTTTACAGCATTTACCTGATTTTTAGCATTTTGCAATGTAGTCATAGCATGGTCAAGGGTTTGTTTTGCTACGGCATCATGTTCGTTTAAATAAGCATAACGGTCTGCATCTTTTTGTGCTTGGTCCAAGTTTGCTTCGGCAACTTTTAAATTTGCCATTATCATATTGTTGTTAGCCTTATACTTGCTGTTGTCTATTTCATATAATTTTTGTCCTTTTTTTACTAAACCACCTTCGGTAAAAAAGATACCCGTAATATATCCTTCAACCTCTGCACGTATGTCAACTTGCATTAATGCTACTACAGTACCGGGAAATTGGTCGTAATAAACAACATTTTCTTTATGTACTGTATATACATTAACCGGCACAGGTGCATTTTGAACGTTTGTAGGTTTTGCAGCCTCGTTACATGAACTTATAAAAAATAATACTACTATAAGTAATAGATAATTCTTTTTCATTATTGTTTTTACTTTATATATCTGTTTGTAATACGCCCATTGCTTTCTTCAAATCTATTTTGCTTGACAAGACTTGAAACAAGGCATTTAAATAATTTATTTCAGAAGTTTGTAAATCAGATTCAGCAACAATTACATCTAAATATGTTTTTATTCCCTCTCTGTATTGAAACTTTACAATATCATACACTTCTTTTGCCATTTCAACATTTTCTTTTTGAGTTTTAAAATAATATAAATTGCTTTTATAGTTAGCTGTAGCCTGAACATATTGCGTATAAATACCTAATACAATTTGTTCTATATCTAAATCTAAACGCTGTTCTTGTAATTTTGCTTTATGTATATTATCTAACCTTCTAAAACCTGTAAAAACAGGAATACTTAATTGTACACCCAATAAAGAATAGGGATAAGGTTTATTATATAAATCAGAGAAATGATTACTTTCAAATTCATAATTATAATTATAAAATGCTGATATTGATGGGAGATATGCCATTTTATAATACATTACGTTCTGTCCGGCAATTAGTTTTGTAGTAAGTAATTGTTGGTATTCAATTCTATTCTCAAATTGTAAAGGTGCTAATGTATCAATGTATATATCTTCTAACATCTTTGTAGTGTCATAACCTACAGTAAATGATTTATTTGCCGGGTAGGCCATTAATTGTTTTAATATTGCATATTTAGAATTTAATAGTTCGTTTGCTGTTTTTAATTTTGCCAAAGAATTATTTAGTGCAATTGTTGCCTGCTTATAATCTACTTTATCTACTATACCACTCTTGTATCTATGAAAAGCATCCGATTGATTTTTATTTAATCGTGCTGTGTCCTCTTTATAAACACTTATTTGCTGTATAGATAATAGTACATCGTAATAAGCTTTACTTACATCTGATATGAAATTTATTTTAGTGCTTAATACATTTTGAGAAATTGCTGTTTTATTAAGCTTAGCAGCTTTTACTGCAAACATAGCATCTGGACTGTAAATATTTTGGCTTATGGTAAACTGCGGGATAGAATAATTATACACACCTGATTTTACAGATACAATGCCACTATTTGTATTCGAAAATACAGTAGGTAATTGAAAGTAATTAGTATAATTTGCACTACCCATTACCTGTGGCAACCAATTTGAAATGGCTAAATTATTATTTGTTTCTGCAATAGATTGGTCTATAAGTGATTGATTGATTGCAGGCTGATTTTTTAATGAATATTTTATGCAATCATTTAGCGTTAAAGCAGGAATATCCGATATGTTTTTAGTATAAAATTTATCAACATCTACATTGGCATTACTTTTATTATTATTTTGTGCGGTAACATTAAATGAAAAATTTATTATTAATAGCATTGATACAAATATAAAAATGCTGCTTTTATTAATTTCTTTGGACATTTATGATGCTTAATTTAAGGACAAAAAATCTCAAAAATTCACAAACAAAACAATTAAGGATTGTTGGTAGCGATTTATTTTAAACAAAGGTATTTGTTTTAGACAATTAGATGTATATACCTTTATTGTTTTTATTGATTAAAATGTAATTTTTTAAGTAATTAATTTTAATGCACGCATAAAAAATATATCAATAGTTGTTTTTATATTCAATATTTTTTAATAAATAAATTTTATCAAAAAATATAAGTTCAATATTGTTAATTTATAAGTCTATTTTTATTTTTTAGTACAAGTACTTTTATTTGTAGATTTTTGAATGAATATTTGCACTTATTTTTGAACAAAACAATTACAATGAAAAAGATAGGAATATTAGGCTCAGGCATTGTAGCCCAAACACTTGGAAATGGTTTTTTGAAACATAATTATGAAGTAATGCTGAGTTCAAGAAATCAAGCAAAACTTCTTGATTGGCAAAAAGCTGGTGGTAAAAATGCACATTTAGGCAGTTTTTATGAAGCTGGCAAATTTGGTGATATTGTTGTTTTGGCTTTAAAAGGTTCTATTGCAGTTGAAGCAATTGAAGATGCCGGCCCACAACACCTAATGAGAAAAACAGTTATTGACACAACTAACCCGATAATGGAAGGCAGTGCACCTGAAAACGGGGTACTTAGATTCTTTACAAATTTTGATGAATCTTTAATGGAACGCTTACAAACACAATTCCCTGAAGTTCATTTTGTAAAAGCTTTTAGCTGTGTTGGTAATGCCAATATGGTAAATCCTAATTTCAAAGAAAAACCAACAATGTTTATTTGTGGTAACAATGATTTTTCAAAAAAAGAAGTTAGCGAAATTTTAGAACAGTTTGGTTGGGACATTGCTGACATGGGCAAGGCTACTGCCGCTCGTGCCATTGAACCATTAAGTATGCTTTGGTGCATACCCGGTATGCTACATAATGAATGGAACCATGCTTTTAGATTAATGAAAGGATAAGCTGTTGTTGAAAAATAAAATTTGCCATAAATTGACTATTTTTATTATGCAAAAAAATAGTCAATTTATTTCTCAGTTTTCAACTTAAACACATTTACACCAATAGCATAACCGAAAACACTACCGTCGGGTTTATGCATTATTCTTATTTTATTACAAGCACGCCCTAAGTCAATTTTACTCCATTTTTTGCCACCGTTTGTGGTTGTATATCCACTATTCAATGTGCCTATAAAACCTGTTTTCTTATCAATAAACCCTACTCCGAAAGAACGTGCTTTATAATCATTACATAAAATGTGTTCTTTCCATTTTTTACCGCCATTTGTAGTTTTTATAAAATGTTGAATACTTACAGTAGAATCGGTATTATAACTTTGTATAGTGGCATAACCAACATTTTTAGTAGGAAAAAACAATTTCCAAGAAATTTCAAATGGTCGTTTTGATTCATATACTTTTTCCCAGTTTTCACCGCCATCTATTGTATGTAAAATACAGGCATGGGTACTGTCTTCATTTTGTCCGGTTGATGCACAAGCAAACCCTTCATTTGTATTAAACATTTTAATATCGTACATGGCATTACAATAGTCATTCATTTTTTTGCTTTTAAATGTTTTACCACCATCATGGCTAACCATAAAATTTGCAGGACTGCCTACCCTGCCAACTGCATAAACATGAAAGAGGATTGATACCTTACCCTTTTGCACTAATTCTTCTTTTACAATATCTATAGCACATACTCCCTTTACATAATTGCCGGAATAACTAACTGGATTCCACGTTTTTCCGCCATCATTAGTTCTGTATAATGGTATAGAGTCTGTTACATTAGGAAAATAATCGGTACCAACATTGCCTACAAAACCATTTAAACTATCCATAAACCCGATACATCTAAAAAAAGTTCCTTTTTTCTCGGTAAGTAATGACCACGATTCACCACCATTAGTTGTATTGTATATTTTACCATACCCATTTATATACCAGCCAATCCGCTCATTAATAAAATAAATATCATCTTGTTTCCCTTTATAAGGCTCTGTATTTAGTTTTTCCCAAGTATATGTTTGTCCAAAAATTGAATTGCTGTTGCAAAAAACAATAAGAAACAACAAAAATAACCTTATAAAATAAAACATGTTCTAACTATTTAAACAATAATATATATATTATACAAAAAATACGGAAGTTATTTAAATAAAAAAATCGTGGTAGAAATTATCAAACCACGATTTTTTATTTATATTTTAAAAAAGGTAATTATAATTCATCATAAATAGGTGCATCAACATTACGTTGAATACCATAATATTGGTATGTTTTGTGGTGGTAACCTTTCCTTATATACACATCTGTATCTGTGTCTTCGGGAATAGTAATCCATGCATGATGTTTTGCTAATAACCAACGGTAAATACAAACCTCGTTAGCACCACGGCGGGTAAGCGCATAAAACTGAAGATGTTTGTGAGTATAGCCTGTTTTAAGCATAAAGTCATCTGTAAATTCATCTTCACAAATACTGATGTGAGCTCTAGTTACCGGATTTTCCCAACCATATACAGCAACACGACCCGGACCCGGAGTGCGGTATGCAAAGAAGATTAAGGTTTTATCTGTCCAACCCCAGTTTATCAACTGTCCGTCTTGGTATTCTCCTTCGGCTTCATTTACATACTGGTTATCTTCAGGAATATACCAACGAAAAACTCTCACAAGGTCTTCTTGAGCAAAGCTTTTGTTTCCGATTAATACGAATGCTAAAACGGTTGTAATTAGGATGATGGTTCTTTTCATGTTTGTTCTCTTTTTCAAATTTATTTTTCTGATTTCAAAATTGCGACCAAAATACATAAAAATTTTGGTGCTTAACAAATATTATTGCTAAATTTTTATTTTTAAACTATAAAAA
Organism: uncultured Bacteroidota bacterium; assembly: GCA_903929195.1. Lineage (GTDB taxonomy): Bacteria > Bacteroidota > Bacteroidia > Chitinophagales > Chitinophagaceae > CAIYTT01. Next base: position 9,349 of record CAIYTT010000202.1, read on the forward strand.
GCACTATTTGGCACTTTTATTTATAAAAACAGTGCAATAATACTCAATTATTTTTATTTGCACTCATTTTTAAACATTAAATTAAATAAATGCTTTTACTTAATAAAAAATAATATACGAAATTTATAATTACGAAATTATCATATAAATATTCATAAAAAATATTCATAACATTGTACTTAAATAGCTAAGTATTTTTAATTTGTTAATTTTAAAAAAATAGGCTAAATTGCATGGTTATTTTAAAAAGGTAAAAAGCGAGAGGAAATTATGCGATTCAATTTTTATAAACTATTATTTGTAACATGCTTTATTTATTTGAGTTTTTCATTAAAAGCTCAAATAATAAGTACTGTTGCAGGAAATGGCACATCAGGACATAGTGGAGATGGGTTTGCAGCTACTGCTGCAACATTGCAAATACCTGCCGGTGTTGTTGCCGATGCAACGGGTAATATCTATTTTGCCGATGCTACTTATAATGTAATTAGAAAAATAAATTCAGCAGGTATAATTAGAACAGTTGCAGGTAATGGTATAACAGGATTTTCAGGTGATGGCTTAGCTGCAACTTTAGCAAGTTTAAACAATCCTCAAGGTATTGCGGTTGATGCTACAGGAAATATTTATATTGCTGATAATGGAAATAATAGAGTACGTAAAGTAAGTACTACCGGCATTATTAGTACGATTGCAGGGAATGGTCTTGCAGGCTTAACAGGCGATGGTGGCACTGCCACATTAGCACAGATAAGGGCATCTGGTGTTTTTGTAGATAGCGCCGGAAACCTTTTTATTGCTGATGGAAACTCAAATATTAGGAAAGTGAACAGCACAGGTATTATAAGCACTATTGCAGGAAATGGTACAGCAGGAGCAGGAGCAGACGGTGTACCGGCAACAGCTACTATGCTTAATAAACCAACTGATGTTACAATGGACAGAAGTGGTAATATATATATAGTTGACAACTTCAATAATAAAATACGAAAAGTAAATACTTCCGGAATTATATCAACTATAGCCGGAGATGGCACAGCAGGTAATAGTGGTAATAGTGGCCCGGCTACAAGTGCAGAATTTAATTTTTCTTATTTAGGCAGTGCTGCTTTATGTGGCTTAGCCATAGATACTTGGGGTAATTTATTTATAACAGACAAATACAATAATCAGATAAGAAAATTGGATGTTTTCGGAAATATAAATGCTTATGCAGGTAATGGCGATACTACCTATACCGGAGACGGTGGACCGGCAACAGACGCATCTATAAAAAATCCAATGGCTCTTGCACTCGACCCATCAAGAAACCTTTATGTATCAGACCTAAACCATGTTATTAGGAAAGTAACTGCACCTGCACCCATTTCTATAATTAGCGAATCGGGTGATACGGTATGTTCAGGAACCGCAATTTCTTTTGATGCTTTTGCAACTATAGGCAGTTCCACAATTGCCTACCAATGGAAAAAAAATGGCATATCTGTAGGCACAAATAATAGTATTTATACTACAGACAGTGTATCAACCGGCGATGTGATTGTTTGTTACCTTTATGATTCTGTTGGAGGAACGATTATTGCTACATCGAATACTTTAACAATGTACGCAATGTCATCGGTATTACCTACTGCAAGTATTATTTCTTATTATGGTGATTCTATTTGCTTAGGTTTGGCCGATACTTTTGCAGCAAGCAATACTTATGGCGGTTCTTCACCCGGATATAAATGGTATGTAAACGGCGCACATATTTTTAATGGCAATCCATTTTATTACTCTCCAATAAATGGAGATTCTATTTATTGTTTATTATACTCTTCTATTTCTTGCTTATTATCTAGCCCTGTAACAAGTAATACAATACATATACATACAGTTTCACACCTAACAACTTCAATAAGTATTTCAACAACAACAGGGTCAACTATCTGCTCCGGAACATTAGCACATTTCGTAGCAACAACAACTAATGGCGGTCATTCCCCAACCTATCAATGGAAAGTTAATGGTGTCATTTCCGGAAGCGATTCAAGCGAATTTTCCTATTATCCATCTACCGGAGATGTAGTAAGTTGCATTTTTACAAGTAGCAATAGCTGCGCTACCCCTACTACCATTACTAGTAATTCAATAATAGTTACTGTTATTTCGTCTGTAACACCTACTATAAGTATCACATCTACAAGTACAGATACTGTTTGTGCAGGCACCTCCGTATCTTTTACATCTTCAATAAGCAATGGTGGCACTTCTCCTATTTATGATTGGAAAAAAAATGATACATTAGTACATACAGGTTCTCTTTATTCTTATACTCCGTTAAATGGAGATGTTATAAAGTGTATTCTTTACTCAAATGCAACATGTGCCATACCTGATTCTGCAATTAGTAACAGTATTCCAATGGTTGTAAATCCAACAGTAGTTCCAATTGTTAGTATAACAGCATCTGCCGACTCCGTTTGTAATGGTACTTCTGTTACCTTTACAGCTATAGGTAGTAATACCGGCTCCAGCCCTGTATATCAATGGTTTAAAAATGGTTCACTAACATCAACAGGTTCTTCATTTTCCTATTCGCCTACTAATGGAGACCATATAAAGTGTATTTTGCATAGTAATGCAAATTGTAGGGCTTTTGATACTGCTGTTAGCTCTATTCTTACAATAACTGTATTACCATTAATTACCCCATATATTAATATTACCTCCTCCCTACCCGATACCATTTGTGCAGGTACTGTCCTTAATTTATTTTCAACAATAACCGGTGCAGGTACAACACCTATTTACAATTGGAAAATAAATAATATTCATGTATCATCTTCGTCGTCTTATTCTTTTATACCAACAACAACTGATACCTTAATTAATTGCGAGCTAACCGGCAATGCAGGTTGTGCTACCGTTGATTCTGTATTAAGTAATTCAATTCATATTCATGTTGACTCTGCATTACACCCCGTTATTTCTATTGCTCCTTATGGCTCAGACACTATATGTGCGGGTAGTTCGGTTACTGTTACACAATCATCAACAGGTATTGGCTCGTACCCCTCATTTAAATGGTATAAAAATGGTACATTAGTATCCACGTCAAGCAGTCCTTATATTTTTACACCCGCCACCGGCGACTTAGTATATTGTTTTTTAGCCACTAATGCTTGCAGCTCAGATACTGCAAAAAGTGATAGTGTTATCTTCAATGTGAGTCCACTTTTAACACCATCTGTTACGATAACACGCACTGCCGACAGTGTTTGTAGTGGTACAATTGTAACTTTTACTGCCTCAGGCATCAATACAGGCACAACACCTATATATTTATGGTATAAAAATGGTATTCAAGTTTCGACAGGAATAACTTATTCTTATGCACCTGTAAACGGAGACAGTATAAAATGTAAATTAGTTAGTAATTTAAGGTGTGTAACATCAGATACAGTATTAAGCAATTATTTTATTATGCATATAATACCAACAGTTGTGCCTACAATTAGTATTACAGCAAGTGCAGATACTGTATGTGCAGGTACTACCGTTCTTTATTCGGCTACAACTACTTATGGTGGCTCAAGTGCATCTTTATTATGGAAAAGAAACGGACTAAATATTACCTTTGGCACTACCTGCTCATTAACCCCTTCAAATGGTGATATAATAGAATGTGTATTCACAAGTTCCGCATTATGCGCCTCTCCCTCTATTATTACAAGCGACAGTATAGTTATGACTGTAAATCCGGTAGTAATTCCTACAGTAAGTATTAGTACAAGTACGTCAGATACTGTTTGTGCCGGCACATCTGTTACATTTACTACTGCTACAACACATAGCGGTAGTACACCACAGTATCAATGGTATAAAAATGGAACTGTTTTAATTGGCAGTACAAGTACTTCATACACATATACCCCTACATCAGGCGATTATTTGTATTGCAGATTAATAAGTAATGCATTATGTGCTATGCCGGATACTGTTTTAAGTAATACAATCACCATGTTTGTAATACCAACAGTAATACCTTCTGTCAGCATTTATTCTTTACCCGGCGATACCGTATGTTCAGGAACTTCTGTTACCATTACTGCAACACCCGTAAATGGTGGTTCATCTCCTAATTACCAATGGAAAAAGAATAGCGTTATAATTATTGATACAACCGGTACTTATTCTTATACTCCAACTACCGGCGATATAATTACCTGTCGTGTAACAAGTAATGCATCCTGTGCAATACCCGACACTGCCCTTAGCAGTGCTATAACTATGGTAGTAAATCCTATTATTGTGCCATCAGTAAGTATTTCAGTTTCGCCAAACGATACTGTATGTACCGGTACACTAGTTACATTTACTGCCACCCCTGTAAACGGGGGTACTTCGCCTGTTTATCAATGGAAAAAGAATGGAATAAATGTAGGTACAGGTACGAGTACTTATAGTTACACACCTACAACCGGTGATATTATAACATGCAGGCTTACCAGCAGTGCTGCGTGTGCTGTACCAGATACTGCAATGAGTGCCGGCATAACAATGGTTGTTAATGCATACTTTTCACCGGCTGTTACCATTTCATCTAGTACATCAGATACTGTTTGTAGTGGTACTTCCGTAACATTTAGTGCTACACCTGTACATGGCGGCAACACTCCTTTTTATGAATGGTTCAAAAACGGCTCATCTGTTGGCACTGGTGCAACCTATACTTATGCACCTGTAAATGGTGATATTATTAAATGTAGGTTGACAAGTAATTACCCTTGTTTAATAATAGATACCGTAACAAGTAGTACAATAACTATGGTTGTTACACCATCATTTTTACCTGTAATCACCATTTCTAAATCTGCCGATTCTATATGTGCCGGAACATCCGTTACTTATAATGCAATAGATACTAACGGAGGAACAGCCCCTATATATATATGGAAAGTAAATAGTTCTGTTGTAGGTACAAGCAGTACCTCTTATAGCTATATACCCAATAACACTGATGTAATTACTTGCGAAATGATTAGTAATTTGCATTGTGCAATGCCGGATTCTGTAAATAGCAATTCTATTAGCATGACTGTATATCCTAATTTAACTTCTTCAGTAAACATTGTTGTTACTCCGGCTACAACAGTTACAGCAGGTACATTGCTCACTTTTACTGCATCAAGCACAAATGGAGGTACAGCCGCTACTTATCAGTGGTATATTAATGGGTTGCCTGTTCCCGGTGCTACTTCATCAGTATTTTCTTCAGATACACTTTCTAATCATGATAATATTTATTGTATAATGACAACAAGTTTAGTATGTACAACTCCCTTATTAAATATAAGTAATTCTATATTAATTACTGTTACTGTAGGTATCAAACAAATATCAAATTCTGAAAATCAAATTAATTTGATTCCAAATCCAAATAACGGCACATTTAACTTGGCTGGAAAAATAAATTCGGATGAGGAAAACTGTGAAATTGAAATCACTAATATGCTGGGACAAATTTTATATACCCAAAAAGTAGTTACACCAAATGGTATTATTGATAAACAAATTGTAATAAATAATAAAATTAAAAGTGGATTTTATCAGTTAAAAATAATTTCCAAAAACACAAGGTATTTAATAGGTTTTATTATTGAATAATAATATATATAAAAAATAGATTGGCTTTAATTTGTACCGGATGAAATCTTTTATATACATACTGATTCTTACTGTATTCTTACTAACTATTAAGGAGGTAACGAATGCACAAAATGTAATAAGAACAGAAGTTGGTATTGCACTTCCTTCTACTACATGTTTAAGTACCGGTAATGGTGGGCAAGCACTATCAGCGAGATTATGCCAGCCGGCAGGCATTGCTATTGACAAAGCAGGAAATATCTATTTCTCTGACCAAGAAAATAATGTTGTTAGAAAAGTACAGCCCAATGGAATAATTACAAGATTTGCAGGCACAGGTAGTTCGAGCTTTGGTGGCGACCATGGTCCTGCAACAAATGCCAGACTATACTATCCTCAAGGGCTGGCATTAGATACTATAGGTAATTTGTTTATTGCAGATAACGGAAATAATAGAGTTCGGAAAGTAGATACAAATGGTATTATTACGACTATAGCCGGTAATGGTGTATTTCCGTTTTCTTCCTATATAGGCGATGGCGGACCTGCAACAAATGCCCGAATAGGTGCTTATGGTCTTGCAACAGATTTATATGGAAATTTATTTATTTCAGACGGTAGTTCCCGTGTTCGCATTGTTTACCCTACAGGTATCATTCAAACTTATGCAGGTAGTTCGCTTACAGGTTACTATGGCAATGGCATTCCGGCAACAAGTGCTGCATTACACAGCCCGGCAGGCATTGCAGTAGATAAATATGAAAACCTTTATATTGCAGATTTAAATAGCCAAACGATTCGTAAAGTAAATGGACTTGGTATTATTACTACAATTGCCGGCATACCTAACTCACCAAATTATACAGGCGATAATGTACCTGCTACAAGTACGCATCTTTGGTATCCGGTAAGTATTGCATTAGATACACTTGGAAATGTATATTTAGGTAAAGAAACAGCACCCGATATTTGTAGAATAGATACAGCCGGATACATTCATTATTTTGCAGGTAACGGCTATGCAGATTATTATGGTGATGGTGGAGACCCACTAAGTGCTGCTTTAAATTATGCTTCTGCAATATGTTTTGATAGAAGTGGTAATTTCTTTATTGCAGATTTTTATAACAATGTTATTAGGGAAATTATTCCTCCAGATTCAATTACCATTGTTTCGAACCATGGAGACTCTATTTGTGCGGGAGGCTCTGCTTCTTTTACAGCTACTATTAAAAACCCCGGCTATGGATATTCTTATCAATGGATGCATAATAATACTCCTGTCGGCACAGATTCTAATTTTTCAACAATTGACAGTTTATCAAATGGAGATTCCATACGTTGTATATTATTTGCTCCGGGAGGAAAAGATACCTTTCTAATTTCAAATACAATAATAATTACAGTTACTCCACTCGTTTACCCTACTTTAAGTTTTACTAATAATATTGATACCATTTGTGCCGGCACTCCGGTTACCTATTTAGCACATTTTAGTTATGGTGGCAGTACTCCTGTTTTTGAGTGGTTTGTAAATGGGGTTCAAATGACCGACAGCGATAGTGTTTTTACTTATTATCCTGCCCATGGCGAATATGTAACTTGCAAAATGATAAGCAGTGAAATTTGCCCGGTACCCGATACAGTCTTATCTATAGATACGATTGCGGAATTTATACATCCTAATTTAGCAACTTCAGATACCGTTATAGCCTATCCCGGCACATCTATAAGCTATTGGACCAATGTATTATTTTACTGCGAAGGTATAAATTTCGGTTCTGCACCTCACTATCAGTGGTTATTGAACGGTATGCCTATACCGGGTGCAACTAACTCTACGTATAGTACAGATACACTTCAGCATAACGACATAATTAGATGCATACTTACAAGTAATGCGCCTTGTGCAAGTCCGGTAGTAGATACCAGTTATCCATTAGTTATAAATATTACCAATGTAGGCATTAAAACATTAAATCATTCAAACAACAAGATATCTGTATATCCTAACCCTAATAAAGGTACATTTATACTATCATGTATCTTTAATGGTGTTAGCTCCAATGAAGCAAACATACAAATTATAGACCTATTTGGTAAGGTAATTTATAATGAAAATACGAACATTGAAAATGGCAAATTATTTTCAGAAATAAAATTAAAAGAAAATAACGGAGTTTATTTCATTAAAGTAAATACCGGCAACGCTATTATATTATCTCAATTGATTATTGAAAGATAAAATGCTTTTATTCTTCATGTACAATTCATAAAAATTGTCAACATATCACTCGGCAAATATCCACACTCAATTCTTTAAAAGAATCTCTGATGATTAGCATTTTTTGCCCCAACACAAAAAATCATTTTAGTTAATTTAACCTTGTTTGTATTATTTTTGCATTCAATAAAAAATTCTCAAAAAACAATTATGATTACAAAAGAAGCAGTATTAGAAGCTTTAAGTAATGTACAAGAACCGGACTTAGGTAAAGATTTGGTTACCCTTAATATGATAAGCGACATTATTATTGAAGGTAAACATGTTTTTTTTACAGTAATGCTAACCACACCTGCCTGCCCGCTAAAAGCAATGATAGAAAATGCATGTATCAATGCAATAAAACACTTGGTAGATAAAGAGGCAATTGTTACCATTAAAATGGATGCCAATGTAAACAGTAATCGTAAGGATAATAAAGATATTTTACCAGGAGTTAAGAATATTATTATGGTGGCTTCCGGTAAAGGGGGTGTGGGAAAATCGACTGTTGCCGTAAACTTGGCAATAGGACTTGCTGCTGAAGGTGCAAAAGTTGGTTTGTTGGACGCAGATATTTATGGTCCTTCTATTCCTATTATGTTAGGAATTAGAGATGAAAAGCCAAAAATGATAGATATTGATGGGAAAGGTAAAATTATGCCAATAGAACGTTTTGGTATAAAAACGATGTCCATTGGTTTACTTATTGATGAAAAACAAGCTGTTATATGGCGTGGACCAATGGCAAGTTCTGCATTAAAACAATTTATTTCGGATGTTTATTGGGAAGAATTAGATTATTTGGTAATTGATTTACCTCCGGGTACCGGTGATGTACACTTAACTTTAGTACAAACTGTACCGGTAACCGGGGCAATCATTGTTTCTACACCGCAAGCTGTGGCTATGGCTGATGCCAGAAAAGCGATTATGATGTTTAAACAACCACAGATAAATGTACCTATACTTGGCATTGTAGAAAATATGTCTTATTTTACACCGCTAGAGTTGCCTGAAAACAAATATTATATTTTTGGCAAGGGTGGTGCTAAGCAAATGGCAGAACAATTTGAATTACCTTTTTTAGGCGAAATACCTATTGTACAAAGCATAAGAGAAGGTGGTGATAAAGGAATTCCTGCCGTAATAAACGATGAGCCTGTGTCATATAATGCATTTATTGAACTGGCAAAAAAAGTAGCTCAAAATATTGCAATACGTAATGCAAATTTAGAGCCTACAAAAATAGTTGCAATGAATTAATGGATTTTTTTACCTTTATGAAACTTTATGAAACAAATTTTATCGTTAGTGTTTTTGCTGTTGATTTTATCACCTGCTTTTGCACAAAGGAAATATAATAAAACTAAAAATAACGCCTTCCAAATCTACATGATTAAGGTACAAGGTGGTAAATTTGATTTGGGTGATGATTCAAGCCTCGTAGATAGGCGACCAGCCCATAGTGTAACCATGAGAAACTATAATATTAGTGCTTATGAAGTTACACAATGGCAATGGCGTAGAATTATGGATAACAATCCATCTTCTTATCAGTGCGATGATTGCCCGGTAAATAATGTTACTTGGAGTGATGCACAGGAATTTATTGCCAGACTAAATAAATTACTTAAAAAGCATTATCGTTTACCTACCGAAGCTGAATGGGAATATGCTGCAAGAGGCGGACAATTAGAAAAAATGAAACAACTTGCCGGTAAAAGATTGCCACAAACAATTGCTTGGTATAATAGAAACGGTGATGACCATATACATAGAGTTGGTGTAAAAAAACCTAACGAGTTGGGTATTTATGATATGAGTGGTAATGTTGAAGAATGGTGTAATGATTGGTATGCACCTACCTATTTTACTAGTAAACCGGTTGAAAACCCACAAGGTCCACAAGGAGGGTTATCAAGAGTGGTACGCGGTGGTTCTTTTAACAGCAGCCCAGACGAAATTAGTGTTACACGCCGTGCCGGTTACCTACCCGATACTCGCTCTATTACTTTAGGTTTTAGATTAGCAGAAGACATTGAATAGATAAATACAATAATAAAATATTAATTATAGAGATGGTTGCTTTTTATTTGGCAACCATCTTTTTTGTTTTTTAGGTTTCTATTTTGTCTATAATACTACCTTTACAATATGAACTCAAAACATCCTATTGGCATTTTCGATTCCGGATATGGCGGCTTAACAGTATTTAAATCAATACTAAATTTATTACCACAATACGATTATATTTATCTTGGCGATAATGCACGAGCCCCCTATGGTAATCATTCTTACGAAACAGTATATAACTATACAAGAGAATGCGTCAATTGGTTTTTCAAAATGGATTGTCCCCTTGTTATTCTTGCTTGTAATACAGCATCGGCAAAAGCATTACGAACTATCCAACAAACTGATTTAAAATCTTTCGATACATCAAAAAGAGTACTTGGAGTAATAAGACCTACAGCCGAAGTAATTGGCAATTATACAACAACTAAGCATATAGGTGTTTTAGGTACAAAAGGTACTATTATCTCTGAATCTTATATAATAGAAATAAAGAAATTCTTCCCTGATATAGTTGTAACACAGTTATCTTGCCCTATGTGGGTTCCAATAATTGAAAACGGAGAACATTTATCGGACGGTGCAGACTACTTTGTAGCAAAATATTTAAAAGAAATTCTAAAAAACGACCCACAAATAGATACCTTGTTATTAGGTTGCACCCATTATCCATTATTAATAGATAAAATAAAAAAATATTTATCATCAAGAATTACTTTAATAACACAGGGCGATATTGTAGCAAGTAGCCTTAGCGATTACCTTCAAAGGCATACTGAAATTGACAAATTAATTAGTAAAAACGGTACTAAACGTTTTTTTACAACAGATGAAACCATTGATTTTGATATACATGGTGAGCTGTTTTTTGGTGAAAAATTAGAATCGGAAAGAATATTTTTATAATTTTTATTTTTCATTCTATTTAAAACCTAAAAACTTTTTTTAGATTTTGGAATAATTTATTATTTTTTTATATTGTGCCTGAATTTCATCTAAAATAAAAACTACAAAAATTAATATTATGGAAGAATTAGAAGACCCGACAGAAAAGTTAAAAGAGATTCAAGAAGAAATAGAAGAAAACGAGAAAAAAGAACATTGGACCTTATTAGTAGCCCTATCAACAGCTATTATTTCTGTTTTAGCCGCTATTACCGGTTTATTTG
>CAIYTT010000203.1 GCA_903929195.1 uncultured Bacteroidota bacterium
ATCTAAGTATGCTTTCATATTTGCTTTTCGATTGGCGTTTGTATGATTATTGGTTTGGAGGTATGTACAAATTTAGTCGCATTTTCCATAGCAGCTACATGTTCTTCGGGTAACGGCTGTGCTTTTGCAAATTTTGCTAAGTCGGCAGTATGCAATATCATAGACAGTAAATCATGATAAGACATTAGTTCTTTATGTATTCTCGTTTTTTCTAATAACTCATCCGTCGTCAATTCCATTGCAGGCGTATTAAATCGTTCTTCAATATACACCCTTATAATATCAGTTAATTCAACATAGTAATCCTTAATCTTATTTTTTTGCCACAATTGTTTGGCTTCAAGTTCATTTAGTAATCTCAATGTTCGGTCGTGTAATGGTTCTACTGGTTTAGGAGGCTCAGGTATTACCGGTTTCTTTTTACGAGCCATATATATGACAAATATTACAATACCAATTAATAAGATAACCCCACCAATAATATACCATATATAGTCTAACCAACTAGCCTTTACATAAATGATATTTTTAATTGGTTTAAATGCTTTTGTAGTATCTACAGCAACTGTTTGCACAAGTAATTGAAAAGAATCGCTAATACGAAAATAGGCTGAATCTCCATTTTTAGGTATAAATCTAAATTTAAATGAAGGCACCTCAAACAATCCTGAATCAAAACCGGTAATTTCCAGTTTTTGCCTATAAGTAGTAATATTTCCATTAATAACTGTGTCTATTTTACTTTTTTCTACTATTTCTAAACCATTTACAGAATCCGGCATAGCAGCCCATTGAATACTGCTTTGTTTGGGGTCATGCTGTAGCTGTAAAAACAAGCGAGCCCTATCTCCCACTGTAATCTGATGAGTGCTTATTCTGGTAGTAATATCATCATTTGCAGGGTGGCTTTGTGCAAATAGATTCGCACAAATAAAAAATAAGTATGCAGTTAAAAATAGTTTAATAAATATTGGTTTGTTCATTATAGATACAATTTAACCTAAATATGCTAAGTGTTATTGTTTTTGGTGATTTTATATTTTATTTATTTTACCTACCTTTAAAATAGCCCTGCAATATTTTAACATAATCATCATCTGTTTTTATATTTAATAATGCAGCTCCACATTTACGAAATGTTTGTGTGCAGTACTTATTTTTCTCCTCAAAAGCAGATAAATATTTATTTCTAAGAGATTTATTGTCTGTATCTATCCACAAAAGTTCTTTACTTTCAGCATCTACCACTTGTATTAAACCTACTGAAGGTAGCTCTTTATCATATTTATCATATACATGAATCCCTACTAAGTCGTGTTTTCTTGCTGCCATTTGCAATGCTTGGTCGTATGGTTTGCTCACAAAATCGCTTAATAAAAATGTAATAGAGCGTTTTTTTAGTACATTATTTAAAAATTCTAAAGGTACACTCACATTAGTATCACCTGCATGGCTTGGTTCTAATGCTATCAAATCGCGAATAATTCTAAGAATATGGCTTTTCCCTTTTTTGGGTGGTATATATTTTTCTACTTTATCACTAAAAAAAATGACACCTACTTTATCGTTATTAGTTGTAGCAGAAAAGCTGAGTACAGCACCTAATTCGGTTATTATTTCTCTTTTAAGTTTCTTTTGTGTACCAAAAAGAGAACTACTGCTTATATCTACTAATAACATTACAATTAACTCTCTTTCTTCTTCAAAAACTTTTACGAAAGGATGGGAAAAACGTGCTGTAACATTCCAGTCAATAAACTTCACGTCATCACCGGGAATATATTCTCTAACTTCACAAAAAGACATTCCTCTACCCTTAAAAGTTGAATGGTATTCGCCGGCAAAGATATGATTACTCAATCCCTTTGTTTTAATTTCAATCCTTCTTACCTGTTTAAGTATTTCGGCAGTTGTTAACATCGTTTATTTAAATATTCAGAAAAATTAAAAGTTTATTATTCTTATAATGCAAAAATAACAGTTCCAAAGTTGATACCACAATACAGTTTACTTAAAATTTTCAGAAAAAGCACCTAAAATTATATTAATAGCATCGTAAAATCAGAAAATTCTAGCTTTTAGAAAAAAATAATTACATTGATAATAATTATCTATAATTTCATTTAAGTTTTTAATCTAATTTTGATTAAAATTATTTTATGAAAACCATTTTACCAATTTCAATAGTAGCATCTATGCTATTTTTTACAGCATGTACTAACGGTACAAGCGAAAATAAATCAACCGGAAGCGACAGTAGTAAAATGATTCGTCCGGAAGTAACTTTAAGTAACGTAAGCCAATCGCCTGATTTTAAAGATGCTACATTGACAATAAAAGAAGTAAAAGCAGAAAAAGCAGGTGCAGATTCTGCTAAAATAAACTTCAGTTTTGAATTAAAAAATTATGAATTAAAAAATCAAACAAGCGACCATGATACAAAAATGTGTAATAATTCAGATAAAGGTCAACACATTCATTTCATTTTAGATAATCAGCCTTATAAAGCACTTTATGAACCAACAAATAGTGTAACTCTTGCCAATGGAACAGAGCATTACCTTATGGCATTTTTGTCAAGGTCTTACCATGAATCTATAAAAACAAAAGGAGCAGCAATTGTATATCATTTTAAAATTGATGAAAAGGGTAATCTAAAAAAATTAGAAGACCCAACAACACCAATGATTTTCTATAGCCGACCAAAGGGCGATTATATAGGTAAAGATACAGCAAATGTATTATTTGATTTCTATGTATGGAATTGTGAGCTAAGTAAAGATGGTTATAAAGTAATATCAATTGTTACTAGACCACAATCAGACCCCAAAGTTGATACACTCAATAAATGGGAATCTCATTTTATTCAAAATCTTGGCACCGGTGATAGTAAAATAGCATTATCATTAATAGATAAAGACGGTAAAAAAGTGGAAGGCCCACAAACATCTTACGAAAGAACCATACATTTGTTTGCACAAGAACCATTAAAGAAATAATACTAATAAAAAATATAAAATAAACACCCTTATTATTGAACCTAAAATTCAATAATAAGGGTGTAAAATAAATTTATAAAAAATGAAATTACCACCAAAACAAAATATTTATAAAGGACTATTTTATTTAGCCTGTGCTTCCGCTTGTATTTTACTTGCTCTTTGGGTATTATTTTATGGCGATAAAATAGACTTTTTCAAATAAATAAATTATATACTATTTATTATACATTATAAATAGTTACCTAATTTTATTCAACTTCTTTATTTATCAGTTTTACTTCTTCACCCAATTGCCATCTCTTTTCATTTAAGTGCGTAACAGTAGTATCTAAATTAAAACGTAATTTTATTAGCTCTGCTAATTTATTGGCAGCATATACCGACCTATGTTGACCACCGGTACAACCAAAAGATACAGCTAACTGCTCATATCCTCTTTCAATATATTCTTCTGCATTAATAGAAATTAATGCAAATACATGGTCCATGAACTGGGGCATTTGTGTTTCGCGCTCCAAAAACTGCTTTACCAAATCATCTTTGCCTGTTAAGTGCTTATATGCAGCAAACCTGCCCGGATTTAAAATGCCTCTGCAATCAAAAACAAAACCACCACCATGTGCATTTGTTGCTTTAGGCATACCTACTTTATACGAAAAACTGCATATTTGTATATTTAAATTTGGTTTCTCTCTATTTATAGAAGTAGCATACTTTTGTTGCATGTCTTCTGTAGATATTTTTTCTAATAGAGAACGTAATTCAGGATATGGAGGTGTTTGTGGATGATTGGATAAAAAATGATTTAAACTTTTTAATGCAGGTGCTATACTTGTAATAAAATGTGCTTTCTGCTGTAATAGACCTCTAAAGCCATAAGCCCCTAATACTTGCAATAATCTTACAAGCACAAATTGTACATATCCCCTTCTGAAATAAATTTCATCCATTCTAGGTACATGCAAATCATTCAGTGATTGTATATATCCATTTAATAAATCTTCTTTCCAGTTATCGGGTAATTGTGCTTTTGCTTGCCATAATAAAGATGCTAAATCGTATTGCGGAGGTCCTTGCATACAACCTTGAAAATCAATAAAATAAATTGTGTCATTTTCTACCATAATATTCCTGCTTTGGAAATCACGGTACATAAGCGTTTGTGGTTGCACCCTGCCTAAATCTTTACTTAATAACTCCATCTCATTCATTAATAATGACCTGTCGTAAGTTATGTTTTGTAAATCGGCAAAATAATATTTAAAGTATAATAAATCAGACATGATAGCCTTTTCATCAAACTGTTTTGAAGCAAAACATTGCCTAAAATCAGCATCCCTGCCTGCTATCCATTGTATTTTTGCCAAGCCAGCCAATGCCTTATGATACAACTTGCGTATATTATCGGTATAACCTTCTTTTATTAAAAGGTCAAATAAAGAAGTCTTACCTACATCTTGTTGTAAATATGCCCTACGGTCTTTACTTGTTTTATATACTTCGGGTACATTTATTTGATGCTTTCTAAATAATTCAGTAAAATAAAAATAGGTATTATTTTCAGCAATATTCATATTGTAAGTGCCTATTGCACTTATGTTATCGCTAGTAATGCGATAATATCTTCTATCAGACCCCGAAACAGCAAGTGGTTCTATCTTTTCAGGTACTTTTTCAAAATGTTCTTCAAAAAGTTTTTCTAATATAGAGGTTACTTGTAATGTTGTTTTTTCTAAAATCATATCTTATGCTATGGCTGCTGGAATAAAAATACTTTATTATTTGCTAAAGAAAACTGCCCCCAATTATCACTACTAATTTTTACAGCTACAATGCCACATGTGGGCATATTGTCTATCCGAAACTTTGCATCAAGTTGGTTAATAAAGTCAGTAATTCCCGGATTATGTCCTATTATAAATACTGTTTTTTTTTCATTTGGTAAATTACATACTATATCATGATAGACAGTTGTATTACTTTGATACAATTTTTCTTGCAAAAGAATATCTTCATTTTTATAACCATTTGCAGCTGCTATCAGTTTTGCTGTTTGTTCAGTTCGCTTTGCACTACTGGCTATAATTAGATTAGGTATAATATTATTTTTCCTTAAAATAGAACCAACCTTTATGGCATCTTCCATTCCTTTTTCAGCCAATGGTCTGTCAAAATCGGTAATAGTAAGCGTTTCTTTTAATGCTTTTGCATGTCTAATCAGTACCAATACTCGTTGCATAAATGATATTAAGAGGAGGTGCAAGTTATTACCAAATAAGCAATTAGTTACTAATTTTGGTAAGAAAAGTCTGTTAAAAAAAGCATCCCAATATAAAAAAATATATTGGGATGGTATAAAATATCAATTAAAAATTAATTAGCATACTCACTCATAAATTTAATTCGCATCATTTTTAAATGCTCTATGCTCACATTCCTATCTCTAAATTCCTCAATGGCATTATCTATATTATCATCATCTGCATTTCTGAAATAATCAAATATATCTTCTTGTTCATATTCATCTAATTCTTGCTCTAGACAATAATCTAAATTCAATCTGGTACCGCTTGCAACAATGGTTTCCATTTCAATTAATAAATCCTGAATTGTTAAACCTTTATTACGTGCAATTGTTTCAAGTGGTATTTTTTTATCTATATTTTGTATTATAAAAACCTTCATTCCACTTTTGTTCACCACACTTTTCATTACAAAATCATCCGGTTTCACAATTTCATTTTCTTCAACATATTTTGCAATAAGGTCAACAAACTTTTTACCATATCTTAAGGTCTTACCTTTACTTACTCCCGATATTTTTTCTAATTCTTCCAATGTAGTAGGATAATTTGTTGCCATATCCACTAAGGAGTTTTCAAGAAAAATAACAAAAGGAGGCAGATTTTTTTCGCGAGCTATTGTTTTTCGCAAATCTTTCAAAATCTCAAATAATACAGGGTCTGTAGTTGCAGGAACCGCACTGCCACCCATAATTTCATCATCATCGCCTACAGCATCCGTATATTGATGATTTAAGGATACTAATATCGAAAATGGCTTTTTAAGGAATTTTAACCCTTTTTCAGTTAATTTAAGTAGTCCGTATTCTTCAATATCTTTTCTTATTAATCCCTCAAGCATCATTTGCCTGATAAGAGAATTCCAAAAATTATCGTCCATTTCCATTACCAAACCCGAACCAAAACTCTTTAGTTTGTCATGACGGAATGTTTGTATTAATGGATTTGCCTTACCTAATATTACATTTACAACATAATCAATACCGAAACGCTCATCTAATTCTATAATAGTATCGAGTGTAATTTTAACGCTGTCTTTTACTTCTAATTTTTCTTTCGGATTAATACAATTATCGCAACAACCACAATTGTCTTGCTTATATGTTTCTCCAAAATAGTGCAATAATAATCGTCTCCTACAAACCCCACTTTCTACATAAGCAACTGTTTCAGATATTAATTGAGCCCCCATTTCTCTTTCACTCAATGGCTTATCACGCATTAAATGTTCTAATTTTTGTACATCTTTATAAGAATAATACAAAAGACATTTTCCCTCTAAACCATCTCTACCACCTCTACCGGTTTCTTGGTAGTAGTTTTCTAATGATTTAGGCATGTTATAATGTATTACAAAACGTACATCCGGCTTATCTATACCCATACCGAAAGCAATAGTTGCCACAATTACATCTACTTTTTCCATTAAGAACATGTCTTGCCTCTGCGACCTCAATGGGGCTTCTAAGCCTGCATGATAAGCAACAGCTGTAATGCCATTTGCTTGTAAAGTATTTGCAAGTTCTTCCGTAGTTTTTCGGTTCAGTGTATAAATAATACCGCTTTTTCCCTTCATTGAAGTAATGAACTTCACCATGTGTTTTAAGGTCTGTTCTTTACTTGTTTTCGGTACAATTTCATAAAATAAATTGGCACGGTTAAAGGAATCAATAAAAATATTTGGTGATTGTAAATTCAGATTTTTTACAATATCATCTTGTACTTTTGGTGTTGCAGTAGCAGTAAGTGCTATAATAGGTAGTTTTTTATCTATCATATCTATCATATCACGCAATTTCCTGTATTCCGGTCTAAAATCATGTCCCCATTCCGAAATACAATGTGCTTCATCTACTGCTATAAAAGATATATTTAAATCTGAAAAGAAAGATATATTCTCCTGTTTTGTCAAAGTTTCAGGTGCAACATATAACATTTTAGTACGGCCATCTGTAAGGTCGCTTTTTACTTTTTTCTGTTGTGCTTTACTTAGTGTGGAATTTAAGAAATGGGCAATATTGTCTCTACTGCTATAACTCCTTATCAAATCTACTTGATTTTTCATTAATGCAATTAATGGAGAAACCACTATTGCCACACCTTCGCTTAATAATGCAGGTAATTGATAACACAAAGATTTTCCACCACCGGTTGGCATTATAACAAATGTATCGGTGCCTGACAAAATACTTTTAATAATCTTTTCTTGCTCTCCTTTAAAGGTCTCAAACCCAAAATAATGAAGAAGTTCTTTTTTAATATTTAATTTCGGATTGGTAACTGTTTCCATACTTGTATTTTTAACTAATAGTAACTAATCTGCCTCACATATCTTTTTAGTAAAAGGGCGATTTTTAAAATGAATGCGAATTTACGGAAGTTAAGGTAAGAAAAACTTTATTAATGACCAAAATTTTATTCAAAACTGTTAAAATCTGAGTATTTATTATTAAATTTAATTATAAATATCAATATATATATTCTTATAGGATAGAAATAGGAG
>CAIYTT010000204.1 GCA_903929195.1 uncultured Bacteroidota bacterium
ATTAAAATATTTAGTAACATATCTAATAAAAACAGAAAAATAGTTTTATTGCATAAAAAAGCTATTTTTGCGAGTTAGTAATAAAATAATAAACATGAAATATAAAGAATTAGTAGCAGTAACAGGTCTTAGTGGCTTATATCAATTACTTACAACAAAAAGCGATGGCGCAATTGTAAAAAGCTTAGCAGACAATACAACCAAGTTTATTTCGGCAAGAAAACATAATGTTACCCCATTAGACAGCATAGAGGTTTACACAACCGGAGATAATGTAAGACTTCAAATAGTGTTTCAAAAAATGTTAGAAAATGAAACAACAATTGTTCCCGTAAATGTAAAAACAGCATCTAATGCAGAAATAAAAAGCTATTTCACAACTATATTTTCAGAATTCGACCAAGAAAGAGTATATGTAAGCGATATGAAGAAAATGCTTAAATGGTACGAACTACTTAAAGAAAAAGACCTTTTAGTTTTTAGCGAAGCGGAAGAAAATACAGTTGAAACTATTGAAGAAGAAAAAGTTGAAACTATTGATGCGACTAAAGAAAATTTACCTACAGTAGAAGAAAAAATAGAAACAAATAAAGAAAAAGAAGCCTAACTATTAATATTCATTATTAGTAACTATTCAGCTCTATAAATTAATTCCGTAGGGATGATACTATTATAGCAAAATACAATAAAAATGCTACAAACCCTGAAAAGGAGATATTATTTGCACAAACATTGTAAAATAATATCTCCCTTTCAGGCGGTTGAAAAGGGAAATTTTACTTTATATTTTACAAGCCCAAACTATTACAATAAACTTACACTAATCCAAATTGCTTACTTAAAGCCAACATTCTGTCTATCGGCTTTTTAGCTTGTAATCTTAATGTCTCATCCATAGATATTTCCGGCAATTCATAATTCATACATAAATAAAGCTTTTCAAGTGTATTAAGCTTCATGTGTGGGCAGTTGTTACAAGCACATGCATTATCGGGCGGGGCAGCAATAAACGTTTTAGTGGGTGTTAATAACTGCATTTGATGCAGTATTCCTGCCTCTGTACCCACAATAAATGTTTGTGCATCATTTGTATTGGTAAACTTTAATAACTCGGTAGTAGAACCTATAAAATCAGCTAATTCCAAAACCTTCTCCTCACACTCCGGGTGTGCAATAAATAATGCATCGGGATGACGGTTCTTTAATTTAGTTATTATTTCCATAGAAAAAATCTCATGTACCATACAAGACCCATTCCATAACAACATATTTCTACCCGTTTGTTTATTTATATAGGCTCCTAAATTCTTATCGGGTGCAAAAATTATTTTTGTATCAATAGGTAAACTATCAACAATTTTCTTGGCATTACTTGAAGTACAAATAATATCTGAAAGTGCTTTAATACCCGAAGAACAATTAATATACGATATAACTAAATGGTCCGGGTGTTGCTCAACAAACAATTTAAATAAATCCGGAGGACAGCTATCACTTAAAGAACAGCCTGCATTTAAATCGGGCAATAACACCTTCTTACCCGGATTTAATATTTTAGCAGTTTCTGCCATAAAATGTACACCAGCAAACACAATTATATCCGCATCGGTAGCAGCAGCTTTCTGTGCCAAGCCAAGACTGTCTCCAATAAAATCGGCAATATCTTGTATATCCGGATCCTGATAATAATGTGCAAGAATAATTGCATTTTTTTCTTTCTTTAATTTATTTATTTCCTCAAATAAATCTAAAGATGAATCAATTTCAAAATTCAAAAAACCATCTTTTTTCAATTTCTCATCAAAATCAACATTATTCACACTCATAATAATAATAAAATAAAAATTTAAAAATGAAGACTATTACTATTAGGGGCGTGTATTTGTGTATAAATAATTGTTGCCACTGAACTATTTAGGCACTTTTTAGTTTACTAACACCTTACCCCTACTTAATACACATTACAAGTTGGCAAAATTACTACCAATTACTTTAATGTTGTGAGTTGTGAGGAAAATATAATGTTATAAAAAACTTTTTTAAACACAGCTAATAAGATGTTTAAAAACCAACCAAAAAATAGAATAAGTTTTTCTTCAAAAATAGAATTGCTACTTATTAGATTGGTACCGGTATTTTTACAATCTAATTCATAAGTTATACACATACCGGAAGAATAACTAAATAAAAGTAATGCAATTTTTATTATAAGGAGATACCTCTTAAATACACTATTAGGTACTTATCTTTGTAGCTAATACTTTAAGAATGGAAAAAACAATAAAATCAGCCTTAATCTCAGTTTATAATAAAACAGGTTTAGATAGAATAGTAAAAGAATTAAATAATTTAGGTGTAGTACTCTACTCTACCGGTGGTACACATAGTTATATAGAACAATTAGGTATTCCTTGCATCTTATTAGAACAGGTTACGGGTTATCCTTCCATATTAGGTGGACGAGTAAAAACATTACACCCTAAAGTATTTGGTGGTATTCTTGCACGCAGAGAAAATGAAAACGATATAGAAGACCTCAAAAAATATGAATTGCCTTTACTAGACTTAGTAATTGTTGATTTATACCCTTTTGAAGAAACTCTAAAAAATACGAATGACGAAGCAATTATTATTGAAAAAATAGATATAGGCGGTGTAACTTTAATAAGAGCTGCCGGAAAAAATTATGCAGATGTATGTATTATTGCTTCAATAGAACAGTATGAAGACTTTACACAATTGCTAAAAAATAAAAATGGACATACAGATTTAGAAGATAGAAGACTACTGGCTGCTGCTGCTTTTAAAATTTGTGCCGGTTATGATATTGCCATCTCTAATTATTTTAATGAAGAGAAAACGACTATTAGTAATAAAGACAAACAGGTAAATAGTAAAGAATTACGTTATGGCGAAAATCCCCACCAAAAGGCTTTTTTTAAAGGCGATTTAGATAAACTTTTTATTCAATTAAACGGTAAAGAATTATCTTATAATAATTTGGTTGATATACATTCTGCATTCGGGGCAATTGAAGAGTTTAGTGAACCTACCTTTATAGTTATAAAACATACTAATATTTGTGGCATAGCCCAAAGAGAAACGGCATCTAAAGCATGGCAAGCAGCATTAGCCTGCGACCCGGAAAGTGCATTTGGAGGTGTAATAATTACAAATAAAAAAATAGAATTAGATACAGCTACTTTAATAAATGACTTATTTTTTGAAATTTTAATAGCACCTGCTTATGATACAGATGCACTTGAATTATTAAAAAATAAGAAAAATAGAATTCTGTTATTAAAAACGGGGTGTGAGGAATTTAGACAAGAATCGAAAGTGCTGTTAGACGGTGTACTTGTACAAGATATAGATACTAAAAATTTTGAAAAATGGACAGAAACAGGTGCAAGAGAAACTACCATAGATGAAAAATTAGACCTTGAAATTGCAAATATTATATGTAAACATTTAAAGTCTAATGCAATAGCAATTGTAAAAAATAGACAATTAATAGGCAAAGGTTGCGGACAAACAAGTAGAATAGATGCATTAAAACAAGCACTTAGTAAAATAGAGCAATTTGGGTTTAGTGCAGAAAATGCAGTAATGGCATCCGATGCCTTTTTTCCGTTTGCAGATTGTGTAGAAATGGCACAAAAAGCAGGTATTAAAGCAATCATACAGCCCGGTGGTTCACTTAGAGATAACGATAGCATCAACTACTGCAAAGAAAACAATATGGCAATGGTAATTACAGGTACAAGGCATTTTAAACATTAGTGCTATTATGCTAACCCTAAAAAAGAGATTAATTTGTGAAATGAGAGTATTTTGATTCGTTTTTATTTTGTTACTATTTTATCAAATAAAATTTTACTATTAATTTTCTTTTTATGCTAAAACACTACGCAATACTACTTATAAGCCTTATACAGCTTTGCTTTTGTTCTACTGCAACTGGACAAATTATTACTACCATTGCAGGTAGTAGTAGTAGTTTTTATGATACTGCTTGCGGACGAAATGGGCGAGTACCTGCAATAAGCTACGGCTTTCTTGATATGAGTGGCATAATAGCAGATAGATATGGTAATTACTATATAGCCGACCGAGGATGCGGTATTGTTTTAAAAATAGATACAGCAGGGTATATTGCATTATTTGCCGGTGGCGGTACATCTATGGCTGTAGGCATACCTGCTACCGATGCCGTATTGAATGATATTGTAGATGTGGCAGTTGACGACACAGGTAATGTATATCTACCTGATGCAGCTAATTATAGGTTGCTGAAAGTAAATGTACATACAAACATCATAAGCAGTATTGCCGGTACAGGTGTTCTTGGCTACTCGGGCATGGCAGCCCTGCAACAGCCGCACAGATTGATTATATTACCGGTATATCTATAGATAAGAAAAATAATATTTACGTATGCGACAATAATCGTATTCGTAAAATAAATACATCAGGTATTATTACCACAATTGCCGGTACGGGTGTTGGGGGCTATAATGGCGATGGCATATCGGCAACAATTGCACAAATATCTGTCAATTCAAGCGACATACATAGACCGGTAGCAGATACGAATGGTAATGTATATATACCCGACCAACAAAATTTTAGAGTCCGCAAAATAGATACTTTTGGTATCATACATACGATTGCCGGTACGGGTGTTTACGGTTATAATGGCGATGGCATTGCCGCTAGTACCGCTGAACTAATGGTACCCACTTGTATATTAGTGGATAAAAATAACAATATTTATATTAGTGATAGGGGAGGATATCGTGTACGTAAAATTAATACTTCCGGCATTATCTCTACCATAGCAGGTACAGGTGTTGGCGGCTATGGTTTAGATGGTGAATTATCCTATTTATCTCAACTACAATTGCCAAATAGTATTTGTAATGACACAGCAGGCAATATGTATATAGCAGATAATTATAGGATTAGAAAAATAACAGCTACTAATGAAGTAAAGAATATATTAAACACAGGGAGTATAGATATAGCACCTAACCCTAATAAGGGGGTATTTACGGTACAATTACCTGATGAAAACAAACAGGGCATACAAATAAAAATTACCAATAGCTTGGGCGAAAATATACCTTTCGTATCTAAAATTAAAGATAATTGGATTGAATTAACTCTAAACGAACCGAAAGGAATTTATTTTTTAAACATTAGAACACTAAAATGCAACTACACAAATAAAATATTTATTTATTAAATATAAAATTACTTTGAGAATAGCAGAAATTAGTTGTTCTATATAGTACAAAATTTAATGTCATGTTTAGCCCTGTCATCCTGAGTTTGTCGAAGGGACGAACCATGACCCCGCTTAATAGAGCTACTATTTATGCTTATCTTGCAGATATAAATTATTATAAACAAACAGATTAATACAAATGTCATTGTGAGCCTTGCCGAACCGTGACACTGCTTAATAGAGATAGTATTTATGCTTATCTTGCAGATATAAATTATTATAAACAAACAGATTAATACAATTGTCATGGTGAGCCTCGCCGAACCATGACACTGCTTAATAGAGCTACTATTTAAACGTAACTTGCAGATATAAAATACTGAATTCAAACAGCTTTATAGACGTACCTAACAATTGTGGTTTTTAATGGATGGTAAATACTCTACCCCATAAAATCACTACTATCTTCTGCCTTTGCTTGTGGATTTAAAAAATTATCCACAAGCCCATGCATCATTGGGGGTAGTTTAGATTGTATAAATGTCTTTATGGTATCTACCGATTTTAGTGCTTGGTCTTCCGTAAGACCCACCTTATCTATAAGTTCTTTAATAAGTTCTTGCATAATAAAAGTATATATTAAGCGGCTTTTAAATGTTCAAATTTTGCATGTTCAATCATTTGTTTGGCATAATCTAACGTTAAATGAAACGTACCATTATGCTTTTCAGATGGCAAATCGAACATGGCATCTGTTAATATCATTTCGCATATAGCCCTAAGTCCCCTACCCCCTAATTTATAGGTAATTGCTTTATCTACCATATAATTAAGTGCCTCGTCATCAACATTTAGTTTAATATTTTCGTACTCAAACAATCTTTTATATTGTTTAATTAATGCGTTCTTAGGTTCGGTAAGTATCCGTTTTAGAGAATCGTGGTCTAATGGATTTAAATATGTAACAATTGGCAATCTACCTAATAATTCGGGTATTAATCCGAACGTTCTTAAATCTAAAGCATTTACATATTGCAACATGTTAGCTCTGTCTATATCTTTTGTTGCTTTTATTGCATTGTAACCAATAGACGATGTTTGTATTCTACGAGCTATCATTTTGTCAATACCTTCAAAGGCACCACCGCAAATAAATAATATATTGGTAGTATTTACTTTTATCATTTTTTGGTCCGGGTGTTTTCTTCCACCTTGTGGCGGTACTAAAACCTCCGACCCTTCCAATAATTTAAGCATAGCTTGTTGCACACCTTCGCCACTTACATCGCGTGTAATACTCGGGTTATCGCTTTTTCTGCCTATTTTATCTAATTCATCAATATATACAATACCTCTTTCTGCCGATGCGACATCAAAATTACAAGCCTGTAATAGGCGGCTTAAAATACTCTCTACATCTTCGCCTACATAACCTGCCTCTGTAAACACAGTAGCATCTGCAATAGCAAAAGGCACTTGCAGTAAACGAGCTATTGTTTTGGCTAATAAGGTTTTACCTGTACCGGTTTCACCTACCATTATTATATTCGATTTTTCAATCTCCACATCGTCTTCTTTGGGCATAAACAATCGTTTATAATGATTGTAGATAGCCACAGAAAGGGTTTTCTTAGCATCGTCTTGACCAATAACGTATTGGTCTAAAAATGCTTTTATCTCGCGTGGTTTATGGTGTTTATGATTTTGAGGAGTAAATTCGTTTTTAATTACCTTATCTCCCGATGCCTCCAATAATAAAGAATGTGCTTTGTCTATACAACTGTCACAAATATTTCCCTTCATACCTGTAAACATAATGTTTACTGCACTTTCAGGACTATCACAAAAAGAACATTTTTTCTCGGTTTGCTTTGCCATTATTTAATGAAATAATTTATTTAGACAGCAAATGTAAGCAAAATTGTTCTGTTTAGATTTTAAAGGTAATATTAGGTACATTTACTTAATACAATAAACCTTGCTACAGAGTTTCAACCCAATCTGAAACCACTTTTTTATAAATATTAAAAGAATCTTCTAAGTTCATTTTTCTAAACGGAAATTGCTCTGCGGCCTTTAATGCTTCCGGTAGATTAAAATCAATTTGCTTCTTGGAATAGAAAATCTCTTTTTCTTGAAGGCTTTTTGCTAAATACTCTTGTTCTGTTTGTCCGGGTGTAGGTATTAATATTGCTTTCTTATTTAATGCCACTAAATCCATTATTGTAGAATAGCCACTACGACATATTACGATACTTGCTGCCTTAATTAAAGGATAGAGCTGCTCGTGTGTTAGCCACTTAAAATACTTTATGTTATGAGGTACATATATAGGGTGTTTTATGTTGTCTGCCCCCTCAACATAAACAACTTCGCCATTATAATTTTGTAGTTGTTGCCATATTTTGGCAGATAATTTTGTACGCTGCGGTTCCGGCCCCGACAATAATATTAAAATAGGTTTACCCTTAATTTCTTCTTCTGTACTTTTATCTGCAAACCGGCTTAATAAACCAATATAATGATAGTTTAGAGGCATCTTAATTGTATGAGAAAGATTGCCGCCAAGATTTTTTTCTGATTCCGTATCTACAACCCAAACACTATTAAATTTATTTAGTAATTTATAATGTAGCTCCTGTAAAAGCATATCTGTTCTCTTACCGCAATCTGTTTGTATTTGTAATTGATGTGTAAGAATTACAGAAGGTATTTTAGAGTGATGCAACCCATACCTATTGTCTGACAGGATACCATCGATATTTAAATTATCACTGTTTTCATCTATCCATTTTTTTTCATTGCTAATTGAATTAAGAATAGAAGGTATTCTAGGTAAAATAAAAAACTTTCCCGGATTGGCTTTATTCGGATACGTAATGTTATAGCCCTCAAGAAAAACAGTATTTATTTTTACGAAAGTTTCTTTAATATAAGTTCGTTGCCACTCATTACCTGCAAAAACAGGTATATGCCCGCTGTTTATTAAAAAATGAATTAAGGGTATGCAGCGAGTAGTATGCCCCATTCCCCAATCAAGAGGTGCAATTAATATTCGCTTTTGTTTGTTACTTCCCAATTATCTACTATTTTTACAAAAGTAAATTTTTATGAAAAGAAAAAGTAGCACTAAGTTTATTACTTACGTAATATTGTCCGGTTTATTTATTAGTACTTTTGGTGAAGGGTGCTTTATTTTCAGACGCAAGAAATGTGGTTGTGAAACAGATTTAATAAACTTATACAGAGTAAAACGCAAATACAGACATTAATATAGAGTATCTATTTTTGAAAATCAGAAAATAAAGTTACTTTTATTAATGCATATAAAAAATAAAGAAGCGGCTTTAATACATCTTGCAAAAGATGAAAAAATGAAAGTATTAATAGATACCGTAGAACCTTATCTATTAGTAGAAAGAGAAAATATATGTTTAAGATTATGCTCGTCTATTATGAGCCAGCAACTGTCTATAAAGGTTGCAGATGTTATTTTTAAACGCTTTTTAAACCTTTATGAAGGTAAGGAACCCCTGCCATTACAAATTTTAGAAACACCTATTGAAACACTTAGGGGCATAGGGCTTTCGTATGCCAAAGCCAACTATGTGCATAATGTGGCCGGTTTTATGATAGATAATAATGCTGACGATGCTTTAATTAAAAGTAAGACCAACGAGGAGATTATTGAATTTTTAACCCAAATAAAAGGTGTAGGCAGTTGGACGGTTGAAATGCTATTGATGTTTACTTTGGGCAGAGAAGATGTATTTGCAGTAGATGATTTGGGAATACAGCAAACAATGATTAAACTATATGAGCTTAATGCAACAGATAAAAAAATACTAAAAAAAGAAATGTTACAAATTGCAGAAAATTGGAAACCTTACAGAACATACGCTTGTTTTTATTTGTGGAAGTTTAAAGATAATAAGCAGTAACATTTATTTATAAACAATATTTATAGAAATATTTTATATTGTAACACACTTTTATTTACCTTTGTTTTACTTAAATTATATTTTATTTTATGGAAATTAAACAACTTTATACAAGCTGCCTTAGCGAAGCTGCTTATTTTATATACAGTAATAATGAAGCTGCAGTTATTGACCCCCTTCGCGATGTGGATACCTATATAAAGATGGCAGAAGACAACAAGGTGAAAATAAAATATATTTTTGAAACACATTTTCATGCCGATTTTGTTAGCGGACATATTGAACTGGCGCAAAAAACGGGTGCTATTATAATTTACGGACCATCTGCCGACCCACACTTTAAAGCACACATTGCCAAAGATGGCGAAGAATTTAAGGTAGGCGACTTAAAAATAAAAACAATACATACTCCCGGACATACATTAGAAAGTACCTGTTTTTTATTGCACAACGAACAAGATGAGCCCTACTGCATTTTTACGGGGGATACTCTTTTTGTTGGCGATGTAGGTCGCCCCGACCTTTTTAGTGGTAATCTTACTAAAGAAGAGCTTGCAAGTATTATGTACGATAGCTTACAACAAAAAATAAAACCCCTTGCCGATTCAATTATTTTATATCCTGCACATGGACCCGGCTCATCGTGCGGCAAAAATTTAGGTCCTGAAACGTTTAGTACTATTGGTGTGCAAAAAGCTACTAATTATGCCCTACAAGATATGAGTAGAGAAGCGTTTATAAAGGTTGTTTGTACCGGCTTAGTCGCTCCACCTGCTTATTTTCCGTTGAATGCAAAAATAAATAAAGATGGTTACGAAAATTTAGATTCTATATATGAAAAAGGTCTTTTACCATTAACTATAAAGGAATTTAAAAATAAAGCTGATGCAGGTGCCTGGATTATTGATACCCGTGCTGCAACTGTTTTTACACATGGCTTTGTACCAGATGCTATCAGTATTGGCTTAGACGGCAGATTTGCAGAATGGGCAGGTACTATAATACCACTTAAACAAGCTTTAATTTTAGTTACAGAACTTGGCAAAGAAAAAGAAACAATTACCCGTTTGGCTCGTGTAGGTATAGATAATATACAAGGTTATTTGGACGGTGGTTTTGAATTATGGAAAAATAGTGGCGAAAAAATTGATTTAATCATAGATATTGAGCCTGATGAATTAGCTATGGATTTGCCGTTTGATGACCATTTGGAAGTATTAGATGTACGTAAAGAAGGAGAATTTGAAGCCGGACATATTAAAGGAGCAATAAATATGCCTGTACAAACCTTAATGGACCCCTTAAATATTGCAATGCTCGACGAAAACGATAATATATATATTCATTGTGCCGGTGGTTATAGGTCTGTTATTGCTGCTTCTATTATAAAAAAGCATGGTTTCCATAATTTACGCAATGTATTAGGTGGCTTTGCCCAAATAAAAACATTGAAAAATATACCTATTGTATCAGGCGTAAAAAACAAAGTGGAATAATTATGTATTTTTAAGGTAGTATTATAAATTTATTTATGACAACCAATAATCAAAAGCCGAAATGGCTAATAATAGGTCTTATTATATTTGCTTCTTGGCTGTCTATACGTTTATTAACTACTATAATACCAACAAAAAAGGGTAATAATAAAAAAATTACGGATTCTATTGCAACAAATAAATCTAATAGAATAGACACGATTGCATTAGTACAAGTAGATACTCTTAAAGAACTGATATTAAATAATATGGTGAATTATCATTTGGCTATGCAAATTGATAATTCACCATATAGTACCTATGTTTTAGAGAACAACACAAATATTGCATCTGCTACACAACAAAACGAAATTGAATTACTTTTTAAGAATTATTCTAAAGAGGTATTTTCAATAAGGTTTTATTTAAAGAAAGATTTATTTTCGCAAAATGCAACAGTAAGTGATGCAAATGAATTGATTCAATTTATATCTATTTTTAATGCAAGTGCAAGTACTTACTTTTCGAATGTATTAAAAGAGATTATCCAAAATAAAAAATACATAGATAGCGAACCATATAATGATTCTAAGAACCATTTGAAATATTCTATAAGTCGTTCTTTAATTCATGGCGAAAATTATGCTACTAATAAAGATTTATACATGGTTTTTGAAATAAACAAGTTATAAATTAGGTGTTACACACACTTCATCATGCAATTCCATAAACGTTCTGCTGCACCGTCCCAAGTAAACTTTTGTCTTTGTATTTTGGCGTTTTCTATAAGTTGATGGCGTAGATTTTCATCTTTATAAATTTGGTGCATTTTGGCAGCTATATCTTCCGGTTCGTTGGGGTTTACTAAAAGAGCGGCATTACCTGCTACTTCGGGCATAGAAGATGTATTGGAAACTATAGCAGGTACATTGCAGTTTAAAGCTTCCAAAATAGGAATACCAAACCCTTCGAACAGGGATGCATAGACCAAAGCATAAGCAGCACCTATCACTTTACTCAACTCATCTACATTCATATAACCCACCCATTTCACTTCCTCTTTAAAAGGCATTGTGTTTCGCATTTCTTCTACTTCTTCATATTTCCAAGCCATTCGCCCCACAATTACCAATTTCATATTGGTAGGTTGTCGCTTGCGAAAGGCTACAAATGCTTTAAGTAGATTTACAATATTTTTACGTGGGTGCAAAGCACCGGCAAAAACAAAATATTCGCAACCATCGGCATATTTTGTTTTTATTGTAATGCGTTCATTGTCATCTAAAGGTTTGTATTCATCGTGGGCACCATTATAAACTACATCTATGTTATTGGCATCAATACCATAATATTTTACTATATCCTGTTTCGAAAACGAAGAAACAGTTGCTATTCTTGTAGCTTTACGGGCAAACAAAGGTGAATAATGCCGCCAGTATAAACGATGCGACAACACAAAATGCTCGGGATAATGCTCGAATGCTAAATCGTGAATAACGAGGCAGGTAGGTACTTTGGTGCTTAAAGACATATAACTGTCAGGAGACAGAAACAAGTCTATCTTATATTTTTTAAGCATAAAAGGCACGCTCCATTCAAACCATATATAGAACAAAATAGGATGTCTTGCCTGTGGGTGAATTACCACAGGGGTTACATTAGGGGCAAAGACAAACATGGGGTCGTAGGGTCTATCGAAAAAGAAAAAGAATTCGTGTTCCGGGTGATTACGAACAATACGTTCTATTGTTTGATAAGTAAACCAACCGATACCTTCCAACTTTCCTTTTAACAACAACCTAGTATTTACAGCAATACGCATATCTTGTGGCTACAAAAATATACTTTTACATTTGTTTGTACCGTTAAATATATAAATGCGTAGTTTTTTTGTAAAAAATATTCTTTTTGTAATAGCTGTTAATATTTTGGTTAAACCTATTTGGGTTTTTCTAATAGACCGAAATGTACAAAATTGCTTACCAAAAGGAGATTATGGCACTTATCAGGCATTGTTAAGTCTTAGTATTATTTTCCAGACAGTATTAGATTTTGGAATTACTAATTATAACAGCCGTACTATTTCTCAAAATCCGGATAAGTTATCTACTCTTTTTCCGGCTATGTTATCGGCAAGATTCGCATTGATACTCATTTATATGTTTTTGGCATTTGGTTTGGGCTGGTTAATTGGTTATCGTGGCTGGGAACTGAATTTATTGATAGGTGTACTGCTCATACAATCGCTTAATGCATTAGTAGCCTTTATAAGGAGTAATGTTGCGGCTTTGCATCGTTTTAAAACCGATGGATTATTATCTATAACAGATAGATTGTTGATGATTATTATATGTGGCTTTTTATTGCTTTTTCCTGCTACTGCCAAAAATTTTAAAATAGAATGGTTTGTTATAACACAAATCGTGTGTTATTTTATTTCGGCTGTTGTAGGTTATGTAATTTTAAAACGAATTGCAAATGTGAAGCTGCATTTTTCAATACATCTACCTACTATATTAAAAATAATAAAAGATAGTTTCCCGTATGCATTGCTTATTTTCCAAATGTCTATTTATAATAGGGCTGATGCCATGATGATAGAGCGTTTGTGTGTAAATGGAAAAGAACAGGCAGATATTTGGGCTGCTGCTTTCAGGTTATTAGATGTTGCAAATATGTTTGGGCTTATGTTTGCTACCATTTTGTTACCCATGTTCGGGCGTATGTTGTCGCAAAAACAAGATGTGCAACCCATAGTAAAATTGGGTGTAAATATGATGTTGCCGGTATCAATAATGATAGCCATAGCCGGTATTCTATTTAGCAGTGATATTATGCACTTACTTTATAAAAATAAAGGGCACGATTGCGACAATGTATTTTCCTTTTTAATAGCTTCGTTTCCTTCTTGGTGTTTAATGTATATTTATTCTACATTACTTACAGCAAACGGAAATTTGAAAGTAATGAATGTAATTGCTTTTGCAGGTGTACTCATAAACCTATCGTTAAATTACTATTTAATTAATAACTTTGAAGCAGTGGGTGGTGCTGTAGCATCGCTTATTACACAAACTACATTGGCATTTATATTTGTAGGTATGGCAAAAAAAATATTGAAACTGCCTGTAAATATAAAATGGTTACAGGCACATTTGGGTTATATAGTGCTTATGCTCCTAATGTATTATTGCATTAACAATTTGGGTATACTTGGCAATTTACAATGGATGCTTAAATTATTGATATTTGGCATTATTTCATTTGGATTTATTTTTTTATTCAGGTTTATTTCTATAAAAAGCGTAAAACAACTATTTAATAAGGGATAAAAAGTAAATGTATTTTTTCATTTAGAATTTTTCTATCTTGTAAACCTAAAACAGAAGCATTTATGAGTAATCGCCGTAGGTTTATGAAATTTTCTTTATTAGGTTCGGCAGCAATTTTGGCAAGCAAGAACCTGTTTGCAGAAAGCCCCAAAAGCAAAGAAATAAAAGTAGTTAAAGATAAGCCTATCGTAATATCTACTTGGGATTTTGGTAAAGAAGCCAATGAGGCAGCGTGGGAATTATTAGGAAAAAACGGGAGAGCTTTAGATGCCGTGGAGCGAGGAGTTAAAGTTCCGGAGGCAGACCCCAATAATCAAAGTGTAGGTTTGGGAGGGCGGCCTGATAGAGATGGGCATGTAACGCTTGATGCTTGTATTATGGACGAGAATTACAAATGCGGTTCGGTTGCTTTTTTAGAACACATTGTGCATCCTATATCTGTGGCTCGTATGGTTATGGAAAAAACACCACATGTAATGTTGGTAGGCGAAGGTGCTTTGCAATTTGCACTGGCAAACGGTTTTAAAAAAGAAAATTTACTTACAGATAAAAGCGAAAAAGAATGGAAAGAATGGCTTAAAGAATCAAAATACGAGCCATGGATGAATATTGAAAACGAACATTACAGAATGAATAAAGACGGGAAACCCGGTGACGAAAAGAACCACGACACAATAGGTATGGTGGCTATGGATGCTAATGGAAATTTGAGTGGAGCCTGCACTACAAGTGGGCTTGCTTATAAGATTAGAGGGCGTGTTGGTGATTCGCCCATTATAGGCGCCGGTTTATATGTAGATAATGAAATAGGTGCAGCAACAAGTACCGGAGTAGGCGAAGAGGTGATACGAATAGTAGGTTCGCACTTGGTTGTAGAACTAATGAGACAGGGCTTTGAGCCCGAAGCAGCTTGTAAGGAGGCTGTGGAAAGAATTATAAAACGCAATCCGGAAAATGCTAAGAAAGTACAAGTAGGTTTTTTAGCACTCAATAAAAATGGTGAGTATGGTGCTTTTGCTTTACAGAAAGGTTTCTCGTATGCAGTTAGGAGTGCAAGTGAAAATAAAATATACAACGCACCCTATTTTTATAAAGACTAAATTATTTCATATTTGATAGTAGAAATTTGTGCCTATACTATTCAGTCGTGTTTAATTGCAGATAACGCAGAGGCTGATAGAATTGAGTTTTGTGCAAATCCTCAATTGGATGGTACTACACCTAATTTATTTGAATTAAAATATCTGTTAAACAAATTAAATATTCCTGTATTTCCTATTATAAGACCTAGAGGAGGCGATTTTGTATTTACTACATCTGAATTAGAAACGATGGAGCAAGATTTACTGTATTGCAAACAAATGGGCTGCAAGGGTATATCTACAGGTGTTGCATTGCAAAACAATAAAATGGATATTGATAAAATGAAACATTTTGTATCATTAGCTTATCCTATGCAAGTAACTTGTCATAAGGTATTTGATAAGGTTCCCGATATGTATGAAGCAGTAGAGGGATTAATTGAAGCCGGTGTAAACCGTATTTTAACATCAGGACTGGCGAAAGATGCCACAGCAGGCATAGAAAACATAAAGATATTAGTAGAGAAGTATGAAGATAAAATTATTATTATGCCCGGTGGAGGTGTAAGAGCAATGAATATAGATAAATTAGTATCACAAACAGGAGCAAAAGAGTATCATAGTTCGGGTATTGTAAAAAGAGATACAAATTTTATGGCTGATGAAAGTGAGATAAGAAAAATAGTAATGCGATTGCATTAGAAATAATTCATTTAAAATTTTTATTATTTCATTCATGTTATATAATTGGTGGGTAAGTAAGCAAGTGATTTTATGTAAAGTTACTTTATTGGAAAGCAACCAATTAGCGAAGCCGGGTCTTATATTGGCTTCAGATATATTTGATACGTTGGCATTAAAAGAAATTGTTTTATAAATGTTCGTTTTGTTAAGACAGCTTTTGCGATAACCTTTCGGAATTAATAAATTTGATGGTTAGCAACTGCATTAACGTAACATAGCATCATCCCCATATTCAACACCCCCCCACAACTATAAAAAAGTGTGTTTACTTTTTTATAATTACCGGCAATGGTTTTCTGGGTAGTTTTTCGTCTCTCATGGCTGTGTGATATACAAATGAAGCCATAATAATGGAAGCTTGCATAAGGTCGTTGGTATTCACTCTTTCATATGTATCCATATTGGTATGGTGCGTGCGTGTACCGTAATCTAAAGGGTCTTGCAAGAATTGAAAACCGGGTATGCCTACCTCGTCAAAAGAAATATGGTCGGTAGAACCGGTATTTCTAATTGTTACTGCTGTAGCCCCAATATCATTAAAGGGCTGCATCCAGGTTTCAAATAAAGGTCTTAATTCATCGTTCCCTTGCAGATAAATGCCACGAATTTTACCTGCACCATTATCTAAATTAAAATAGGCTGATACTTTTTCGTGGTCCGGTTTTAATTCCATTGTTAGTCTATCGGCAAAATGATTTTTTACATAAGCTCTTGAACCTAATAAACCTTGCTCTTCGCCACTCCATAATATAATACGTATGGTTCTACGGGGTTTAATATCCAAAGCTTTAAGTATTCTTATAGCTTCCATTGCTACAACTGTGCCGGCACCATTGTCTGTAACGCCTGTGGCACCGTGCCAGCTATCCATATGACCACCTAATATAACTAATTCATTTTTTAGTTTCGGGTCGGTACCCGGTATTTCGGCTACAACATTGTTTTCTATCGAATCGGTGGTTATAAATGTATTTCTAATATCCATTTCAAGTACTACCTCTTTGCCGGCATCTAATAAGCGTACCAATCGGTTTAAGTGTTCCGCACCCATTTCCAATTCAGGTAATACCGGTTTCGCATCCCAACTGCGAGATGCACCGTTAGATGTAAATAAAGTACCCATTGTGCCTCTGCCACCGCTTAATACAGCTAATGCACCTTCAGATAAAAGAAAAGAGTCTATCAGTTTTCTTAAGTTTGGTTTTGCTACTGCTGTTGCAGGTTTTGCATTTGTACTTGCAATACCTTCATCCAAATGAGGGTCAGTAACTATTTTTGTTAGTTCTTCTTCGGTAAGGCGTTTGGCATCGGCAGTAAAGTTTATTTTATTTTCGTTATTATTGGGTTGTAAAACAATAATCTTATCTTTTAATTTTGTTGCATATTTAGCCATATCTTGTATGCTATCTATTTTTACAAGTATGGCACTTGCATTTATTTGTCCGTTAGTGCCGGGTGTCCAAGCTTTGGGTATGGCTATTAAAGATTGGTAGTATGGAGCAGTTATGGCAATATAGTTTTTTTGTGTCTCCCAACCTTTGCCAAAGCCGCCCCAAGGTTCAATAGCAACATTTGTTAATCCCCATTCTTCCAATCGCTTTTTTGCCCATAATTCAGCATTCTTCATTCCGGTAGAGCCGGTAAGACGCGGACCATTGCAATCGCTAAGCTGAAAAAGGGATTCCATTACTTTCGAGTTAGTAAAACCTTCTTGTTTTATTCTTACAATAGTATGAATATCTGCTTTTTCTGTTTTGTCGCCTGTAAATGAAAGGCATATAAACGAAAATAAGCTTAATATAATAAGATGCGTTTTTTTCAATGTATTTATTTTTGCGTAAGTTATAGAAAATAAATAAAAAATACTACTTTTTATATGTTTTATTGTAATATTCTAATTCAATCTTTGTAGGGTAATACGGTATATGTTTTCTGGATAAGTGGTTTCTGTTAGTAAAATACAAATCGGTAATATCGCCACCATTCGTATGCATAATAACTAAATCTGGCTCGCAGTATTTTGCTTTTTCTTCAAACAATGTAAGATAATCATCTACGGTACTACTTATCATAGCAGAATTAAGAACTTCTACATTTGGCATTTGTTTTTCTAAAACATTGGTCATTATATATTCATTGTCTAAAAAGGGCGAATAGATATAGGAGCCACCTAAAATTAATACCCTTTGCTTTGTTTTAGGGAAAACAACATCGTGATTATTACGAAGTCCCTGTGCATTAGCTTGTAAATGATAAGGTAAATCTTTACCGCCATCTAAAAATTCGTCATCATGTGGTGGTAAGTCTCCGTAGGTATCCGTTCTTTCTTTATCGGCATAGGTAACAGTA
Source organism: uncultured Bacteroidota bacterium (assembly GCA_903929195.1). Taxonomy (GTDB): domain Bacteria; phylum Bacteroidota; class Bacteroidia; order Chitinophagales; family Chitinophagaceae; genus CAIYTT01. The sequence goes on from CAIYTT010000204.1 coordinate 18,154, forward strand.
CATTTATCAGCACTGTGCTTTTTTATAATAGGAGTAAAAAGGGATGCAAGAAACTCAGCACCTTTTTTACTCCAATGCCCGTCTTTGGGTGCTTGTGTAATTATTTTATAATCTTGTGCAGCAATATTATCACTAAAATCATAAAGTTCAATATCATTTTGTTTACATACTTCTTTTATAAAAGGATGCCCGTATCTATTAACGGCTGTTAATTCTCTACCAACACCCGGAGAAATAATTACAACTACAAATTTGGCTCCTGTTGCTTCAACTTCTTTTTTAAGTTTCAATAGTTGTTCTTTATACTTTGCTTTAAGTTCGTTATAAAGAGCCGATTTTTCTCCGCCATTTTCCATAATTTTATCGTCAGGAATATCGCGGTATTCTTTATTTAATTTGTCAAGATTATCAGAATTCTTTTTTAATTCATTATAATCTTTATTGCTTACTATTTCGTTTGGATTTAGTTTTACCGAGCCCCTACTGTCTCCACAACTATTAAAAAGGTAGAGGATGCACACTAGCCCAAGTATTTTTAAACTATTTTGTATCATTTTTAAAATATGTTAAAATTTAAAATAATAATATTCTGTAGTATTTTGTTTTTTATATAAAAAATAAATTGCTACAATTATAACAATATAAACACAAAAACGCAAATAGATATTCTGTTTTTTCATGTCTAATACATAAGTTCCTTCTCGTTGCACCCATTCTACAATAAGCATAGGTAAGCACCATAATAGTTGTTGAGTAACCAATGGGATTGGGGCTGCAAATAAACTTAGCGAAAAGATTTTTTCAAAAAACGATTTTACAACATCTATATTTGGCGACCTAAAAAAAACTCTGGAAATAGTTACTAAATTAAAGGTAAGCAACATTTGTAAAAACTCTTTTAATGTGGGTAGCCACTTACCGGGCGATGGCGGTGTTTTATAGCGTACAAGATTACCCATAAATATATAGGGTAAAAAGTAAATACCGTTCAGCAAACCCCAGCAAATAAAGGTATAATTAGCACCATGCCATAAGCCACTAAAAGAGAAAATAAATAATATAAGGAAAATATATTTAGTCTTAGATACTTTATTGCCTCCTATTGGTAAATAAAGATAATCTAACATCCATTTTCTTAGAGAGGAATGCCAACGCCGCCAAAATTCTGCCGGGTTTCTACTGAAAAATGGCATTTGAAAATTTCTTGCAATATCAAAACCTAATAAACGGGCTGTACCCCTCGCAATATCCGAATAGCCCGAAAAATCAGCATATAAGTATAAACTAAATAAAGTAACTCCTAAAAATAAAGTAGAACCATTTTGGTCGGCATAGTTTGCAAAACAATAATTTACAGCCATAACAATATTATCGGCTACAACCATTTTTTTAAATAAACCCCAAAGAATTTCACCAATAGAGGTTTCAATCATTTCCCAATTGGGTATTGTTGTTTTATTAAATTGTGGTAATATTTGTGATGATGAGGGTATAGGACCGGAAAGTATGTGTGGAAAAAAACTGATGTAAGAAGCATAAGTAATATAGTTTATTTCTGGTACTGTTTTGCGTCTATACACATCAACAACATAGCCAATAGTAGAAAAAGTAAAATAACTGATACCTATGGGTATAATAATATGTAAAGCACTTGCTTGCCAAGCATCTAAGCCGGGAATAGACCCTAAGATAAGATTGCTGTATTTTATATATAACAATCCGGTTCCTAAAAGTACTATTGTAAACACTAAAAATACTTTTCTTGTTTCTTGTTTCTCTATTTTATTTAATAGTATTCCCGAAAAATAACTAATAGTAATTAGGCAGAATAAATAGATAGGAAAAGACTTATGAAAACAATAATAAAAGTACCCACCTGCTACCAATAAAACAATATTTTGTATGAACCGCCATTTGTAGAATAGCCAATAAATACACAAAACAAAAGCAAAAAATTTTGCAAAATTCTCTGTATTAAATAACATTCATAAAAAATTTTTATAAAAATAACATTCTGTCTTCTACTTTACAAACACTAAGTAAATAAAATTTTTGTATAATTAATTTTTTTATACTCTATTTATACTTAGCGTTTTATAAGTTAAAGTAACTTATGCTATATTTACCATTTAGCTAAAATTGTATATTATTCAATAATTATAAATATATTGTAATAATTTTCGCACTTCATAATTTAATTAAATTATCTTTGTTATATATTTATGAAAAATATTTTTTCTTTTATTGTATGTCTTATTACTGGTGTTGTATTGCTTATTTATCGCATAGATAATTCTGATATTTGTACAAAGCAAGCTCTAAAAATTACTATATGGGATGCTAATGGTTATTACTTGTATTTACCGGCTATTGCTATTTATAAAGACTATAAGGAATTAAAATGGTTAGAAGCTATAGATAAGAAATATGCTGTTACAGGTGGTGATGGTTACCAAGCACAAAAAACGGAAAATGGAAATTATGTATTTAAATATTTAGGTGGAGTGGCCCTAATGGAAATTCCTTTTTTCTATTCAGGTCATTTTTTTGCAAAAATGTATCACTATCCTCAAGATGGTTTTTCGCCTCCTTACCAATATGCACTTGGTTTCGGTATCATATTATACTGTATATTGGCAATCTTTCTTCTACGAAAAATTTTACTTCTCTATTTCCAAGATTTTATTGTTGCTTTTACACTTTTGCTTTTATGTTTGGCAACCAATTTTATACAATATGCAGCTGTAGATAGCGGACAAACTCATGCTTATCTTTTTGTACTCTATGTTTTGGTTGTGTATTTTACAATTAAATGGCACCAAAAACCACAATTTATTTGGGCAGCCTTAACAGGTTTTATTATAGGCTTAGCAACAATGACCCGCCCTACAGAAGCCATAATGCTATTTATACCTTTATTATGGGGTACTGCTACTAAAGAAACAGCAAAACAAAAATGGCTATTGGTTAAACAGAACAAAATACATATTGGTATTATTTGCTTGTTTGGTTTCTTAGGCGTTTTACCACAATTAATATATTGGAAACTAAGTACTGGTTCTTTTATATATGATGTAGGTAGCAAATGGGAATTTTTAAGCCCCCATTTCAAAGTTTTATTCGGTTGGGAAAAAGGATGGTTTATTTATACGCCGATAACTCTATTTTTTATTATAGGTATGTTTTATTTAAAAAAATTCCCTTTTAAAAAATCTGTATTATGGTTTTGCATACTAAATATATATATAATTATAGCTTGGCACGATTGGCGTTATGGCGGTAGCTATTCTACAAGAGCATTAGTACAAAGCTACCCTCTTTTCTCGCTGCCTTTAGCTGCTGTAATTGAAAAATTAAGTATTAATAAATGGAAGTATTTATTTTATCCTGTTTTTTTATACCTTCTGTTTGTCAATCTGTTTCAAACAAATCAATATTGTAAAACAATTTTACATTATAATGATATGAATCGAATGTATTATGGTCGCATATACTTAAATCCGAATCCTACACCACTTGACATGAGTTTCCTTGATAACGATGAAATGATTGATGATATAAATAAGTATAGGCAAAAATGCATTGTATATCGTGAAAATAAACAGAATATTGATACTAAAAATAATGGTAAGGGTATTCTATTTGATAGTACTATTGAAAAAGTAAGAGATTCTTATTTATACACTTGGTTGAGAATAAATGCGACTATTAAAGCACCTAATCATTTATGGCAATCGTATATTAATGCAGAACTAAGAAATAAAGATTCTATTAAAACGTATAAAATTAGATTGTTTAATGCACTTACTAAAGAAGAACAAAGTAATAATTATGAATTTTATATGAAAATACCACTTACTTTTGATACAAGTAGATTAACACTTTATATTAGTTCGCAAGGTAATTTTACTGGAAAAATAGAAAAATTGAATGTTACGAAGTATGAGTATATTTATACTAAATAATTTTATAAATACAATTATATTTGTAGCTTACTTTTATAAATGAAACACTTTTTCTGCCTTCTTTTTTTCTTTTTAGTTTTTTCTATATCTTCTTTTGCACAAGGTTTACCCGGTTTCGGATATGATATGAATCTATTTGAAGGAAAGGTATTAAAACATAATTCCAAGTTTACATTACCTATACCGGAACACAGCACAGGCTTAGCTATGAATTTTATTTGGAAAACAACCGGCAAAAAAGATTGGGAACAACGCCGCCGTTATCCAACTATCGGTATAGGTATCACTTATACCAACTACGGTATTGATTCTATATATGGCAGATGTTTTAGTATATACCCTAATATGGTAATACCCTTAATTTGTGGTAAGCGATTAGAATGGACTTTAACCATTGGTGACGGTGCAGGCTACGTAACCGGTGTTTATTCTCGCTTAAAACCGGTAGATACTATAAATATTGCTATTGGCAGCCACCTTAACGACTATGCATCTTTTATGACAGATTTAAGAGTACATATAAATAATCATTGGGATGTACAGGCGGGTTTTAACTTTTCACATATCTCAGATGCTTCTTATCATCAACCCAATTTAGGTGTAAATTTATATGGTTCTCATTTTGGCTTGCGTTATTTTCCTGCTACATCGAAGCCGCAACGTATAACAAAGAAACTAAAACCACTAAAAAACAGATATTTATTAGAAAGTAGATTTACGCTTGCTTATAATCAATCTAATGCACCGGGTGGGCCGCTATATCCTATTTATTTAGGCACAATGTATGTTAGTAAAAGATGGATAAGCAAGAATAAATTTTTTGGAGGTATAGACTATTCGTATCATCAGAATATATATGAATTCTTAAAAAATAATGCCAATTCTGGTTTTATTCAACCCGGTACAGAGTTTCAGCATTCTTATAAAGCAGCGGTATTAGCAGGTAATGAATTTTTATTGGGTAGAATAGGTGTTGTTTTACAAATGGGATATTATATACACCAAGCATTGCAAGTGCAAGGCTTATATTATGAAAAAATTGGTGGTAATTGGTATATTATTCAAAAAGAACACGGCCCAATAAAAGAATTGTTTATGTGTGCATTCCTAAAAACACATCTTTCCGTGGCAGAATTAGCAGAATTCGGCTTTGGAATAGGCTTTTAAAATAGCGTTTTTTAGTTTTCTTTTAAAATATATAAATCAGGTAAATTCCTGCCAAGTCCGTCATAATCTAAACCATAACCAACCACAAATTTATTTTCTATTTCAAAAGCACTGTAAGTAGCTTCAACATCGTATTTAAGAGCTGCCGGCTTCGTTAAAAAAGTGGCTATTTTTACTGATGCCGGATGGGTATTATGAATTTCAGGTAAAAAGGAGTGTAATGTTTTACCGGTATCTATAATATCTTCTACCAATAATACATGCCTGCCGTGTAGGCTTTGTTCTAAACCAATTGCTGTAACTACTTGTCCGGTAGATGTAGTGCCTTTGTAGGATGCTAATTTGATAAAAGAAATTTCTGCTTCAATATTTAATTCTCTAAATAAATCGGCAGCAAAAATAAAAGAACCATTTAGAATGCCTAACAATAAAGGGTTTAAATTTTTATAATCTGTATTTATTTTAGCAGCAATATGTTGAATACGTTCTTTAATGAGTTCTTTTGATAGGTATGGAACAAATACTTTATCATGTATCTGTATTTCGTTATGCATATTGTGTTATTTATGTATAAGTAAGTATAATAGCAATTAGCTATAAGTATTTATTCGTGTACTTTTAATGTTTTACCGTCTCTAATAGCTTCTCCTTTAATATTGTTCCATTTTTTCAATTGTTTTACCGAAACATTAAATTTTTCAGCTATTCCGGATAAGGTATCGCCTTTTTTAATTGTATAGGTCTTTACTACTTTTTTCTTTTCTTGTTTTACAGGAATCGGTTTTCGAGGCTTCTCTTTTTCTACATTGTTTTTTTGATTTACCTGTTTATTAGCTTCCTGTTCCTTTTCTAACTCCGTTAATTTAGTGTCATCGGCATAAACAACTTTATCTAATTCTGCTTTTAATCCGTTTAGGTCTTCTTTTTTAGTTACTACGGGTGGTTCTTTTTTTCTTGTTTTCTCAGGTATTTGTTCGGTATCTCTATTATAATCTTCTTCATTGTCATCATCGGTAGAATCTTTCATTATTGCTTTTGGGCGTTTAATAACTACATATTCATTCTCCGGTTTATTTTTCCCTGTTTCACCGGGTTTACCAATTGTCTTTTTTGGGTTAGTACCTTTAATAACTGTTACACTTGGTTTATGTATAGCTTCTGTTTGTAAATAAAGTATTGCCCCTGTATTGGGTTCTTCATTAATATGCATTAAATTAAGTGCATATAAACGTTTTAATTGTATGCCTTCTAACTGTGAAATAATCTGCATTGTTTCGCCTTCTTTTACCGTATGCCTGCTATGCGTACCTGTACTTAGCTTTTTTTCTAAATATATAGGAAGATTTGTTGTTAAAGGAGCATCGGGCAGGTCATTAATTTCTAATAAATGCGAATACCTTACTTTATGCTTTACGGCATATTTTAATAACATTTCATCTTTATAAGCATAAAACGCTTTTAACCCGTTTAAGATAACAACTTTGTCGCTATCATATTTTATGTCGGGATTTTCGATAGCAGTAACGAGTTCTGTTTTTGTAGCCTTAACGGTATCTGTTCTGTGTTTTTTATTATTTATTTTAGATTGTGTAGTCGTTAAAATTGGAGTATCAATTAATTGTTCATTTGTATTTTTCTTTGCAGTCATTTCCATTCTGATACTATCAACCACTTTTCGTAAGGAGTCTGCTTTAATATCCTGCTTTTTTTTGTTATCTTTAGTTCCTGTCTTAGCTACTAATTCGGTAGTAGTAGGGTATAAATGTGCATCTACGGTTTCTAATGCCACATAGGTGTATTGTTGTAAATGGTAATCTTCAATAATTTTTATTAAATTAATTGAATACTGGGGATTGGTTGCATACCCGCATTTTTTTAATCCTATTGCCCACGATGCATAATCGGTAATGGTATAAGTAAATAAGGATGCATAGCGAGGATTGTTTTTTAATAATTGAGAATGGTCTTTATAAGATTCTTCGGCAGAATTATATTTTCTGAAACACTCATTTGGAATATCATCCGAATGAATAAATTTTTCTCCTTTCCAGTCATTTTTACATTTAACACCAAAGTGATTATTTGCTTTTTTTAATAAAATGCTGTTTCCTGCATCTGTTTCGTGTATGCCTTGTGCAAGTGTAATGCTTGCCGGTATGCCCCAGTCTTTTTGTTCTTGTATTGCCAGCGGATAATATTGCTCTATATATTTCTTTACTTTATCGGCATATGTATCTTGTGCTACCGTTTTTATACCGGTAAGCAGAAAAAATAAAACTATTAAATATAATTGTTTTGCCATTTATATTTTTTTAAAAACCATCATACAAATAATAGTAATTTTGGCAAAAATAATGTTTCATTACGATAAGTATAGAGTGTTTTGAAAATAAGTTAGTTAAATCGTGCTACAATTAAAATAGGATAGCAATAAAACACGATAAACTATTATTCATTCACTTTCCTCATTATCATTAATCCGTCTCTTATTGGCAATAAAACATGTTCTATGCGGGTATCTGCTTTTATTTTGGTATTAAAAAAATGTATGGCTTTGGCATTCTTGCTTTGCAATTCAGAGGGCAATACTACTTCGCCTTCATATAATACATTATCTGCAATAATATAGCCACCAATTGGCACTTTTGGAAATATCATATCGTAATAATGTGCATAATTTTGTTTATCGGCATCAATAAATACAATATCAAATTGCTCATTAATTGTGGGTATAATGTCTATGGCATTACCTAAATGAAAAATTATTTTATTTTCTAATCCTGCTTTTTTAATATAATCCAAACACATATCCTGCAATTCTTCTTCAATATCTATTGTATGCAATATGCCATTATCTTTTAAGCCTTGTGCCAAGCAGATTGCCGAATATCCTGTAAAGGCACCAATTTCCAAAATACGCTGCGGAGAAACCATTTTGCTTATCATTTGCAGCAAAGTACCCTGTAAATGTCCCGATAACATTACAGCTTGAGGCACTTTTATATTTGTTTCTCTGTTTAATGCTGCTAATGTCTTGCTTTCGCTTGTAGAATACTGCGATGCATAATCTTCGAGTAATTTTGAGATTATAGGTTTTGTCATATTAGAAATTGGGTTGTAATTTATTGTTTTTATAGAATTCACTAATATAAGCTACTACCTCATCTGCAGTATCAAATAGTTTTATTAAATCTAAATCACCTTCACTTAAATTATGTTCGCCTTCATACATTGTTTCTCTCATCCAGCTAAATAATCCTTTCCAATATGCTGTACCCACACATATCATTGGAGCCTGCAAAAATTTGCGTGTTTGTATTAAAGTTGCTACTTCAAAAAATTCGTCCATTGTACCCCAACCGCCCGGCATCATTACAAAACCTTGTGCATATTTTGTAAACATTACTTTTCTTACAAAAAAATAATCAAAATCCATAGATTTGTCTGCATCTATAAAGGCATTACTTGTTTGTTCAAATGGTAGCGATATATTTAAACCAACTGACTTGCCTGCCGCTGTTGATGCCCCTTTGTTGGCTGCTTCCATAATGCCGGGTCCGCCACCTGTTATTATTCCAAACCCTGCCTCTGCAAGCTTTTTAGAGATTTCAAAAGCTAATTTATAATATTTATTATCCGGTTTTGTTCTTGCGGAGCCAAACACAGAGATACATGGTCCTACTTTTGCCAATGTTTCAAAGCCCTGTACAAATTCAGCCATTATTTTAAAAATCTGCCAACTTGAATGTGCCTTATTTTCCGTCCAATCACGCATTTTTATTTTAGTTATTTGCTCCTTCATTATTAGATATAAATTATAATTTAGTGTGTATTTTTTACTTTTTTAGACGCTAAAAGTAATAGCGAAAATGTTAAGATTGCGTTTATTATCAATAATTCGTACCCTATGTGGTAGCCATGTAACCAAACTGTTTCATGCTCTTTTAATATATAACACAGTATAGGAGCTATAATACATATTATGGGTATTAATTCGTCTTTTAGCATTCGCTTGGTTAAGATACCAAATGAGAATAATGCCAACAAAGGACCATAAGTATAACCTGCAACTGTAAGTAGCGTTTGCACCAGCGAACCATTGTCTAATGCCTTCCATAAAAAAATGCAACCTAAAAATACGATTGCAAACGTGAAATGTACAATTAATCGTATGTGTTTTTTTTCTTTTTCAGTTTTCTTTGTTTTTCTTAATAAGCCCAAAATATCTATACAAAAAGAAGAGGTTAAGGCTGTTAAAGCACCGTCTGCACTGGGAAAAAGGGCAGATATTAACCCAATAATAAATATTATACTAATATAAGAAGGCAGATAATGGAGTGCTATATTTGGGAAAAGTGCATCACCACTCATATTAGTACCAGCTAATATAAATTGGCTTACCACTTTACCATTAACAGAAACATTTTGAAAACTTCCACCTTTGCTAATTGCATAAATATATAATAAACCGCCTAAACTTAAAAATATGAAAACTGCACCGGCTTGTAAAAAACTTAAACTTATCATGTTTTTTTGAGCACCTTTTAAACTACTGACACTAATGTTTTTCTGCATCATTTCTTGGTCTAAGCCCGTCATAGATATTGTAATAAATGCACCACCTATTATTTGTTTCAAAAAGAAATTAGATTGCAATGGGTCGGTATAAAATAATTTTGTATATCCATGTTCTTGCAATGCACCCCAAGCATTAAACGCATTTAAGTTTAATAGGTTCATAATATATACAGAACATATTATTAGTGCAGCAATCATAAAAGTAGTTTGTAAGGTATCTGTCCATACAATTGTTTTTACCCCCCCTCTAAGTGTATATAATACAATTAAAAATAAGATAATAATTGCAGTTAACTCAAAAGAAACATGTAGCTCGTTTAATATGAATTTGCCTAAAACATTTATTACCAAATAAAGCCGAATGGTAGCACCCATTGTGCGAGATAATATAAAAAACATAGCACCTGTTTTATAGGCACTTATCCCTAATCTACCTTCCAAATATGTATAAATAGAGGTTACATGTAGTTTATAATAAATAGGTAAGAGTACAAACGCAACAATAAAATAACCAATACAAAAACCGATAACTAATTGAAAATAATCGAAACCTGCAAAACCAACTGTACCCGGCACCGAAATAAATGTTATACCGGATAAGGATGTACCTATCATACCAAAGGCAACTACCCACCATTTGCTTTTACGATTACCAATAAAAAAAGATTCATTGTTAGAATTTCGGGATGTATAAAATGCGATTCCAAATAAAACAAGGAAATAGGCTAATATAATTAAGAGCAGCAATATAACAGCATTCATTTTTTATTTATATTTTCTTTTGTTACCTTAAATAAATAAAGCAATTCATTTGAATTGCTTTATTTATTTAAGGTAAGCAGTATATTTTTATAAGCCGGTAGCTAAACCGAATCTAATTACAGGTTGACCATAATAAGGACTATACGCTTGTTGTAATACATCATACATTAATTCCATTACACCAGATAGCCTGCCACCCAAATGTTGCTTAATGCCCAAACCAATAAGCAAACAAGGAGTTGTAATATTTGTTAAAACAATATTAGGTTGTCCATAATTGTCTAATGGTTCTTGTAGGTGTGTAAAATCATATTCAAAAACACCGCAAGCGTAAATGTTTTTATAAATAAAATATCTAGACCACACACTTGGATATATAATGTGTTCATATTCATAATATTGCACATTATTAGCCATATCGTAAGAATACGGTGCTTTATAATATTGGTAACCTAAACCGATACCGGCAGAAAATTTATCAGTAAACCGATAGCCTACTATTGGCGAAATGCCAAAGTTTGCCGAGCCGCCACCGAACCCTGCATTTAAACCACCGCCTAAAATAAGTTTATCGGGGTCGTAACCTTTTTTCTGTGTTTTTTTATGATAGCCCGAATGACCGGAGCTGGAATAAATATCTTGGGCAAAAATATTTGAAATGCCTAAACAAAAAAGAAATACAAGAATTGTTTTTTTCATAAAAATATATTTCTATAACGAAATTAATAAAATTATTTTATACAAAACTATAAATTTTTATTCCTATTTAATCAAAAAAATATTTAAATGTTTTTACACGATAAAAATCTTAACATATAAAATATATTTTTGAAAAATTAGTAAGTATAAGGATATTTCAGTGCTCATTTTTGTTATTAATTTAGATGAACCCAATAGTATAAAAGTTTACTATTTTCTACATTTCTAAAACCTATACCTTTGTGGCTAAATAAAATAAATGAAATTTACAATTGGCTTTAGCCCTTGCCCTAACGATACTTTTATTTTTGATGCAATGGTAAATGGTAAAATTGATACCAAAGGAATTCAATTTGATTTTGTGCTAGAAGATGTGGCTACACTAAATAAATGGGCCGAAGAAGGCAAACTGGATATTACAAAATTAAGTTACAGTACTTTTTTGCACACGGTAAACAACTATGCTTTATTACATAGTGGCAGTGCATTGGGCAAAGGTGTAGGCCCATTATTGGTATCTAAGAAAAATATTGATTTGTCAAAAATCAGTACGTCTAAAATTGCTATTCCCGGTTTTAATACTACTGCCAATTTATTGTTGTCTCTTGCACTGCCTGATGCAAAAAATAAAACAGCATTAGTATTCAGTGATATAGAAAATGCTGTATTAAACAATGAATATGATGCCGGATTAATAATACACGAAGGTAGGTTTACGTATGAAGCTAAAGGACTAACAAAAATTATAGACTTAGGTGAATGGTGGGAAAGCACTACAAATGCGGCAATACCATTAGGGGGCATTGTAATGAAGCGAAGTTATAATGCAGAATTATGTGCTACTATTAACAGTATTATAAAAGATAGTCTGGCTTATTCATGGCAACATTACCCGCAGCTATCCCCATTTATTACCCAGAATGCACAAGAAATGGATGAAAAAGTAATGAGACAACATATAGAGCTTTATGTAAATGAATACACTACCGATTTAGGCGAGATAGGCAGAATGGCTATAAATACGTTATTTAATAAAGCAATAGAAACAGGATTACTACAAAATAGCAACATGCCTACATCTATTTTTTATTAATTTTTTTTAAAATGGTGCTACAATCTTACTATAAAGAAGGACTAATAGAAGCTGGTTGCGATGAAGCGGGCAGGGGATGCTTGGCAGGACCCGTGTTTGCTGCAACTGTAATATTAGCCCCCGATTTTTACCACCCGCTTTTAAACGACAGTAAGCAAGTTTTAGAAAAAGACCGTGATATACTAAGAGCAGTAATTGAAAAAGAGGCGATAGAATGGGCTGTAGCCACAATTGATTCTACTGAAATAGATAAAATAAATATTCTAAATGCTTCGTTTAAAGCAATGCATGCTGCAATAGCACAATTAAAACAAAAAATAGATTTATTATTAATAGATGGGCATCTATTCCCTGCTTATTTTGGCATAGCACATAAATGCATTGTAAAAGGCGATGAAAAAATGACATCAATAGCTGCAGCAAGCATTCTTGCAAAAACATATAGAGATGAATACATGTATGTTATTGATAAAGAATACCCTGAATATGAATGGAATAATAATAAAGGGTATGGAACAGCATTACATAGAAAAAAAATAAAAGAACACGGTATATCACCTTATCATAGAAAAACATTTGGTATTTGTAAAGAAATGGTGTCATTTAAAGTTGATTTTTTTTACAATCATAAATAAGATAAAATAAAAAAAAGTGTTCTGACTATCTACATTTCTTTAAAAATTTTAATTCTTGACAAAAATCAAATAGTTTCGCATTTTAAATAAAGATAAACAATGAGTGATATTCGCCATAACTGGACCAAAGAAGAAATAAGTGAAATATACAATCGTCCTTTATTAACACTTGCATTAGATGCTGCCATTATGCATCGCAAATACCATAAAGAGGGTGAGGTGCAAGTGAGCAGTTTGCTTTCTATTAAAACAGGCGGCTGTAAAGAAGATTGCGGTTATTGTTCTCAATCGGCTAAATATAATACGGGCTTACAAGTGCTTGCATTAATGCAAGTTAACGATGTGGTAACTGCTGCCGAGAAAGCCAAAGCCGGTGGTGCATCTCGTTTTTGTATGGGTGCTGCTTGGCGTGAAGTGCGTGATAACAGTGATTTTGATAGGGTATTAGAAATGGTACAATCCGTAAATGAATTAGGACTGGAAGTATGCTGTACTTTAGGTATGCTTACAGCCGAACAAGCTGAAAGATTGGCACAGGCCGGACTTTATGCCTATAATCATAATATAGATACATCGAAAGAGCATTATAGTGAAGTAATTTCTACCCGCACTTACGATGACCGTTTAAATACGATTAATAATGTACGTAAAGCAGGTATTACTGTATGTAGCGGTGGTATTATTGGCTTAGGTGAAACAGATACAGATAGAATAGGTATGTTGCAAACATTGGTTAATTTACCAACCCACCCGGAATCGGTACCTATAAATGCGTTAGTACCTGTTGCCGGCACACCTATGGAAGATAATAAACGTGTATCGTTTGACGAGATGGTACGTATGGTTGCTACAGCCAGACTATTAATGCCTAAGTCGGCAGTCCGCTTATCGGCAGGCAGGCTTGAAATGTCTATTGCAGAGCAGGCACTCTGTTTTATGGCAGGGGCAAATTCTATATTTGCAGGCGATAAATTGCTTACAACAGCGAATCCGGAATTTAATGCTGACATGGAAATGTTTAAAATATTAGGCTTGAGTCCTAAAGCGGCTTATGCCGATGCAGAACATCACCACCACCATAACTAACAATAAATTAGTATGAATCTTGTTGACCAATATCTTGAACAAAAATTACTGGAGCGTAAACAAAGTGATAATTATAGAGAATTATCACTTTGTAATTCGCCCATAGATTTTTTTTCAAACGATTATTTGGGATTAGCAAATACAGGAATACTTAGTGATTGTATGCGGGATGTACCCGCAAGTAAATGCACAACAGGTTCATCGGGTTCAAGACTTATATCAGGAAATACTATAGAAACAGAATTGTTAGAAAATTTTATTGCAGTATTTCATAAAAGTGAAGCTGCTTTAATCTTTAATTCAGGCTATGTGGCAAACATGGGCTTGATAAGTGCAATAGCAAGCCGCAATACAACAATACTATACGACGAGCTTTGCCATGCTAGTATTGTTGATGGTATTAGACTGGTACAAAGTATAAAAAAACATAAATTCGGACATAATAATTTAGGGCAGCTAAAAGAAAAATTAGAACAACTGCAAGCCGACGAAACTAAAATAGTAATTGTAGAATCTGTGTATTCTATGGATGGTGATAAAGCACCATTAGTAGAAATAGCCGACTTATGCGAACAATACCATGCCCGCCTTATTGTAGATGAAGCTCATGCTACCGGTGTATTCGGTAATAATGGCGAAGGGCTTACGGTGGCTTTGGGGTTAGAAAAAAGAGTATTTGCCCGTGTTCATACTTTTGGTAAGGCATTGGGTTGCCATGGCGCAGCAGTTGTAGGTTCTAATTTATTAAGAAATTATTTAATCAATTTTTCGAGACCCTTTATATATACAACCGCATTACCGGGTCATGCTATTCAATCTGCTTATTGTGCTTATAAATATATTTCATCGCCACAATTTACAAACCAACCCTTACACGAGCTTATTGCCTATTTTAGGCTTTGGGTTAAAGAAATGGGTATGAGTGGCTGGATAGATAGCCACAGCCCGATACAAGCTTTGATATTAGGTGATAATGGACGCTGTAAAACAATTGCAGCTAATTTGCAACAAGCAGGTTTAATGATAAAACCTATACTATACCCAACAGTACCAATTGGTAAAGAAAGATTGCGAATAAGTTTACACTCTTTTAATACAAAAAAACAAGTTGATTTATTGTTTGAAAACATATAATACAGACTATATTTTCTAAATAAAGATAGTTTTGGTAGTATTAATAAATTTATAATAACGTTATATAAATCAGTATTTACTATGACTTTAAAAGAGCGCTATGACTATGTTATAGCATGGTTTATAAAAAATAGACCCAATGCCGAAACAGAACTTAATTATACCAATCCTTTTGAGTTATTGACAGCAGTTATTTTATCGGCACAATGCACAGACAAGAGGGTAAATATGGTTACACCCCGGTTATTCAACCAATACCCTACTCCGGAAAAGCTTGCAGTTGCAACCTTTGAAGAAGTAGAGCCATTGATACGCAGTGTAACATTTGCCAATAATAAAACGAAGCATTTAATAGGCATGGCAAACATGCTTGTAGAAAGATTTAATAGCAAAGTACCCGATACGATTGAAGACCTTATACAGTTGCCGGGTGTAGGGCGTAAAACAGCAAATGTAATTATTTCGGTAGTGTATAATCTGCCGGGTATGGCAGTTGATACACATGTGTTCAGAGTATCGGCACGTATAGGTTTAACCCAAGATTGTAAAACACCTTTACAAACAGAACAACAATTAGTAGCAAATATTCCGGAAGAATTACTTGCAACAGCCCACCATTGGTTAATATTGCATGGCAGATATGTTTGTGTAGCCAGAAACCCAAAATGTACAGAA
This sequence comes from uncultured Bacteroidota bacterium, assembly GCA_903929195.1. GTDB lineage: Bacteria > Bacteroidota > Bacteroidia > Chitinophagales > Chitinophagaceae > CAIYTT01. The sequence continues at coordinate 33,948 of CAIYTT010000204.1, forward strand.
TGTGGTTTAAAAGAGGCTTGTTTATATTTTGAAAAATTGGTAAAATAGTCGATTTTCTTTCCAATCGAAAATAGTCAATTAAATGAATGATTATCGATTAGATAGTATAAAAAATACATTATATAGATTATTGTAGCTATATGCATAAAAGCTATTATATTAAGCTGTTGCTTTATGGGCAGTCATTCAGGGCTACCTAATATAAAATTTTAATACCCTAAAAACCATTAATATATCTATTACTCTTATAAAAATAAGTAAGTACTGTTATTGGTGTAGGCATTTTGTAATTTTAAAGAGATATAATGTTATAAATTGCAATTTACAAGCAATTATTTGAATTGATATAAATTATTATTTGTTGTAATCACAATATAATTTCTTTTTGTTTCGCCTCAAAAAGTTTCTATTCAATATTCTTACTTTTCTTTTGCTACTTGTTTGTCATACGTCTTTTTTCTTTCGTGGTTTACAGGTATTCCGAATGATTCATAGATATAATCTTGTGCTATTGTGCGTACACTTAGTTTATTAATTTTATTGTTGGCAGCAGAAGGAAAAACTCTATTTGATAAAAATACGAACACGATGCCGGTAGCCGGGTCGGCCCAAGCACATGTACCTGTAAAGCCCTGATGACCAAAAGCGAATGCACTGCATCGGTCTCCGGCAGGGCCACCATTATCTTCATCAACAGCAGGCTTATCAAAACCTAAGCCACGATGATTTAATAAACTATTGTATTTAGTAAATAACTCAACTGTAGCAGGCTTAAAATAACGTTTACCGGCATACAATCCTTTATTTAATAGCATTTGGAAAATGACAGCTGCATCGCCTGCTGTAGAAAACAACCCTGCATGACCTGCTACACCACCAAACATTGCTGCACCGGGGTCGTGTACAAAACCATAAATTTGTTGATTACGAAAACTTATATCATTTTCTGTAGGGGCAATTTTTAATGGTCCGAACTTCCTTAATGGTTTAAATAAAATATGCGATAGACCCAATGGTTTATAAAACTGCTCATCGGCATATTCATCAATCGTTTTGCCTGAAATTTTTTCAACAATAGCACCTAAAAAATAGTAGTCTAAATCGCTATAAACACTTTTACCGGCATTATCAAGTTTGCTTGTGTAAATGCGTTTCCATATAGTATCCATATAGTCGTTACGTAAATACACATCTCTTGCTACACGGGTTTGGAAGTCGCCTTTTTCAAATTTTCTGTAATAGCGTTTATTTAATCGTCCTTTTTCATCTAATGTTTCTTTATAAAATGGTATCCAAGCTTTTAAACCCGCTTGATGCAATAGAAGGTCTTTTATTTTTATGTCTGCTTTGTTTGTGCCAATAGAAGCGGGCAAATAGTCGCTAATTTTTTTATCAAGGTCTAATTTTCCTTCTTCATACAAACGCATTACAGAAATTGTTGTTGCCAATATTTTTGTACAAGATGCCATATCATAGAGTACATTTTCATCTACCGGTGTTTCTTTGTCATATTTTAAATAGCCGAAAGATTTATCATAAAATACTTGTCCATTTTTTGCGGCAAAAACTCTGCAACCTGGAAACACACCATCAGTAATACATCGTTGTAAAAACATATCTAATTTATCTAACATTGCAGGGTCTTTTACACCGGCATCCTTAGGCATTAAAACAGGTTTTAATTCGGGAGAATTTTCAGGATTGTATTTTACTGTTTTTATTGCCGGCGGATTGTATTTACCAACTAAAGACACCGGGCTAACGGGCAAATCTCCTTTTATTTTAGATTTCTTTATTAAAATGTCTGCCATTGCCCTATTGGTAACGCTATCATCGTCGTAGCCTAATAATAAGGATGGGCTTACAAAGCAACTTTGCATAGCATAAGCATTACCCATTAGTGCAATAAGTACATTTTTCTTTTTTGATAGTTGTTGTATAAATTTTACGTCATTATTATCAATACCGTAATTATTGTCGGGAGTATAATTCAGATTATGAATACCTACTATAACAGCATCGTAAACTGAAATTTTATTAAGTATTTCTTCGCCTGCATCCTCATCACTGTTTTTTGGATACCAATAAGCGTCAACAGATTTATATTCATTTTCTAAACCCTCGTATAAAGGAGTTGTTGTATTGGCATTGATACCAATATAACCTAAACGCAAGTTTTCATTAATTTTATTTAATACATCATTGTCATCTCTTACAAGCGTGATTGCAGACTGTGCTATTTTATACCTTAATGGAAAAACTTTTTGATTGAGGTCTTCTACAATATTTTTTATTTCTATATTTTTAAATTTATTTAATCCGGATTCATATTTCGCAGATAATATTTTCTTTACACTGTGTTCTAACATTTCTTGCGATATAGCACCACTGTCTATTGCTGTTTTTATTTTTAATATTGCTTTTGGTACATCCTGAGAGAAAAGTAAAATATCATTACCGGCTTCAAAAGCAACCAAATCAGCATCGCCGGCAGGAAAGTATTTTGTAACCCCTTTCATACTTAGAGCATCGGAAATTACTAAACCGGTAAAATTTAATTTTGCTTTTAGTAAGTTGCTAATTGTATTTTTAGATAAAGAAGTAGGTAAATGCTCTTGGGTGTCTAAAGCAGGAACTTCAAGATGAGCTGACATAACACTTTTAACGCCCCTGGCAATTAATTCTTTAAAAGGATAAAGTTCTAAGGTATCTAAAGCCGCATACGGTTTTAATATCAACGGTAAATCTTTATGCGAATCTACATTTGTATCGCCATGACCGGGAAAATGTTTTGCACATGCTATTACCCCATTATTCTGTAAACCACGCATATAGCCTATACCTAATTTAGCAACCCATGTTTTATCTTCGCCAAAAGAACGGGTATTAATTACAGGATTTGCAGGGTTGTTATTTACATCAACATCCGGGGCAAAATCTATATTTACACCTAATCTGTTGCATTGTGCGGCTATAGATGCACCCAATTCATAAGCCAGAGCTGTATCGTGAGTTGCACCCAGCATCATTTGTCGCGGAAAACTTTTTACACTATCCAATCTCATACCTATACCCCATTCTGCATCCATAGCAATAAGTAAAGGTACTTGTGCCAGTTGTTGATATTTATTGGTTAATAGTGCTTGGCGAGCCGGCCCACCTTGCATAAAAATTAAGCCACCTATTTGATGGTCTTTAAGTAATTGTGTTATAAGTTCTTCATTATAGTTTTTACCGCCTGAATAGGCTGCTACCATAAATAATTGACCAATACGTTCGTCTATTGTCAATTTATTATATACACTGTCTATCCATACAGCTTTACCGGTTGTAATAGGTATTATTTGCGTAACTTTCTTTTTACGGTCGGCAAATGCATAACATGAAATTAATATAAATGCAAGAAATGCAACAAAACCCTTTCGGAATATGCTCATAAAAACAAAATTAATGGTATTTGCATTAATTTATGCAAGTATAATAAATCATTATAACTATTCTTTACTTTAGAACAAATCTTGAAGGGGTGGTATTGTTTTTTATAAAATAATACCACCCCTTCAGGGTTTTACCAAAACTTAGCATTTAATTTTATAATAATATTATCTCTATTGGGATTAAAATGTTTTATAATACCCATTATATAGCTCTACTAAATTTTCGGTCTTCGGCATTTAAATTGCTTCTTAGTAAATACATATCGAATGCACCACAAATATTACGAATAAAATGTCTGCCTTTTGCGGTTGCTTCAACACCTGTGTCTGTTAAAACAACTAATTCATCTGCTTCCAGTTTTTTCAATTCAGGAATAGTATATTTTTCTAATAAATCTCTGAATTCGGGCTTAAAAGTAGTTTTGCCTTTACAGCTAATATCCAGCACATATCTTTTAAAACACAAATCTTCTTCATTTAAGAAATAGCCTTTAGTAACGGCACTTTCGCCTGCATTTATTCTATTATAATATTCTTGTAATATTTTTGCATTTTGTGCAAATGCATAACCGGTATCACTAATTGAGGAAACACCTAAGCCTATCATAATTGCACTTTTTTGTGTGGTATAACCCATAAAGTTGCGGTGTAGTTTACCTTCTAAAAAAGATTGATATAAATTATCTTCGGGTAGGGAGAAGTGGTCCATACCAATATCATAATAACCGTTTTCAGAAAATAATCGTTTACCTAATTGGTATAATTTCATTTTTTCATCTACTGAAGGCAAATCATTTTCATCAAACAATCGTTGACCTTTGCTTGTCCAGGGTACATGTGCATAACTGTAAAAAGCGACTCTTTCGGGTTTTAAGGTTATGCATTGTAAAAGAGTATATTCAAGATTGGCTTGTGTTTGTAAGGGCAGGCCATAAATAAGGTCGAAGTTTATGGATAAAAAGCCTATTTCGCGTGCGGTTTCGGTAACTTCTTTTACTTTACTAAATGGTTGGTATCTATTAATTACTCTTTGTACTTCGTCGCTTAAATCTTGCACTCCAAAGCTTACGCGTCTGAAACCCAAATTATACAAGGTTTGTAAATGTTCTCTTGTTGTGTTATTTGGGTGTCCTTCTATACTAAAATCGTGTTGAGGGTGTAATACTGAATTTTCTAATATGGAGTTTATAAGTTTTTTTAGGTTTTCGGGTGCAAAGAACGTAGGTGTGCCACCGCCCAAATGTATTTCGCGTATTACGGGTGGCTCGTTCATTAAGTTGCGATACCGATTCCATTCTTTAAGTATAGCAGTAATATATTCGTCTTCTACATTATGATTGGTAGTTATTTTTTTATTACAACCGCAGTAAGTACATAAACTTTCGCAAAAAGGTAAATGTAAATAGAGGCTAATACCATTGGCTTTATTGTCTATACTAAATCTATGTTTAAAACTATTTTCCCATTCATTAGCATCTAATTCCTCTTTCCAGTTGGGCACAGTTGGGTAGCTTGTGTAGCGAGGAATAGCTACATTATATTTTTGAAGCAATTGAAAATCAACCATCACAATATTTTTTTGCAAATTTAAGGTTTATATGGTGTAAAAACGTATGATAATTGTCATGTAATAGTATGATTTGTGCTAACTTAGATTGGAGAACATAAGTAAAAATATCATTTGGACAACAAAATGCAGCATAGACCTGTTTGTATAGTGTTTCGTTATTTGTATGAAAGCAATTGCTGGGGCAGGTATACAGGGCTATTTGTGATAAAAATTTATACAACTTTTAATGTCAATTAGGTATAACTTAAAATACAATTGCCCTATCCTTTTAACAAGCCAGATAAACATGCAAACAAATAAAAGTATATACAAACAAAAAAGGGTTTCAAACTTACAAATTTGAAACTGTTATATTTTTGAAACGGAAAAAACTTTGTTGGTAGTATTTTGCGGTAGGTTTTGTGGGAGTATTTTTTTTATGAATGAGATTTTATACTTTTAATGCCATTTTTTTAAATGTATGAAAATATTGAAATTATTATCACTTATACTAATTACCACAACTGCATTCGCACAACAAAGGGGAACCTTTACGGATAGGCGAGATGGTAAAATCTACTCGACTATCCAAATAGGCACTCAGGTCTGGATGTCGGAAAATTTGAATTATGATGTAGGAGAAGACTGCCGATGTTATGATAATAGTACCGAGAATTGTAAAGTGTATGGTAGGCTATACGATTGGTATGGTGCAATGAAATCCGTTCCCCAAGGGTGGCGATTACCATCTGAACAAGACTGGAAAACACTTGAAAAATATATTGGAATGAATGATTCTGACTTGGTACATGGCTATTATAGAGGCGAATCTGTAAACGCCGGCGGTAAGTTGAAATCGAAAAGTTTATGGCACAATCCAAATATTGGAGCAAATGATAGTGTTGGATTTAATGCGTTGCCTGGCGGTTGCTCATCCAAAAAAGACACTACTTTCCATTTCCTTAACGAATGTGCCATGTTTTGGACAGCAACTTCGGGTAATAATGACAGTTTTGCATTTTATCGCGATTTTCATTATACAGATAACATGATTTTTAAAGGCTGTAGATGGAAACTTTTGATGTTTTCAGCGAGATGTGTGAAGAATTAAGATGCTTTTATAATTTATATTATATATTTTCCAACTATGTGTTTTTGAATACACTTCAAATCAGGTATTCAAACTATTTCGCCGGTTATTGTATTCAAGCAGATAGCCTCTTTTATTCTGTTCCGGCAAAAATGCTCCGGCAATCAACATCTCAACTTTCTCCTGCCGGGTAAGAAATGGCACTATAAGCTTTTCCGCTCTCGTTACGTCAATACCAATTCTTCTTGCAAATTCAATAAAGTCAGTCTTGCCCGGGTGCATTGTATTCTTAAAAGTTTCAGATTTATAATTATCAGCAAATAATCCTTTATCCAATGCGAAATCAGAATCATCAACGTGTATCCGGGTATTCAATAAATCATAAGCCGGACTAAGGAAATAGTCTCCGTTATCATTTTCTAACAACGAAAAGTTTTTGAGGTGGGCATCTCCATTTGAGAATAAGTAATTGAATAGAATCAATGAAAAATATTTGTCCATTTCAACCCTCCAGGCAGGAACATATTTTTGAATCAGATAACCCATTTCTTCATAAGAATAAGAATACTTAAAATTACCACCGGAGTTTAGAGAGGTTTTTCCCGCCAGTGTAGCGAAATCTTCTTTACCTCTTTTTGAGCCATCAATTTTTACATCAAATCGCCGGGTGATATAAGCAGGTTCACCGCTTTTAAAGAATATCATTCCACAGGCTGCAATATTGATGCCGTAAACCTGACTGGCAATCTGCATAGTAAGATGTTCATTAGCAGGAACAAGGTTTACTTTTTTTAGATCCCTTGGTATAGGTTTTAGTATGTGAGTGCCGCCCTCCCCGTCCTTAGTAAGTCTCAATTTGTTTTTCTCTAAAATTAAAGACAATTTCTCTTGGACGCCTGATATTGAAATTCGTTTCCTATTGTCTAAAAATTGCTGTGTATCTATTTCATTCTTTTCAGGTGCATCATAAGGAAGTATATGGCTTACTTTTTTGCCGTCAAATAATTTGCGTAAAGCCGAAGGGCTATACGTATTAAAACCTTTAGCCAAAGTAGAAGGACAATATTTCAATTCCAAAGTCATAAATCTAAAGGTTTAACTGTTATTGCGCCTATGGTATCAAATTGAGCCGTTGCTGCAAGTAATCCAAAAAAATCATCTTCATCAATTTTCAATAGCTTGTTCTGTAATTTCCTATTTACACCTTCTGAAAGCATATTATAAAAGAATGGGAACAAAGTATCTGAATGATATTCCCGGTTAGTTTTTGACATTGTTAAACTGATTGCCGGTTTTTTAGTATTGTTAAAATACTGCGTATCATATTCAAAAACATAACTTCCTCTGTACTGCTCCGTTAGTGTTCCTGCCAAGATATTATTTCGGTAAACGGCTAATTTTCTCATTTAGTTAAAGCGTTTTCTTTACCTCAATTTTAAGTTCCAAGCCAAGTACATCGGCTAATTTTTCAAGTACATCCAAAGTAGGGTTTGCTTCTCCACGCTCTAATTTATAAAGTGTATTGACGCTTATTTGTGCTAATTCAGCCAGATAAGGTTGCGTTATTCTAAGTGCATTTCTTCTGTTTTTTATAACGATACCTAATTCTTTAACCCACATTTTAGTGTGATTTATTTGCAAATATAAGAATTGTTCAGCGAATAAACCTAATAATCACATTTTGTTATGATTATTGGCACACTTTTGTAGTTCAACTTAATTCCTTTTCAGCGAATATGTTCACTGGAAAATATTTTGCAGGAAATAAATCATTTGCATTACCATTTCCAATGGCATCTAATAATTCTTCAGACTTAATTTTTGCTTTAGACCTTAGATTATTGTTTGTACAACCAAAAAATGTTGTTAATACAAAAGCATTAATTAATAATAGTAAGTATGTATATGTATTTTTCATTATGGTGAATTAAATATATTGTATCTGAATATTTATTTTTATAAACTCTGTCGCCAATCTTAGCAACCTCACTAAAGCAAGTAAAAGGAGAATATTTCTGACAATAATAAAAATAAAATTCTTTTGACTCGTTTTTTAATTTAAAATGATTTTGAATTTTATACAAATGCACTTCCTCAATTTTACCGTCAAATGATTTATTTATTAAATTGAAAATATATGTATTGTAATTATCTTTTGGCGAATTGTGAGTAATTTTATCTTTTAACACAAAAAATGCAAAAAATATGATAAATTTCTTTCTCATTTATATGCAATTATTACAATGAATTAATGAAATCTTAATAAAGTAGTATTATAAACACCTCCTGAAAAATCAATTGGAAATGGACCACATGGTAAACCGGCACCTACGTTTAGTTGAAATCCAGATATATTTCCTATACCATCTCCTGATGGACTACTTAAGACAGTATATCCAAATTTTCCACCTTCAACTATACTACTAGACGCCCAAAATCCAACATTATTATTTGAAATACTCGTTTCCAACATACTTGCTCTTAGACCCCAAAAAAAAGACCCAAGCGTCTCGCTTGAGTCTTTCTGTGGAAGCACACGGGTTCGAACCGCGGACCCTCTGCTTGTAAGGCAGATGCTCTGAACCAGCTGAGCTATGCTTCCCTACTTTTTAAAAAGGAATGCAAAGATAATAGCATTTTGTTGTAGTACAAATTTTTTTTGTAGATTTATTTCAATAATGTAATAAACAAACGAAATATAGATATTGCATTTATTTTATAACAAGCATTTTTTGTGTGCTGCTTATTTCGCCATTTACAGTAAGATTATAATAATAGATACCTGCTTCTAACTGGGTATTATCTATCAATATAAATCCGAAACGGTTATCTACAGTATAAGATTTTATTTTTTGTCCGTAAGTATTAAAAATATCTATTACGCCTCTTGTGGCATTTGCCGTAAGGTAAAGCATAATTTTACTTCGTTTTTAGACGGATTGGGTATGGGAGCAGGTAGGTAGTACGATTCTTTTTTTTCTGATTTTGCTAATCCAAGTCCGCCACCACAAATATCGCAGGGTAGTGTGCCGGGTAAGTTTAGTATTTGTAAGCCATTACTAGTAGTTACGGTAGCTTTAAAAGTAGTAGCGTTAATGTTATGAACCGTAAAATAATCTTGTGTAAAAAAGCCTACATGTAAAATAGAATCTACTAAGGCACCGTTTTCATTTATAATAAAAATAGTACCGGTATCTACCGTAAAAGGTGCTTTTATATAACAGCGGGCTGTTTCTAATAAGGTATCCAGATTAAATAATGTTTCGGAGGTATAAGAGAAAAAAGTACCTTTTTCGTAACCGGGAATTATAGGGCAAACAATTGTTTTCCAAAAACTATAGTCTAAGTTATAAAAGTAAAGTGTGTCTGGAGTAATGGAAGAGGTTTGTGTTTTGTAGATTTCATATTTTTTGCCTGAGTGGCTCAGGTTTACCACTTTTGCCTGATAACTAATTGTGTTACCAAAAGTGGTATCTATTGTAATTTGAGCGGAGGTAGATAATGTAAATGAAAGACAAATTAATACTATCAATATTTTCATACTTAGTTGTTTTTACAAATATACAATAAAAGTAACAAGTTGAATGAAATATAGAAGCTTAAATTCATATTTACTACTAATTACCTCGTTCTTATTACAGTGTAAAGATTTCGAGTATTGTTTAAATTGTATGTTGTTGGTAATTGCTGTTTTGAAGTGTTTTTTGTTTTTATGATAGCAAGTATTTACTGTTATGATGACTAAAAGTAGGGATTACTACCTAAATTGCATTTGTATGTATTGTATTTGCTGCCCATCTTTGTGTTCTAAAACAAGCAAAAACCTTTACTATGACGGATAAATTAAAGAAGATAGAAAGAGAGTATGTGCTATCGGACAGTACGGTAAATGAATATGGTTTCCGGTTATTAACATCGGGTTATTTAATAGAGGACTTTAAAAAGAACCCTATAGGATATTATATGCATCGCCGCGAGGACGGTATTGCTTTGAAATGGGATGATTTACATATTGCAGATGATAAAATTTTGGGTACACCTGTAATTAATTTAAGTAACAGCAAGGGCGAACAGCTTTTGAATGAGGCTGAAAACGGTTTTTTGAATGCTGCATCTATGGGGCATATTGTTGTTTTAGAGTACAGCACAGACCCTAAGCAAATGTTGGAGGGGCAAACAGGTCCTACAATTACAAAATGGTATAATAAAGAATGTAGTTTAGTAGATATACCGGGTAACAGTAATTCGTTGTGCAAGTTATTTGATGCCCGTGAAAATGAATTGAATCTATCGGATTTGAATATCGGCAAGAAAAGCATTCATTTTTTAGCTAACACAACCCATAAGTCTATTTGCGAACTATTGCAATTAGGAGCGGAAACAGATGAAAAGGCAATACTTGGCAAGGTACAATCTTTGGTTGCTAATAGTAGTAATATGGAGATAGAAAACAGTTTATTGTGTGCCGATAAAATTGACTTGCAAAAGCAAATAGATGAAATGGCAATGTTAAGAACAAAGATTGATATTTCTGCATTGCTTAACAGAGCATTAGAAGACAAAAAGATTACCGTTGAATTGAGAGACCGCTTGGCAATAGATTACGGTGCCAATGCAGAAGGGTTAAAAACATTGATAGCTGCTATGCCTGCCTATATAAGCATAGTTGAAAATTTAAAAGCAAGGCAACAAGAAAATGCCGAAATAGCTTGGGAATGGGATGATTTTGAACGTAATGACCCGGCAGGCAAGAAGCTTAAAGAATTGAGAGCCAATGACCCCGATAAGTATAAGGATTTATTTGAGCGGAAATTTGGAGGAGAGGTGTAGAAGGGAGAAATATATCTCATTGTTTATTTAAAGAGGTTACCTTTGCAAAAATAAAATTTTTATAATATGTAAGACGTAAAAATGATATATAACAACTTTAATTTGGTAAACTATACCAACGTTTTACCATCATGCCCAAATGAGATATATGTTGCTACTACAGAAGATCCAAACAGTCTTGCATTTTTAATAAAAAACAACATTATAGTTGAGTTTTCTTTTGCAAATACTATTGATGAATAAACAAATACATTTATTATAAAATAATTTAGGATAGTCTATTTAGTTATTTTTGAAATTTGAAAAATATTTTTTGAAATTTGAAAAATATTTATAACCTTTGCAGTTACAATCTTTGCAAGAAATGCAATTAAAAGAAAGATTCACACATTAAGAAATTCACAAATAAGTTTTAAAAACTAAAGACTTTAAAAAAGCAAGAAAAAAAGTAAAAAACAAGAATCCGATTAAAAAACTAAGTCTTAAAAAAGTAGAGAAAAAAACATAAAAGTCTTAAAAAAGCCTCGTGAAAAGCGAGGCTTTAAATTTAAAATCATGAGAAATTAAATGGCAAAAGAAGATAAAAAGAATATTCCGCTTTTTGAATATGGTTATTGTGGTAATTTTGAGACTACATTAAATTTATTGAAGGATTTGGCAATGCCAGAAATATGGGAATATAAAAGAACACCAAATGAAAAAGCTTTACCAATTCTTTTTAGTTATCTGTTACATACATTCACACGAATAAAAGAGGAAAATAAAATAGCTGAAAAAGATAATTATTCTTGTTTTAATACTGGCTTGGTAACCGAAAATCAACAAGAGATATTTATGCTTTTTAAAGAAAATCCAACAAAAGGTAAGCAATTCATTGAATTTTGTAAAGAAAGTGATAATAATTTGGCGAGATTTTCATCATTACCAGAAAGGGCTAGTTATTTTAATAATCCTGCTGATTTAATAATTGATTTTAGATTACCTATAAGAATAAATATTGATCATATTATTGAAGATAGAGGAAATTTTGCTCGTTTCCCGAAATATATACAATCATTACCTAAATTACAATTAATACATACATTTAATGGGGCAATTGATCATGCCCAAAAACGTGTTAAACGCAACTATAAAACTGCAATACCTCAATATTACCGAAACACTTTTTTCCCCGATACTCCTCAATTACAATTGCTTCTGCCATTATGTTTAACTGATGCAAAGACAGCAGACTTAGCATTAGCAATTTATAAAGAAGGTGATTTTTATTCCGGTAGAACCTGCCTTACTTTAGATATGGCAATTAATAATGCAAGATTAATTGCTAAACCGGATGATGAATGGCTTAAAGCATAACAATAAATCTATAAACTTCTACAATAACAAATAATTGAGGGTAGGATTTTTATAAGTAATTTACTTGTGTTTGTTCTCTACCGGGATACCTAATAATTACGTTTACCTAAGAAGTATTAGCTTGATAAACTAAAAACAGTTTTGTTTTTACGCAACCACTACCCGGAACATGATTTTTATTATTTATTGTAGCACGACATCCGCATAATATTACCAAATATATATATGTAAAATTAATATACAGGTTTAATTTCAGGATAGTATAATACCGCTTCCAATACAATTTTAGTAATTACAATTTTTATTCACAAAACAATCACAAACAATGGCTATTCAAAGAGAGATATGGGAAAACCATATTGAGGGTAATTTATTTAAGAACAATGAGTTCTTACTGGCTTCTACTGATGCAAGTCAATTTGTATTGCAAGGTAAGGTTGTGCATATACCGCAAGCAGGTGCTACACCCAATGTTGTAAAAAACAGAACATCGGTACCGGCTACGGTGGTACAAAGAGGCGATACGGATATTACTTATTCGCTTGACGAGTATAGTACCGACCCCATTTTAATACCTAATGCTGATGTGTATGAATTGAGCTACAACAAAAGAGAGAGTGTACTTAATGAATATGAGTCGTCTTTAAGACAAACGATTGCCGACAATTTATTAGTAAACTGGTCGCCAAGCGGTAGTACAGGTTTAATAATGAGAACAAGCGGTGCAAGTGTACTAACCACATTAGACGGCACTACCGGTAACAGGAAGAAGTTTGTAGTACAGGATTTAAAAAATGCCCAAAACCAGTTAAACAAACAGAATATACCAATGGAAAGCAGGTATGCATTAATTAGTTCTGATATGTTTCAGCAATTGACCGATGATATGAGTGCTACCCAATATCGTGATTTTAGTGCAGCTTACGATGTAAAAGAAGGTATTATAGGTCGTTTGTTTGGTTTTAATATTATGATGCGCAGCGGTGTTGTTACTTATACCAACGATACTGCACCTGTAGTAAATGCAAGCGGAACTACGTTAGCAGCTACAGATAATGATGGTGTTTTATGCTGGCATACAGGTGCGGTAGAAAGAGCTATAGGGCAAATTAAATTTTTTGAACACGTAGGAGACCCTGTTTATTATGGCGATGTGTATAGTGTACTTGTGAGAATGGGTGCAAGAATACGCAGACAAGATGCTAAAGGGATTGTAGCAATAGTGCAGGCAGCAGCCTAATATTAGTTAGTACCTACCTACCTACTTATAAACCCGAACTACTAAAGGAGATTTATAAGTGATTACTCCTTTAGTAGTTTAAATACACGAACTACTATGAATGCTGAAATTAAAATATGGATATTGCTTGCGGTTGCAGGTGTTATGGCGGCAATTCTGGGTTTTATAATAAAACTTGTAACGGCAGAGGTAATAAAAAGGCTTGATGATATTGTAAATGAGCTGAAACAATTAAGCAAAACAACTACTATACAAGGGCAACAAATACAAGGATTGCTGGAGCAGGATGCAGCAATCCATAACAGGCTAAATGAACACTCAATGCGGTTGAGGGTGCTGGAGCATAAATAATTCTTACAGATAACATTTAGTTAAGCAACAACCAGTCTATATACACTATTAAATAATTTAACCATTAAAAATTTAATTTATGTTTTGTAATAAAATGAGGAATCAATTGAAATCTTTATTAAGTGAGTTTGACAGTTTTGTGGATAACCATATTGATGTAGCCTTAAAAGTAACTACAGCAATCAAAAATGCATTGGCATTGCCGGTGGCAGATATTATTACGGCTTTAATACCGGGTGAAATTGACAATGCATTGCGGATACAACTATTAAATGCATTGGGTAAGGTTGTTGAAGCACTTACAATTGTTGAAGAATGCAAAAAGTATGATAATCTGAATGAAAAGTTAGCTTGTTTTATTACACAGCTAAAAGAAAGAAACCCGGAATTGCAGGATGCTATACTACAAAAAATAGCCAGTTTACTTGCTTTTCATCTTGATGGACAGCGATTAAAACAAAATTTGTATGACTTATATACACAGGCAAAATATACTTCTTTAAAGTAGAATGTAAAAACAATATACTCTTTCTTTTTAAAACATAACAGATGACTTCAATAAATACTATTTCTAATAGTGCAGAACACGAAACAATAGCTTTATATGCATTGCAGATGGCACAAGAACAGTTAGGGCAAAGTGAAAAGCCAATAGGCAGTAATAGCGGCCCTATGGTAAATGAGTATTTAAAATCTGTGGGCTTAGCACCCGGATATGCTTGGTGTCAAGCATTTGTATATTGGTGTTATGCACAAGCAGCTCTGAAACAAAAAGCAGCTAATACGGTTATAAAAACCGGTAGTGTTATGGATTGCTGGAATAAAACTACGGGTATTAAGAAAATTACAAAGGCAGAGGCTCATATAAATCCTGAAATTGTGAAACCCGGTTACCAGTTTATATTGTCTTTTGGTATTAATACCGGGCATACAGGCATAGTAGAAAGCATAGATATGAGTACCAATGTAATTACTATACATACGATAGAAGGCAATAGCAATACCGATGGCAGCAGAGAAGGGTATGAAGTAGTGAGACATAAACGGACATTGGGAGATAAATCGCTATTAGGATTTATTTGTTATTAATAGGTGATTATATGATATGTAATTATTGCATATAATTAAGATAAAAAAATTTTCTTACTTTTTTAATTAATCATAATAATATAAAATATGGGAAGTGTAAGTATAAATTTGTCGAATGGGCAACTTGGAGCGGTGCTGCAAACCAATGACGGTATTACCGGATTGATAACTACCGGAACAACGGAGGGAGCCTATACCGTTGGGGATACTATTTTAATTACCGGACTTGCAGATTTTATGGGGCATGGTATTACTATTGCAGGTAATGCATTTGCTTATAAACAAGTAAAAGAGTTTTATGACGAAGCAGGTGCAGGCAGTAAATTGTATTTAATGTTAGTGCCGGTAACCATGAAGGTGAACCAAATTGCAGATAAAACAAATGCTAACGGTGCAGAAAAATTGCTTCTTTTTGCAAATGGGCAAATTAAAGTTTTAGGCATACTTACAGACGATAATGCTGTTTATTTAGGTGGTTCGCCGGTTGTTATTACCAATGGCTTAAATGCAGATGTATCTACTGCCGTTACCAATATGGCTGCTTTGGCATTAGACAGGTTTCAGGCACAGCAACCGTTTAGATGTATTATAGGTGGCACTTCTTATACAGGAGTAGCCACTGCACTTACAGATGTAACATCGGGAACAAGCAATAACCGTACATCGGTATTGATTGGTGATAGTGTAAGTGGCGAAGCGGTTTGTATGGGGCTATTGTTAGGAAGAATAGCCGTAATACCTGTACAAAGAAAAATATCGAGAGTAAGAACAGGTGCATTAACAAACCAAAGTGCTTATGTAGGGGTATTGAGTGCAACTGCAATTGGTGCTAATTTATCTGTTATAGCAAGCAAAGGATATATAACTTTTATTACGTACCCAAACATAAGCGGCTACTATTTTTCGGGCGATGACACTTGCAGCAGTGTTGATGATGATTATCATTTTTTGGCACGAGGCAGAGTTATTGATAAAGCTCATTTACTTACCTATGCCACATTTGTACAAGAAATTGATGATGAAGTGCTTGTAAATACAGATGGCACATTAGATGCCGGTTTCTGTAAGTGGTTGGGCAGGCAGATAGAAAACCAAATAAACAATACAATGACAGCAAATAAAGAAATAAGCAACGTAGCCTGTTATATAGACCCGATGCAAAATATTATCAGCACAAGTCAACTGAACATTGTACTGAAAATAACACCGGTGGGTTATGCGAGTGATATTGAAATTATTTTAGGCTTTACAAATCCATTGGTTTAGGAAAACTGTATTTTTTAATTTTAAAAACAAAATTTATGCCATCAATATCGTTTTTTGACAGTAAAGATTGTGAATGGGCAGATATGACCGTAATGTTTGCGGGTGCGCCTTTAACAAAAATAAGAGGTGTAAAGTACAAAGCTGCCAAAGAAAAGCAGCTATTACATGCCGCAGGTGATGAGCCAATAAGCATACAGAGTGGCAACCGCAGCTACGAAGGACAAATAAAAGTGCTAAAGGGTGCAATAGACGACCTGAACCGTGCAGCACAAGCAGCAGGAGGAGATGATATATTAGATATGCAGTTTGATATCGTTATTACCTATAAACCAAAAGGCACCCGCATGTTACAAACAGATACATTGGCAGGTGTTGAAGTAAAAGATTTTGAAAAAGGATGGGAACAAGGTGCTAAGAATATGGACGTAACACTACCGATTGTATTTTTAAAATTGATTACGGAATAAAGAAAGAATCAACCATTAAACAAACAACCATTTTATGAAAAAAGAACAAAACAGTTCGCCGGTGCAAGATACTGCCGGCGAACAAGGAATAGCATTAACAGGACAGGCAACACCGATGCAGATTGCCGAATGGAAAAACAAACATAAATATGGTATTTATGCAATTGAAACAGAGGGACATGTAGCCTATTTTAAAAACCCGGGTAGAAACGAATTGAACTGTGCTATGAGCAAGGCTGATAAAGATAAGGCACTTGCAATGTTTGAAGAATTGGCTCTTATAACTTTTATTGGTGGCAGCGAAGAGATACTGAATAACGACCAACTGTTTATAGGAGCTTGTCAGGAATTGCGGGTGAAGCTGGAAGGGAAAAAGGCAATACTGGTAAACTTATAGCGGAAACGGGCGGAGGACCGGGGTTCGATTCCATAGGCTATTATGAAACAATGATTGAGTATTACTTACCGGGTGTGGCACACAGAGAATTAAGCGATGAGGCGTTTGCACAGAAATTAGCACATTTGGAGTATATAAGAAATAATAGTATTCCAAAATAATTTTATTATCTCCCAATTTCTAATTATCAATTATATATGACGAATCTATCCATATACTATTCTTTTAAAGATAAACCAATCGTATCTTACTTACCCAATAGTTTGATTGAGGCTGTGAGGAGTGTACAAAAAAATGTAGATTTAATGTATTTGTTACAATTACAAACGAAACAATTACAGAAAGCAATAAGCAAAAAGATAGTAAATAAGGAAATACCCACTTTAGTAGGTAATCATCTATTAGTGCCAACTGCAATAAAAGAAATTAGTTTATCGCGACAACAGATTACTAACAATAAAGAGTTGCCTACAATTATAGCTGGTGCAAATTTGATACAGAATAAATATAATACAGTAACAGCAAATAAAGGAGCGGATATAAATGTTGATAAGAACGTTTATTTAAATAAATTTCTTATTAACAGTTTAGTTGAAAATAGGCTATCTGACATACAGAATACAACCAATAAACAGGATGTTTGGGATGCTGTCAGTTTGAAGCCGGAACAAAATGGGGTATCTGCATTTACAGAAATGCCTTTACAAAAAGAGGTTTCTATTAAGAATAGGAGTGAGATTGCACTAAACCATTATAAGGTGAATAGTGAAATGCAGGGAAAAGAAATGTCTTTACAAACGGCAGGGTTAGGAAATGCACAAAATAGTGTTTTGCACTTAACTAAGCATGCAACAGAAACTAACATAGATGCTGAACGTAATAAGATGCCGATGCTTGTAAATAGTGCCGTAGCTAATATAAATGTGGGCAAATCGTTTGCTGAAATTAAAGGTAGGTGTGCTAACACAAATCTAAATACCACTTTGTTGCCATTGCATGTACAACCAATATCTATAGTACGAAAAACAGATGATGTAAGGAATTCTTGGTTTGTGCGAATGCCTGAAGCTGAAAATACAAATACTAAAAAAGATGCCTTTATGCCGGCCCCTTTAAATACCAACTATGAAAAAGGTACAGAAAATAGAAAAACCGGAGTTGTAAATATACACCTAAATGCCCCCCTGATTGGCAATTTTACGATAGCAACCACCACTGCAAAAGGCGATGGATTGGGAGATTTTAAACGAAAAGTAGAAGAGGTGCTAATAGATATTTTAAATAGTGCCAATGTGAAATGAGATTGTTGTTGTTATGTCCATTTTTTATCTAAACCCACCCACCTATGCCTGAATTATCATTTAACTTAGCAGCTTTATTTGAAAAAACGTTTGGCTATAAAACACATGCCTTTGAGCCGATATTAGCACCTGTATCTGGTAATAAACGACTTAGCAGAGTAGAACTGGGGGTACACGGGTCGGCTTATTATGCTAATGATGCATTAGGAAACGAGTATTATATGCCGGTAACTTTGTTATACACTAATGAGGCAAATACAGGTAATAACCCACAAGTATTGCAAAAATACAGTCTGCCGTTTCCGGTAATTTCTATAAGCAGCAGGAAAACTATTATTGAAACAGCACTTACCGAAAGACGCGGTACGGTGAAAGAATTGATAAACATAACCGATTATGAAATTGTGATAAAGGGTTTTATAATAGGTGCTACAAATGAGTTTCCTGAAATAGAGGTGAGTAAGTTGAGGACTATTTATGAACAAAACACACCTATCGCAATTCAGTGTCCGCTTACGGATATTTTTTTATTGAGACCGGATAGAAATGGCAGCGACCAAATAATAATTAGTGATTTACAGTTTCCGGCTATTAGTGGTGTAAAGAATGTGCGCCCGTATCAAATTACAATGTTAAGCGATGAGCCATTTAATTTGTCTTTGATAGGGTAGTTTTAAATAAAATATCGTTCTATTAAGCCGGGTCATGGTTCGTCCTTCGACAAGCTTAGGATGACATGTATAATAAAACATTTATTTTCAGAAATTTATATGTGCGAGAAAATCATAAATAGTAGCCCTATTAAGCGGTGTCATGGTTCGGCGAGGTTCACCATGACATTAAATTTTGTGCTATATATCACTATTGCATTCTGCCATTTTCAAAGTGAAAAGCACCTACTTGGTAGAAAATTATATTGTTATCATTTTAAATTATCAAGTTATGTATGTATTGAATAGTGATATTACGATTGGTAATTTCAGATTTAGTGGAGTTAATGCTGTTTGTATTAATAAAAGTATGCATTCTATTATGGAAACAGCTCTAATAACATTGCCCTCTATTGCTAAGGTGTCTAAAAATGCTAAGGTATTGCCGGGTACTGTAATTACAGGCACGCAATTTAAAGATGGCGACCCGGTTTGTATTCAGTTAGGTTATAACGGTAAGTTGAATACAGAATTTATAGGGTTTGTGAAACAGAGAAATTTGAATATGCCGCTTGAGGTGGTTTGTGAGGGTTATAGTTATTTACTGCGGCGTAATACGTCAACTGCTTTTTGGAAAACAATATCGCTAAAAGAGTATTTGCAATTTGCTGTTAGCGGTATCGATTTAAAATATAGTATTAAAGTGGTATGCGATTTGGATTTGGTGTTATGTAATATATTAATCAATAATCAATCGGGTTTTGAGATGATTAATAACCTTGCTACCTACTGCGATGGAAACATTAGCTGCTTTTTTATAACACCGGGTGTTTTATGGTGCGGTTTGTATTACAGTAATTGTGCTGCAGGCAAGAATGTATTTAATATAGGACAGGTAAATTACCGGCTTGGTTTTAATGTATTAAAAAACAATACGTTATACGAACGAATCAATGAAAATGACCCTGTAGCTGTTATTTACAGAAAAAAGCTATCTACAGGAGCTATATTACTACAATCATCGGATGTGTTTAGTGTTGTTGGCAGTACCCATACACGCCTATTAAATACTATAAATAGTGCCGAAGAACTAAAGTTGTTGGCTAATGAAAAAGCATATCAATACAGTTATACGGGTTATGAGGGAAATATAGTATCTTTTTTAGAGCCATTTGTAAGTGCCGGTTATGTAGCGAACATACAAGACAGCAGGTATGCCGATAAAAACGGAAATTATGTTGTGGAAAGCACTCAGGTGCATTTTGGCATACAGGGTGCAAAAAGAATTGTGGAGATAGGAGCAAGAATTAATTAAATACCAATATTGTAAAGTGGGAAATACATCAGATTGATTTATGAATAAGAATACGGCTAAAATAAAATCGGGATTTAGGGAATTGGCAGCTAATGAAAATGAGATAATTAGTGGTACAGTTGTAACAGGCAGTTTTAACAGCAGTACCAATACCATTAGCGTATTGCCAACAGGCGGAGGCTTGGCTATTTGCGGTGTACTGCTAAATACGATTACGGGTAGCACAAATGGATTTATTATTTATCCGGCTGATGGTAGTAACGTAGTGATAGGTACTATTGACGGCCCGGGAGAATGGATTTTATTGCGTGCTGCCGATTTGGTAAAAGCAGGTATTACTATTGGCAATGTGGTTTATGAAATAGATAACGATCAGGTGAGTATTGTAAATGGTGCATTGACGCTGAATGTTGGTACTACGGTTTTTAAAATGAACACTGCTACCGATGGGTTATATGCTTTGCTGCACGATTTAATAACTGCCATAACCTTACTTACCGTACCTACTACAGGAGGCCCAAGCGGTGTACCTATAAATGTTTTGGCTTTTAATGCTCTATTAACAAGATTAGGAAGTTTATTGGCAGGGTAATATTTATAAAAAACAATAAAATAAAAACTAAGAATTATGGCTCGCTTAATGATAGATTTGGCTCTTGATGATACAGAAGACTTAGCAATAACAGGGGGTGATTTTGCCCTAACTGAAAGCACAGCAAGGCATCAGGAACAACTTATTTTAAACAATAAGGGCGATTTTAAACAGAACCCAAGTATAGGTGTGGGTGCAACTACGTTTATTGATGATGAAAATACAATTGAGTTACTGCGTGCATTAAGTATAGAGTTTATAAAAGACGGTATGGAGGTGGTATCGGTGAGGTTAGAGCGGGGCGTGGTATATACGGATGCGTTTTATAGGTAATGGGGGAAAAAGTAGAATATGGATTAATATCTATCTTCAATAATTGAATCGCTTAGGGAACCTGTGTAATTTTCAAGTACTTTTTGGCTTTTTGCAAATGAAAAATCACTTAGCATTAATTTGTTTTTTTTCTGCTATTTCAATGTTTTCTAAAAATGTTACAATTACTTTTACAGGTGCATCTGTTGATAATTCTTTATCTAATTTAATAAACCTATTTTGATATGTACCTACCACACTAATCATAATACCATTATTTAATACAAAGTTACAAACTTTTTTTAGAATGTCTATGAAACGATAACAGAATATTATAGATTTGCAAGAGGTAAATTAAACTATTAATTTGAAAGATTATTACTATATATTAGGTATTGAGAAGCATGCTACGGATGAACAGGTAAAATCTGCGTATAAAAAGTTGGCTGTTAAATTCCATCCTGATAAAAATAATGGTGATAAATTCTTTGAAGAACGGTTTAAAGATATACAAGAGGCTTACGAAACGTTAAGCGACCCTATACTGAAACGAAACCATGATGCTACTCTTAAAAACAATACGAACTATGGCAATACCAATACAGGTAAAGCTTATGAAGAGGAACTAAAGCGTAAGGAGCGAGAACACCAAGAGGAATTAAGGCGGCAGCAAAGAGAACATGAAGACGAACTGAGACAAAAGGAAGAGGAGCTAAAAAGAAAATACCAAACACCCGAACAAAGAGCTGCCGAAGAAGCAGCAATGAAAAAAGAACAAGAAGAACAGCGGAAGCAGCAAGAAAACAACAGAAAGATTGCCGAATTAGAACGGCTGAATTATAGACTTAAAAAAGCAAATAGTGAGCTTGCGGAACTAAATACTAACGTTGTAACCAAAACTGATGAAATAAAACAAATAGAACATGATATAAAGAATATTGGGTATAAGGGGAAATGGAAAGAGAAGGAAAAAGAAGTAGATGAAATTGCTTATAACATTCTTATATTGTGTTTTATTATTTTTCTTTTAATATTAATTCCATTTTTTAAATCGGTTATTGAAAGGGTTTAAACTTCATTTCATATTAGGTTATTTACTGAAAATATAAATAATAAATTACTGTGTTTCTAAAAACCTAAATACTATGCCCACCTATACAATAAGTACCAATGAAACCGCTTTAGATATTACGATTATGGCGAGTGGCACTTTAGAAAACGCTATGTTACTAATGGCTGCTACTAATACTTCTATTTCTGCATTGCCGGTTGCCGGTTTTACATTTATAATACCGGATACGATACTGCCTGATGCTGAGACTCTGCTTTACTTACAACAAAATGGTATTGTATTAGGTACTAAGGGTGGTTTGTAAAGAAAATTAAAAAAGCTCCATCTAAGCCCGTCCTTCCGCCCTTCAGCGGTATCCCAACAGGATTGGCAATTAGGTTGTATATACTTGTTGTTAAGACAGCTTGCAGACCATCGGGGGATTCCGCGAAAAAGCGGAATGACGAATTTTTTGGTCGGACTGGTGCATTGTTTGTTTTGTTTCGTACTTTAATTTTGTAATGCTTGGTTCTATTTTAGTTTCTTCTTTTCAATAATACACATCTAAAAATCCAATTTCACCTATGGCAAGAACTATTGCACAAATACAGCAATCTATAATAGATGCTAAGAATGGGGTTAATCCTAATTTACCGCTCACGGGGGCTAATCCGTTGGCGGCAATAACAAGCAGTAGCAATGTGGCTATATGGTTATTATGGACTTATATAGTTGCAGTATGCGTATATGTGTTAGAGAGTCTGTTTGACTTACATAAGAATGAAGTAGTGGGTATATTGGCTACCCAAAAACCACATACGTTGCAGTGGTATGTAAAAATGGCAAAAGCGTTTCAATACGGTATGGCACTGCCGGCAGACAGCGATACTTATATGAGTATTTCCTTATTGCCTACGGTTTTAATTGTGGAATATGCTGCTGTTGTAGAGCTTACCAATATGCTACGTATAAAAGTAGCAACACTTGTAGGTGGATTTCTTGCACCGTTAAGCAGCCTGCAATTAACAGCTTTTACAGCCTATATGCATTTAGTAAAAGATGCAGGTGTGCGATTACAACTAACAAGTAATGCCCCCGATACGCTACAATTGGTATTAACTATTTTTTACGACCCTTTGGTATTAAGTGCCACTGGCGAACGATTAGACGGTAGTGGCACTACACCTGTTGCAGATGCTATCAATACGTTTCTTACAAATATGCCTTTTAATGGTCTGTTTGTATTAAATAATCTTATTGTCACTTTACAAGCCATTAACGGAGTAGTTATTGGTAATGTGGTAAGTGCAAATGCCACTTATGGTTCTTTGCCCTATACGGTAATAAGTGTAGAATACCTGCCCGATGCCGGTTATATGGTACTTGCTACTGTAGGCGGTTTAACAATTAGCTATATACCACATGCACCTTTATAAGGATAGGCAAATAAATTTTATAACACATTATTTTCCTTTTAAAATATTAATAATACAATGGGTTTATTTAATGTTAGTTTCCCCGATTTAATAAAACAACTATTACCGGTAAGGTTACGAAATGCTAAACTTACGCGATGGTTGCAGTGCTTGATAGCTCCGGTTATTGAATTGTATTTTTTATTTACTATAAATAGAAACGAGAATCTGTATTATTTGTCTCACAACGGACAGGTAAGCTATTTGCAGGCTGTGCTTAACGATACGTTTGATTTTACCGGTAGAGGAATATACATTGCAGACCCTGCGATATGCGATGCCGTATTTATTTGGCTGGTAGCAGAGGGTGAAACTGTATGGTTAGGCTTAACGAGTGAGATAGGGACAACCGGCTATACGAATCCTTTGTGGTTGTATCTAAATACAGAAGTAAGTGCGGCTGCAACTAATTTTATAGTAATGATACCAAGCACCATAAGCTACGATACCTATAGAATGAATGCACTGATTGACAAATACAGGCTGGTATCAAAGAATAATTATTTGTTATTGAGCTATTGATTTTTAAGGTAACTATTTTTAAACATACTAATTAC
>CAIYTT010000205.1 GCA_903929195.1 uncultured Bacteroidota bacterium
ATCACGGCCAACCCGCTACATCTCGTTTTTTCTACTCCCTACTCTAAGAACTTTTCCCTTTCCTCTTTTTTACTCTTTTCAGAAACGGAGTGCAAAGGTATATTCTTATTTCCATTCAACAAAATTTATTTTTAAATTTTATCGGACTTTTTTCAAACAAAGAACTTTTTAAAAACCGGCTTTTTATTTCGGGAGTGCAAAGATAGGAATCATTTTTTAGCTACCAAATCTATTTTACTTTTTTTGTAAAAAAAGTTTGCTACATGGCTTTCAGTAAGGCTAATAGCTTTTATATTTTTAATTTGCATCAAATAAATACTCCTTTTTGATGGTATTTTATGAGAATTTCTAACAGCAAAATACCTATTATTTACAGATACCTTTAATCTATTACAGAATCAAATAAATGTTTCTAAACTCACAAATGGACACCACAAGCACATTTTAGAATAGTATCAAGAGATTATTACTCCTGAATGTAAAAGATTTTGAATTATACCACTACCCTATTGTTTAATTATTCTCCTTTGCTCTATGCCATTTACGCTAATAATATAGACCCCATTAGGCAAATTATTCATTTTAATAATAGCAATCTTGTTTTTTATATCCTTATTATAAACTATTTCTCCTAAAACATTACTAATAATTATATTTCCAATATCATTATTAGCTCTCAGGTTCAGTATATCATAAACAGGATTAGGAGATACAATCAGATTCTTATCTATAGTATTAAGAGGTACGAGCACACCGGGCATGCCACAGGTACCGGTGGTTACCTTTATAGAATACACGGAATCGTTATAGCACCTTATACTATCTTGTAATTGATAACTATCATCTAATACACTAACATAAGTTAAGCATCTCGGCATCAACCCTTCGCTTATTCCACCTATCTTTTCAGCATACCTGCCTAATGTGTCTGTATAATTTGGTCCATAACTATATACATAATTTGTAGTTCTGTTTCCATAAGAACGTGTATATATTGTTTTTAAATGAGCAGTGTCATATATAACCGTTCTTACAGAATCTACAATAAAGGAGAAAGTTGAATCTGTACTCACATGATGCAATCCATCTATTTCTGTCGGTAAAATTGGTAGATGGACGGTATCACCATCAATTACATTAAAAACATATAAAGGAGTAAACCTATTAAAAAAGTAATTATAAACAAAAACGGTATCTGTATTATTATATAAATAGATTGTAGGTAAATTGTGTACAGTTAAACCGACAGAAACCGAAGTGCGTGCTTCCCTTTTTACTATTCTGCAATTAATTCCATTTATAATTGTATCGCCCGCATTATAGCTATAGAATAAACCATACTGCATGTTATGATACCATTCTGCACCAGCTGGGGCGAATGTTGTTTGTGCAATTACTGCATTGACATTAAGAATAATAACAAGCGAAAATAATTTAAAAAGAGGTTCCATAATTTATCTATTTTATAATAACAAATATAAACTTTTTATTGAAAACCAAATTATTTTATATAACCAATTTAAAAAAAATAAAAACTTTAAGTATGCCTAAAAAAAATTAGGCATACTTTTTGAATAAAATAGATATAGACAAAAGAATTTAAAATGAAAAGATATACATTAATATTATTATCAATATTTTCATATTGCGTATGTAATGCACAAAATATAAAACTAAACACAGCTACGCATCAAGGATGGAGCGGAGGTATTGCCGGCAGATATGGTGATAATTACAGCTTTACAATTTTATACAGTGGGAATAAAGAAGAACCTAAATTAGATAAAATATGGATAGGAGACATTCCATTTAATTTAGTTATAATAGACAGTGCAGAATTGTACGGCAATGTAAAACGAACTAAAAGAACTAATAGTTGGGAATATACAATTACTGTAGGTACGTCTCATGATGAATATGCAGAAAAAAACTTTCCTAAAAACAGTAACGAAAAAAAGGAAAAACAACCAAAGCCACCAATAAAGTATTCCGGTGTAGCTCTTATTAGTTACCATTACAAAGGGGAAGAAAAATACTTTATAATAAATAAAATACTAAAAGAATTTGAGCCTATAAATTATCCGTAAAAAGATACTGCTTATATAGATTGCGACTAAAAAGATGCTTTAGAATATTGTTTATATTCTTATTTAGCAAATGAAGTATAAAACCCTATCTTTGCAACACTTTTATATATGCAAAACATTCGCAATTTCTGTATTATAGCTCATATAGACCATGGCAAAAGTACCCTTGCCGACAGATTACTTGAATTTACAAAAACAATATCATCGCGTGATATGCAAGCCCAAGTGCTTGATGACATGGATTTGGAACGTGAAAAAGGGATTACCATTAAAAGCCATGCTATACAAATGGACTACCTTTATAATGGCGAAAAATATACTCTGAATCTAATTGACACTCCCGGACACGTCGATTTTTCTTATGAGGTATCCAGAGCTCTAGCTGCCTGCGAAGGAGCTTTACTTTTGGTAGATGCTTCGCAAGGCATACAAGCACAAACTATCAGTAACCTTTATCTTGCATTAGAGAATGACTTGGAAATAGTTCCTGTTATCAATAAAATTGATATGGATGGTGCAATGATACCTGAAGTTACAGACCAAATTGTTGATTTAATTGGCTGTAAACCGGAAGACATCGTATTGGCAAGTGGTAAAACAGGTATAGGAATTGAAGAAATACTAGCTGCGGTAATAGCACGGATACCTGCTCCAAAAGGAAATCCGGAAGCACCGCTGCAAGCAGTAATTTTTGATAGTGTTTTTAACTCTTTTAGGGGTATTATAGCCTATTTCAGGGTTTTTAACGGCACACTGAAAAAAAACGATAAAATACGATTTATACATACCGATGCTGAATATAATGCCGATGAAGTAGGCATAATGAAATTAGCCCTTACTCCCAAACCCGAAGTTAGAGCCGGAGACGTTGGTTATATAATAACCGGCATAAAAACTGCAAGAGATGTAAAAGTGGGCGATACAATTACAACCATAGCCAACCCTACAACCGATGCAGTTAGGGGCTTCCAAGAGGTTAAACCAATGGTTTTTGCAGGTATTTTTCCTGTAGAAACAGATGACTTTGAAGACTTACGCGACTGTATGGAAAAATTACAGTTAAATGATGCTTCTTTAACTTACGAACCGGAAACTTCTCAGGCTTTGGGCTTTGGTTTTAGATGTGGCTTTTTAGGTATGCTACACATGGAAATTATCCAAGAACGTTTGGAAAGAGAGTTTAATCAAACAGTAATAACTACTGTTCCAAACGTTAGTTTTCATGCCTACCTAACTAAAGATAAAACGAAAACGGTTATAGTAAATAACCCGAGCGAAATGCCCGACCCAAGCCGGATAGATAGGATTGAAGAACCCTTTATACGTGCCCAAATTATTACTCTGCCCGATTATATTGGTAATATTATGAGTTTATGTTTGGGCAAAAGAGGTATTTTAATCAATCAGCATTATCTAACACCTACACGTGTTGAACTGATTTTTGAAATGCCACTTACCGAAATTGTATTTGATTTTTATGATAAACTAAAATCATGTACAAGAGGCTATGCATCTTTTGATTATAATCCGTTAGATTATCGTGAAAGTGATATTTGCAAAATGGATATTCTTTTAAACGGAGACCCATTAGATGCTTTGAGTGCATTAATACATAGGAGCAGAGCACAAGATTTTGGCAGAAAACTATGTGCTAAACTAAAAGATTTATTACCGAAACAACAATTTGTAATAGCCATACAAGCAGCTCTTGGAGCTAAAATTGTAGCAAGAGAAACTATATCGGCAATGCGAAAAGATGTTACTGCAAAATGTTATGGTGGCGACATTAGCCGTAAAAGAAAGTTATTAGAAAAACAAAAAGAAGGTAAAAAGCGAATGAGACAAATAGGCAATGTTGAAGTCCCTCAAGAGGCATTTTTAGCTGTTTTGAAATTAGATGAATAAACAATTCGTCTAATTTCAAAAAACCAACAACTTTAATTTTCAAAAAAACTAATTTTTCAGTTCTAAAACTTACCTTTTAAAACCAATACTCCTTAACTTTGCTAATATGTCTTCACAAAAGATTATAATAGCTATAGACGGCTATTCATCGTGTGGAAAAAGCACACTTGCAAATGAGCTGGCTAAAAGGCTTAAATATAATTATATAGATAGCGGTGCTATGTATAGAGCTGTTACTCTGTACTTCTTGCGAAATAATATTGATTTTTCAGACCATGGCGAAGTTTTAAATGCGATTGCAGATATACACCTTACTTTTCAATTTAATGAACTTAATAGACAATCGGAAATATGTTTGAATGATGAGAATGTTGCTTCACTGGTTAGAGATATGCTGGTTTCGGAAAAGGTAAGCGAAGTAGCTGCTATTAGAGAAGTACGTTCTTTTGCGGTAGCACAACAAAAACGTATGGGTAAAAAAAAAGGGAATAATTATGGATGGTAGGGATATTGGTACAACGGTTTTCCCTGAGGCTGAATTAAAAATATTTATGACCGCAGAACCGGAAATAAGAGTTATGAGGCGTTTTAAAGAAATGTACGCTAAAAATGAGCATATAACAATTGATGAAATACGGCATAATTTAGAACTTAGAGATTATATAGATACAACCCGAGATGAAAGCCCTTTAAGGCAGGCTGCCGATGCGATATTATTAGATAATAGCAACCTTAATAAAGAAGAGCAATTAAATATTGTATTAGAGTGGGTAAAACAAAGAACTGAAAAACAGTATATATAAAATAAATTATACAAAAAAATATACTATTTTTTGTATAATTTATTTTATATAAATATTATCTCTTTAAATTTTACAAAAACTTATTAAAAGTAACCAATTTCTACAATTACTTTTACAGCAAAAAACAAAGAAATA